>DAIUCM010000045.1:0-25592 GCA_036846145.1 Bacteroidota bacterium
TTGTAGTATCGTTAACTATAGTATCAAGATAAAAACGTACAGTATCAGTAATTTCTCCGCTTTTGCTTATTGTTGTACCAATAACACCCAATTTTAAGTAGTTGTTAGCACCGAAAGTTACATCTGTGCCCCAATTAAGGTAATAACCATTCCATTCAAATGTTTTGCTGCTTGTCCATCCTGGCATCAAACGATAAAATCTTTCCTGAGCTGCTGCGTAAAAATTACTTAGAATAAATAGAGTAATTATAATAAAATTTAGCATAATGATTAGCTTTTTAAGTTATTTAGCGCTAAAAATGCTAAGCCTATTAAAGTTATAAACATAATAAATAGTAATTGGCTGAATTTCATATCGTGAAAACTTTGGTTTTTTAAGTTGAAATATAAAATTACAAATAAAACCCTGAATATTGTTTAATAAATGTAAGCATTCTTTTAACGATATTTGAAGCCATATAAGCAATATGGCAAAAAAAGCAGGAATAATTGGTGCAGGCATTGCCGGTTTGGCGGTAGCCATCAGGCTGGCTGTAAAAGGTTATGCGGTTGATGTATATGAGGCGAATAGATCTGCAGGCGGTAAAATTGCTTCATTTGCAGAGGATGGTTTCCGCTGGGATATGGGCCCCAGCCTTTTTACAATGCCTGAGCTGGTTGATGAATTATTTGCATTGGCAGGCAAAAATCCTGCAGATTATCTTCGTTATCACAAATTGAACCTGCTCACAAAATATTTTTATGCAGATGGCACACAATTAAACGCCTGGGCCGATCCGCAGAAGTTTGCGCAGGAAGTAGAGAATAAAACTGAAGATAACGCCAAAAGTATAGAAGGTTATCTTGCAAAGAGCCGCAAAAAATATCAGCTTACACACAAGGTCTTTCTGCAAAGTTCGCTGCATAAGTTTTCAACCTATATATCGCCTGCCGCGCTTAAGGCATATTTGCAAACACATAAGCTTGAGGCATTTAAAACGCTTCACCGCGCCAATGCCATTGCTTTTAAGGATGAAAAAACGGTTCAGTATTTCGATCGCTTTGCTACGTACAATGGCTCAGATCCTTACCAGGCGCCGGCAACACTTGGTATTATTCCGCACCTGGAGCATAACCTTGGCGCGTATTACCCGGAAGGCGGTATGTACAGCATTGTGCGCGCTTTGCTGAAACTGGCCGTTGAGCTTGGCGTAAACATACAATACCAGTTGCCCGTAGAAAAAATCTTAACGCACAACGCACAAGCCAAAGGTTTGCAGATTGCAGGAAAAGAATTGGATTATGACATCATTGTAAGCAATGCCGATGTATGGACAACTTACCGTAAACTGCTTCCGCAGGAAAAAGCGCCGGAAGCGCAGCTAAGCCAGGAACGAAGCTCTTCGGCGCTGATATTTTACTGGGCAATTGATACAAGTTTTGCCAGCCTGGACCTTCACAACATCTTTTTCAGCGGAAATTACCTGAAAGAGCAATACGCCATCTTCAAGCATAAAACCGTTTACGATGATCCAACTGTTTATACATATATAAGCTGTAAGGAAAATGCTTCGGATGCGCCAAACGGTAAAGAAAACTGGTTCGTGATGATCAACGTTCCGCCAAATACAGGACAAAACTGGGATAATATCATATCGGATGCGCGGAATAATATCATACAAAAACTCAACCGCGCGCTGGGCGTAAACCTGCGCAATTATATTTTAAGTGAAAAAGTTGTTGACCCGCGTTATATCGAGGAAAAAACATCATCATACCAGGGCGCGTTATATGGCTCGGCAAGCAACAGTAAATTCGCGGCGTTTCTGAGGCATCCCAACTTTTCAAACAAAATAAGTAACCTGTATTTTTGCGGCGGCAGCGTACACCCCGGCGGCGGCATTCCATTATGTTTATTGAGTGCCAAGATTGTGAGCGATTTAGTAAAATGAAAGATTGAATATATGTAAGAATGAAAGAATATTGCATTCACCAGTAACCAGCAAAGCATTTTTTCGATATTTGATATATGGAATTTATAATGAAAATCGGCAATTTTAACTTATTCACTCATTCATTCTTACATTCATTCATTCTTTCATTGAAATGATAAAGGCGAAGCATAGCAAATGGGCAAATTTCGTGATGGCGAAATACCTGCGGTATATTTTGCGGAAGGACTTTCATGATATTACATATATGAATATGCCGGAAAATGCTTCGGGTTTGCCGGTTTTATTAATGCCGAACCATTTTAGCTGGTGGGACGGATTTATTTTCTATGATTACAACAAGCGGTTTTTAGGTAAGGATTTTTATTTGATGATGCTTGAAGAAGAGCTTTCCAAGCGCATGTTTTTCAGCAAAGTAGGCGCGTTTTCAATTAAGAAAAATTCGAGGAAAGTAATTGAAAGTTTAAATTATACGCGGGAATTGTTGAGCGATAAAAACAACATTGTAACCGTTTTTCCACAAGGTAAAATTCATTCATTGTATGCGGATAATAATGAAATGGAAAGCGGGATTCTGCATCTAATCTCAAGCCTGAAAAACGATGTTTTGTTGTTGCAGGCCGTTGTTTTGCCTGATTATTTTTCGAACCGGAAACCAACTTTGCATATATACTTTCGCGAAAAAATGCTTCGGGTTGGCGAAATTGATATAAAGGAAATTCAGGAGGAATATCAAAATTTTTACAAACAATGCCGCGAAGAGCAAGGCGCAAAAACCTGCTGATTTCATTATAGAAAATGATCTGGATATTTTACATAACGCTTGGCTTTTTGCTGATTCGGCTGGCAGTTGTGCTGGCGAATATTCTCACAAAGCCATATCTCCAATTGTCAAAAAATGCTTCAGGTGTTGAACCTTTGATTTCGGTATTAATTCCCGCAAGAAACGAGGAAAATAACATTCTGAATGTTCTGAACGACTTAAAAAATCAAACTTATAAAAATATAGAGATTATAGTTTTAGATGATAATTCTGAAGACAATACTTTCGGAAAAGTGGTTTATTTTTTCCGAGAAAATGCATCAAACCTTAAAGCAAAAATTTTACAAGGAGAAAAGTTGCCCGAAAGTTGGCTTGGAAAAAACTGGGCTTGCCATCAATTGAAAAATCATGCGAATGGTGAATACCTGTTGTTTGTGGATGCGGATGTTCGTTTAAAACCGGAAGCCATTGAAAGCGCATATATGGAAATACAGAAAAATGCTTTAGACCTGCTTTCCTTTTTTCCTGACCAGCTTCTGAAAAGTACAGGTGAAAAAATAGTTGTGCCTTTCATGCATTATATCTTACTCACGCTCTTGCCTTTACGATTGATATTAAGGAGTGGAAATCCGGCTTTTGCGGCAGCGAACGGGCAATTCATGTTCTTCAGAAAAGCAAGCTATAAAAACTGGCACGAGCGCTTGAAACTGACAGTTACAGAAGATATTTCCATACTTAAAACAATGAAATCCGAAGGATACAGAACGGAAACTTTGCTTGGGAACCGACTGGTTTTGTGCCGAATGTATGAAGGATTTGAAGATGCGATGAAAGGTTTCAGCAAGAACCTTTTTGCGGGTTTCGGTAATAATATTCTGCTAATTACATTTTATTTTTTGATCACCGTTTTCTTTCCAATACTCATACTTTTCACGTTACCCATTGAGTTTACATTTATCTTATTTTTAGCTGGAATTTTACTGAAAATGGGTGTAAGTTATTTAGCGAAATATAACCTGGCGGAACAAAGCATTTTTCATCCGGTGCATATATGCGTGTGGCTGTGGCTGGGCGTAAAATCTGTTTATAAAACCTATACGCGGCAAAATACATGGAAAGGAAGAAACATTTAATACCTGCCGCGCTTTTTCTCACCATTATTTATACTGTAGGCCGGCTGGGGTTATCAAGCGCAGGTTATAGCGCACAGTTTCAATCTCTTACCTGGCTAAACCTGGTTGTTACCGCGGTTTTAACCTTTGCGTTTCATCAATCGTTCACAAGGCGTTTTTTATTAACCTGTGCAGGTATTTTCAGCGCCGGGTTTCTGGTAGAGTGGCTGGGCGTTAAAACCGGCATATTTTTCGGCGAGTATTATTATGGCGAAACTTTAGGCTGGAAACTGGATGATATACCTTTACTGATTGGCCTTAACTGGCTTGTATTGATTTATTCCGTGGCGAACTTCCTAAAACTGTGGCGGCTGAATATGGTTCTTTATATATTGGCAGGCTCGGCAATAATGGTTTTTATTGATATTTTCCTGGAGCCATTCGCTATACATTTCGGCCTTTGGTTGTGGAAGAATAACCACATTCCTCTTCAAAATTATGCGGGCTGGTTTGTGGTATCCGCTGTAATGTTAGGGTTTATGCGCAACGCTTTAGTGCAATTGCATGTGAACTGGCTGGCCGTTTTTGTTTACTTTTTACAGCTCGCTTTCTTTATTAGTTTCCGTTTTTATTAAACAAAATGCATATTTATTGGTGCAAGTTTGAACTAGCTGCATAAAATTATGTTTATATTTAAGCGCTTTTGCTTATATTTGCATATGCAGGTTATGTTTAGTCTGCATTAAACAAAAGTGTATTTCTATAAACGCAATCAAACAGGATAATAATTTGAGCACTTATTCAATTAAAGAACTTGAGGTTTTAACTGGTATTAAGGCGCATACCATCCGTATCTGGGAGCAGCGTTATAATATACTTTCACCAAACCGTACCAATACAAATATTCGTTTTTATACGGAAGAAGACCTTAAACACCTGCTTAACATATCGCTGCTGAATAAAAACGGCTTTAAGATTTCGCGCATTGCGCGCATGAGCGAAAAGCAGGTGAAAGAAAAAGTGCTCGCCCTTAGCGAATCTAATTTTGAGTACACAAATCAGGTAGATGCGCTTGTTGTTGGCATGATTGAGTTCGATGAAGAAGCTTTCGAAAAAATAATTTCCACCAACATCCTGCGTGTGGGTTTCGAAAATACTTTCCTGAATATAATTTTCCCGTTTCTTAACAAAATTGGTATCCTGTGGCAAACAGCTGTAATACGCCCGGCGCAGGAACATTTTATATCTAACCTTATACGCCAGAAAATAATTGTGGCAATGGACGGGCAGATACAAATGCGACATACGGAAACGAAAAAGTACATGCTGTTTTTGCCGGAACGCGAAATGCACGAGCTGAGCCTGCTATTCATTAATTACATTATTCGCGCCCGCGGAAACCATACTTTATACCTTGGCGCAAGCGTGCCGCTGGGCGATGTTGAAGAAACGTATAAAGATTATAAGCCGGATTATATGATAACGCTTTGTGTTTCTTACCCCGGCGAATCGAGCGTACAGGGTTATATTAATACACTGAGCGAAAAATTCCCGCAATCGCAGATCCTCGTTTCTGGCAGGCAGGCACTTGCTGTAAACCTCAAAACACCATCTAATGTACGTTTGTGTCAAAGTTTGCAGGAAGCTATTCAAATGATAGAGCAGAACAGCATAAGAAATACTGCAAAAAACGGCGCAGCTTATACGGGTTCACTTATTTCGAGCCTGTAAAATCATAAACCTTATTCTCCTTTTCTGGTTGCGTTAAAAACGCAGTCTGATTTTATATTGCCTTCTGAAACCAGATTTAGCAGGCTGCGATTTCGCTTACAAAATTATTTTGTTTAAAATATTTTTTAAATGTTTAAACAAATGTGTAATTTAATCATTAATATTGTGTCGTAAGATTTTAAGTGCGAAAGCATTTTTAGCGTAATCCATATATGCAGAACAAGAAAAAAGTATTGATAATTGGTGCAGGCCTGGGCGGTTTAAGTACGGCTTTGCGCCTTTCTTCTGCAGGTTACGCGGTGGAAATTGTAGAGAAATATCACCAGGCGGGCGGGCGTTTGAACCAGATGCAAAAGGATGGTTTTACATTCGATGTAGGACCGTCATTTTTCAGCATGAGCTATGAATTTGATGAGCTTTTCAGTAGTTGCAATATTCCAAACCCGCTGAAATTAAAAGCTTTAGATCCTGTTTATTCCGTGTATTTTGAAGGCAACGAAAAACCTTTTCATATATACAAGTCGCTGAAAATGCTTGCGGAACAGTTCGCGGCAACAGAACCGGATTTTGAAAAGCGCGCGGAAAAATACCTCCGTAATGCAGCAACCATTTTTCACGATACAGAACATAAAGTAATTAAGAAGAACTTCAATTCTATTCTGCATTACTTGGTTTCGCTGAGCAAAGTTCCGCTGAAACATACGCCGTACCTTTTCCGAAGCATGTGGACGGAGCTGGAAAAGCATTTCGAAAGTGAAGAAGTAAAAGTGATTTTTTCGCTTGTGGCATTTTTCCTCGGCGCCACGCCATTCGATACGCCGGCAGTGTATAGTTTGCTGAATTACACCGAGTTAAAGCACGATGGTTACTGGCATGTGGAAGGCGGCATGTATAAAATTACGGAAGAAATACTGAAATTACTCGATGAGCGAAGCGTAAAAATACATTACAATACGGAAATAAAATCTGTGGACGCAAATGCTTTTGGCATCAATTATTTCCTGGATCAGAATAATAAAAAATGGCAGGCCGATATTTACGTGAGCAACAGCGATGCGGCCGCTTTCCGCGGAAACATCATCGGCCATAAAAAATTCACCGAGCCGAAGCTAGATAAAATGCAATGGACGCTTTCGCCTTTTACTATTTATTTAGGTGTGAAAGGAAAAATTGACAAGTTGCAGCATCATAATTATTTTCTCGGCAAAAATTTTAAAGATTACGCAAATACCATTTTCAAAACAAGCATCAGCCCGCAAAAGCCTTATTATTACGTAAATGCGAGCAGTAAAAGTGATTTTACCTGCGCACCGGAAGGCTGTGAAAACCTGTTCATCCTGTGCCCGGTTCCGGATTTGCGCTACAAACCAAACTGGGAAGATGCTGAGATACTGGCAGATACAATTATCAACGATCTGGGAAACCGCGTTGGTTACGACATAAAATCCAATACATTAACAAAAACCATTTGGACGCCGAAAGACTGGCAGCAGAATTTTAATCTTTACAAAGGCAGCGGTTTGGGCCTTGCGCACGGCATGAAACAGATAGGCGCTTTCCGACCGCGCAATAAAGATGAGAAATTTAAAAACCTGTATTACGTGGGTGCGAGCACCACGCCGGGTACGGGTTTGCCGATTGTAGTTATAGGCTCTAAACTGGTTACAGACAGAATTTTACATGAGCACGCAACTGTACAGTAAAACGGCTTTTGCCATCAGCGAAATTGTTACGCGCAATTACAGCACCTCGTTCGCGCTGGCCATAAAAACGCTCGATAAACGTTTCCGCGCACCCATTTGCGGCATTTATGGCTTCGTGCGTTTTGCCGATGAAATTGTGGATACTTTCCATGATTTTGATAAGGAATCGTTGCTCGAAAAATTTAAACAAGATACATACCGGGCTATATATGAAGGAATTAGCCTGAACCCGGTTTTGCATGCCTTCCAGGAAGTTGTAAATAAATATGAGATTGATCTGTTGCATATAGAGCAGTTTTTGCGCAGCATGGAAATGGATCTGCAGACTTCAAAACATGCGCAACAATCTTTTGAGGAATATATATATGGGTCGGCGGAAGTAGTGGGTTTGATGTGTTTACAGGTTTTTTGCGAAGGCGATAAACAGAAATATGAGTCTCTGAAACCTTTTGCCTGCAAGCTGGGCTCTGCTTTCCAGAAAGTGAATTTTTTGCGAGATGTTCAGAGCGATTTCGAGGAGCGCGGTAGAGTTTATTTTCCCGGCGTAGAATGGAAAAGCTTCAACAACCTGAGCAAAACACAGATTGAGACGGATATACAAAACGAATTTGACGAAGCGTATAAAGGTATTCTGAATTTACCCGAGGGCGCAAGATTAGGCGTTTACCTGGCGTACAAATATTACCTGAGCCTTTTCAACAAGATTAAAAAAGTTGATGCCGCCAAAATTATGCAAAGCCGTATTCGCGTTTCTAACCAGAAAAAAATTGCACTGTTGTTGCAAAGCTACCTGAGCAAAAAAATGAATCTGATTTGACTTGGAAAATTGTAAAATTGGTTTTGTAGAGACGTTGCATTGCAACGTGTTATCAGCGAACAAGAATACGAAAGCATTTTTAGGTTAAGGTATATATGGAATTTGTAGGGACAGGGCTTGACCTGTCCCATAAAACGACCAGCAGGACAGGTCGCGACCTGTCCCTACATGGTTTATCACGATAAAGAAATGAAGCACGTTTTCATCATACTTGTAAGCATTTTTTACACCACGCATATATGGGCGATTGATATCAATACGCTTCGGTTGAATTTCACCAAAGCAGTTGAAGATGAAAAACTTACGGTGAAAATGCTGAATGAGCTGGAAGCTGTGAAAAACTCAAATGCCTTGTACATGGCGTATTACGGCGCTTTCCAGTCGTTGATGGCGAAACATGCTTTTAACCCGTACAATAAATTAGATTATCTTAAAAAATCGCAGCAGTCATTAAATAAAGCCATTTCGCAAAACCCGACTGATGCGGAAATGCGTTTCCTGCGGTTTTCCATACAATATTATGTTCCGCGATTTTTGGGCTACAGCAGCAACCTGGAAGAAGATAAAAAAGTAATTTTGGCGAATGTGCATCGTTGCCAGGGTGATGTAAAAGCTGTAATTTCGCGTTTTATGCTGGAAACCAATATGCTTACCGAAACTGAACGGAAAACCCTGCAGCAACATGTTTCCTGAAAAATACACGTACCTTATCATCAACCTGGCAACGGTATTTTTCCCTTTTGTGCTCAGTTTCGATAAAAAAGTGGCCTTCTACAAACAATGGAAATACCTGTTCCCGGCTATTTTTATCACAGCAGTTTTCTTTTTGGTTTGGGATGCATTTTTCACACTTTCAGGTGTTTGGCAATTCAATGAAAAGTATATCTTAGGCATCAAAATTTTCAGTTTGCCGCTGGAAGAATGGCTGTTTTTTCTCACCGTTCCGTACGCCTGCGTTTTCATATATGAAGTGCTTCCAAAATACTTCCCATCGCTGTTTTCGCATAAATCCAGCCGTATATTTTTCCTGGTTTTAGCCATTTTGTTGTTGCTTGCAGGAATATTCTTCATCGGGAAATTATATACGACAACTGTTTTTGTTTTCACTTCGCTGTTCATACTGCTTTGTATGTTCTGGCTGAAACTACCGCACTGGGGTTATTTTCTGCTCGCTTATCTTATACAAATCATACCGTTTTTGCTGGTAAATGGCATTTTGACCGCTTTACCGGTTGTGATGTATAACGATGCTGAAAATCTCGGTTTGCGCATTTACACCATTCCCGCCGAAGATTCTATTTACTCCATGCTTTTATTGCTGATGAACGTGGCCTTTTTTGAGTATTTGCAGAAAGGAAATCTTTCTGAAAAATAGAAAAGCATTTTTCATATATTTGATATATGGCAGGCAGAATACTCGTTTTTATTTCATTCCTATTTTTTATTTCCTGTACCGAAACGGCAAGGAATTCAAGCACAACTGAAACTATTACAGAGTCTTTAACCGATTCTGTTCTTAAGAAAGAAAAGCCGGTTGTGCAGCATGAATATTTCAGCAAAGCCTTTATTGCAGTGGACGGCGCCACAATTTTTGCAGATTCTACCCTAAAAAACACTGCTTATAAACCAAAACTTGGCGATTCGCTCGAGGTTTTGGAACACGCAGGCACAAGTTACAATGGGTTTGGTTATTTCCCGCCAGAAAATATTTACAAAGTGGTTTCTTTAAATGGCGATTCAACAATTAAAGGATATCTAAAAGGCAGGCAATTGGGCGCGGGCGGACAAATTATTTTAGCCGATTCTTCCAAAGCTTTAATTATTTACCGTTATTTAAAACTGGCTGGCGAAGTAGATGAAATTTTAGATAATCCCTGTGAAGTTTTGCTTGTAAAAGGGAATAAAACACTGGCGAAACATAATTTCACAGCCTATAGCGATCTTGGTTTCGAACAGAACTTTACACGGGAATTTAAGCCGGCAATCACGCTTTTTACTATAAATTACGGTTATCCCGCTTGCGGCTACACACAAGGGCAGTATCTTTTTTCGTGGGATGGCAAAACATTAAAGCTCATCGAGAAAACAAATAGTTCAAGCGATTCTGGCATTTACGCGCACTGGACCGATTGGATTTTTCCCGGTGACAGCCTTGGAGAAGCCGGACATTTGATTTCGCGCGATTATCATTTTGAAGTTGATGAAAAAGAAAATGTATTGGAAAATGATACGACGATGGAGCTGATCGGCTTGCGAAAATATAAATACAGCAACTATAATTTCACATTGGTTTTAAAAGATACAACCATTAGGAATCTGCGGAATAAATAATAAAAATGAACCAACTGAAACCAAAAATCAATTACCATTACGGCATTCCCATCGCTATGGTTATTGTGGTTTGCTGGTTTGCGGTACTGTACCTTGCTCTTCCATATAGCATAAACCCAAAAAATGCTTTCATCATTATCCCGATAATTATTTTACTGCAAACGCATCTGTACACAGGCTTATTCATTACTGCGCACGATGCCATGCACGGAACAGTTTCCCGCAATAAAAAATGGAATGATATCATCGGCACTTTTACAGCTTTACTGGTGGCGTACAACTGGTTTCCAAGGTTAAAACAAAAACATTTCCTGCATCATAACGAAGTAGCTACAGAACACGATCCAGATTATCACCACGGAATTTTTTTCGTCTGGTATTTCAACTTCCTTAAGAATTACATAACCTGGTGGCAAATTGTGCTGATGGCGTTGACTTTCAACCTTTTGAAAATCTGGTTCAGCGACTGGAACATTGCGCTTTTCTGGATGATTCCTGCTATTCTCAGCACTTTGCAATTGTTCTATTTTGGCACATATTTGCCACATAAAGGCGAGCATAATAACATCCATAAATCATCCACGCAAAAAAAGAATCACGTTTGGGCATTTTTGAGCTGTTATTTTTTCGGTTATCATTACGAGCATCATGATAAACCGTATGTGCCCTGGTGGCAGCTGTATAAAACAAAAATGTAAAATTAGCATTTAGCAAAGAAGCAAAACTTATTTTTGCGCACCAAAGTATTTTTAGCCAATAGTATATATGGATTTCAGCATATTTCTTACACCGGAAGGTATCATGAGCCTTCTGACGCTTACCCTGATGGAAGTGGTTCTGGGTATAGATAACATTGTATTTATTTCCATAGTGGCTGGTAAGGTGCCCAAAGCGCAGCAGGGAAGAGCGCGTACAATCGGCCTCGCCCTGGCATTGATCATCAGAATTGCGCTGCTGTTTACCATTACCGAAATAATGAAGCTACAGAAGCCGCTTTTCACCGTCAGTACGTTTGCTTTCAGCGCTAAAGATCTTATCCTGCTTGCGGGTGGTATCTTCCTGCTGACTAAAAGTACAACCGAAATTCACAGCAAGCTCGAGGGTGAGCACGATGAGCGCAAAATTAAGCCGATGCTTCTTTCAGCCGCTATATTCCAGATTGTTATGCTGGATATCGTTTTCTCGGTTGATAGTATTTTAACCGCAATTGGTATAGGCGAGCATATTTCGGTTATGGTTATTGCGGTAATTATTTCCATGATCGTGATGCTGCTTTTCGCCAAAAAGATCAGCGATTTTGTAAATAATCATCCAACCGTAAAAATGCTGGCGCTTTCGTTCCTTTTATTAATTGGCTTTTTGCTTTGCGCGGAAGCTTTCCACCAGCATATACCAAAAGGCTATGTTTATACGGCTATGGCATTTTCGTTTATGGTAGAGATGTTAAACATGAAACTGCGTAAAAAATCTAACCCTGTGAAGCTGAATGCGCCGTATGATGAAATGCCAGATGAAAATGTTGTAACCGGCGATGAAAACACGAAAATAAAATAAGTTTTGGAGCTGAATTTTAAGAAATACGGTAATGCCGGCGAGCATTTAATTATCCTGCACGGCCTTTTTGGAATGCTGGATAACTGGCATACTTTGGGCGGGAAATTCGCTGAGAAATACCAGGTTTGGCTTGTTGACCAGCGTAACCACGGAAAATCGCCGCACAGCGATGATTTTAATTATGAAATTCTTGCGGATGACCTAAAGCATTTTTTAGCGAACCAGCATATAGAGAAAGCAAATATTATCGGCCACAGCATGGGCGGTAAAACGGCAATGCAATTCGCGCTCACATATCCCGAAAAACTGGATAAACTTATTGTAGTTGACATAGCGCCAAAAGCTTACAATTCGCATCACGATGAAATTCTGGATGCTTTACAAAGCCTCGATCTGAATAAAATTGAACGTCGCAGCGATGCCGAGGAAATGTTATCTGCAAAAATTCCGCAACCAGCCGTACAGCAGTTTTTATTAAAAAACCTTGGCAGGGAAGCTGATGGTTATAAATGGAAAATGAATCTGCCAGCTTTGGTAGAAAATTATGATAAGATCATCGGCGATGTTAGCAGCGAAAATATCTATAACGGCCCAACATTATTCATTCGCGGCGCTGAATCGCATTATATTTTAGAAGAAGATATTCCTGTCATCAAAGCACAATTTCCACATGCGGAGTTTGTAACTTTCGATGGCGTTGGCCACTGGGTTCACGCGCAGGTGCCGGATTTATTTTTTGAGACGGTTTTGAGGTTTTTGAATAGTTAAATATTATATTTATGCCTGAAATCAGCCGGTTTTATGGAATTGTAATAAAAATGTTTTTCAAAGATCATAATTCACCACATTTCCACGCTGAGTACCAGGATTATGAAGCTGTTTTTGATATAAACACTTTGGGTTTGATTGAAGGAGATTTGCCTTAGCGTGCATATACTTTGGTTATGGAATGGGCACTTGAGCATAAAACAGAATTATTGCAAAATTGGAAACTTGCGCAGCAACCAACGATGTTAAAGAAGATAGCACCTTTACAATAAATTTATGGTTCGAATTACTGATTTACGTATATTAGAAGATTTCCGGCTTAAACTTAGTTTTTCCGATAATACAAGCCAGGTAATTGATTTCAAGCCATTTATCGGGAATGATGAATTAACCGGGAAACTTGCAGACAAAGATTTCTTTAAACGAGTAAAAATATATGAAAATGGCAGAGGAATTTACTGGCCGAATGAATATGATTTTTGCCCTGATTTTCTACGGTATCATATTGATCAAAAGCAAAACGCAGCTTAGTTTTTAAAATAGTTCGAAGCATTTTTTAGCAATATTATATATGCATAGCTATCTAAATAACTATGTAAAAATTTAATAAAATATCTGCTGTAAATTGCCGGCTAAAATTTAAGATAATATTTGTTTTTCCCCTGGCAATTTGTTCCTCCTGATCAAATAAACAGTTAACAGCCCAAACAACACAGATGGAATTAAATGATTAAGAAATACTGCAAAGTATAAATTGAATGTAGAAATGTGGCTTAATCTCAAAATATTGCTAATAAATCCTAAAACAAGAAACGCAATGCCATAAACAATGATCTTGCCTACAGAATTTAGTTCGAAATATGTAAAACTGCTGTTGTATCTCCACACCGTTAAGCCAAGCAGGCAATAATTCAATGCGGAAATGTCTCCAAAACCTGATGCAGCAAAAAGTGCTAAACTAAAGAAATCGCGCATCATTAAGTCTAAAACAATACCAATGGCAGGCGCAATAAATAGCCAGCTCAACGCGTAAGAAAATACATCGTAAACACTATTGCCGGTAAGCCTGGGTTTAAACCCAAACCATTGTGCAATTACCGGCGAAAATAATTTTGAAAGGAAATGAACACATGCAACAACGACTGTTAAGTTTAGAAACGCACCAAAAAATGTGAGCAGCAAAACAATGATGCCAAAACCTGGGCCGAAATCGAGATTATCCAATTTTCAATTTTAATATTAACCCAAATATACAAAGCATTTTTCACCAACTTCTTATATGCAGCGGCAATTTCGCAAACCTTGCCTAATTTTGCGCCGATGCAAAAGCCATTTTACAAAGATTTCAAGCTGGGTATTTTGGGCGGCGGCCAGTTGGGCCGTATGCTCGTGCAGCCATGCGTAAAATACAATATCCTCACACACGTTTTAGATGAAGATACAAATGCGCCATGCAAAGGTGTTTGTACAAATTTCACGCAAGGCAGCTTTAAAGATTACCAGACGGTTATAGATTTTGCAAAGGATTGTGATTTGCTAACCATTGAAATAGAGCATGTAAATGTAAATGCGCTGGAAGAATTGGAAAAGCAGGGAAAACCTGTTTATCCGCAACCGCATATTATTCGCATGGTGCAGGACAAAGGTTTGCAGAAGCAGTTCTACAAAGAAAATCATATCCCGACATCTGAATTTATTCTGCTGGAAAGTGAAGCTGAAATTGAGCAGCATAAAGATTTTTTACCGGCTTTTCAGAAAAGCAGAACAGCCGGTTACGATGGCCGCGGCGTGAAAGGTATTTTTACAGAAAACGATATATGCGATGCGTTGAAAGGACCATGCTTGCTGGAGAAAAAAGTGGATTACGATAAAGAAATTTCCATCATCATAGCACGAAATAGACAAGGCGAAATGGCTATTTATCCCGCCGTGGAACAAGTATTTCATTCCGAAAAAAACCTGCTGCAATATTTACAATCTCCCGCCGATATTACCCCTGAAGTGGAGAAAAAAGCACAGGAAATTGCCCGCCATATTATGGAATCGCTAAAAATGGTTGGCTTGCTGGCAGTGGAAATGTTCGTTACAAAAACCGGTGAAGTTTTGGTAAACGAGGTTGCGCCAAGGCCACACAATAGCGGACATCATACCATCGAAGCGAATTTAACTAGTCAATATGAGCAGCATTTGCGTGCTATTACCGGAATGCCGTTGGGCCCGACCGATTCCATTCAGCCAAGTGTATTAATAAATCTTCTGGGAGAAGATGGTTACGAAGGCGAAGCCATATATGAAGGTGTTGAAAAATGCTTAGGCTTGCCCGGCGTTTATATTCATCTGTATGGAAAAACAATCACCAAGCCTTTCCGCAAAATGGGCCATGTAACAGTGGTTGGCAATACCTGGGAAGAGGTAAAAAGCAAAGCAGAAATCGTAGAAAAATTCTTAAAAATAATAGCATGAGTGGAGTAGAAGTAGGCATAATTATGGGCAGCCAGAGCGACCTGAAAGTAATGCAGGAAGCTGCCGATATTTTAACCGAGCTGGGCGTGAATTATGAAATGGATATTGTTTCCGCGCACCGCACACCCGATAAAATGTTCGATTACGCCAAATCTGCTCGTTCTCGCGGATTGAAAGTAATTATTGCAGGAGCTGGCGGCGCGGCACATTTGCCAGGAATGGTAGCGAGCCTAACTACGTTGCCGGTGATTGGCGTGCCTGTGAAATCTTCAAACTCTATTGATGGCTGGGATTCCGTTCTGTCTATTCTGCAGATGCCTGGCGGTGTACCCGTTGCTACTGTTGCCTTGAATGGCGCTAAGAATGCTGGAATTTTGGCAGCACAAATACTTTCTACTTATAATTCAACCATTGCCGGAAACCTGGATATTTATAAAGCAGGCCTGCACAAAGCTGTAACTGAATCGGCAGAAAAGTTCCGGACACAATAAATTAACATGTAAATTTTTATATGTTATAACACGTTAATTGTTAATATATTGTGCTACCTTTGACCACCGCCGTGCAAAAAAATAAAAGTAATAATACCTTTAGTGGTATTATCTTTGTTCGGCGTTGCAACATTTAATTAGGAAAATTTGGGAGTAATGGAAAAAAGTTCTAAACAATTTAGCAGATTTATTTCTGCTATTGTTGCGGTACTGCTGCTCAATATTTCCATTTTTTCAACTTTTACAACTGCCCCGTCAACCTTTAACGTTCAGTTAGGCGTGGTTGCGCCCAATAATATTGAAAACCTTTTTGAGTTAATTGCTGAGGTTTGTTTGGGCTTCGACGATCTTATTCCGGAAAGCGACAAAGATAACAGCCCTATTAACGAGGAAATAAAGGTTGCGGAATATATTCAGCCTAAATTAAATTATTTTAGGCATACTACAGTAGAGCTGCTCAGTAATTTCGGCGATTATATTTGCCCTAAGTATAATTTCGTTTTCGAGATTAATCCTCCGCCTCCTAAAGCTTAGCCTTCATCTGCGTCTTTCAGCGTTACAAATGCTCATTATATTTTTTTCGGTATTATACCTCGCATATACTTTGTTTAAAATGGCTGTGCTGAAGTATTTTTTGCCGTTGTTGTATATGTAATTTCTGAAAGAATATTTTTCACCCTGCAAGATTATTTGAGTATGTGCTTATTGAGGCAGCCCGTTAAATAGTTGAATTACCAGCTATAAAATGGCTGTTTAGTTTTGATTCTGCTGCCCAAATGTCTTCCGGGATTTTCACTTATTTATAATAACGCATCAGAATTGTAAGGGCTTACGTGTATAGTTATAATGTTTATATAATTGGTATTGAAGGCAGTAAAAATGGAAACAGTAAAAAAACAGAATTTAAGTATATTTAGTAATCTGAAATATGATTTACCGGCGGGTTTAGTGGTTTTCTTAGTGGCTTTGCCGCTTTGTTTAGGGATTGCACTGGCCAGCGGCGCGCCACTTTTTGCGGGTATCATAGCAGGTATTGTAGGTGGTATTGTGGTAGGTGCAGTAAGCGGCTCTGCATTGGGTGTAAGTGGTCCGGCGGCAGGTTTAACGGTTATAGTTTTAACGGCTATTACCACCCTGGGCCGTTACGAGGTTTTCCTGTTAAGTGTTGTGCTGGCAGGCATCATGCAAATAATACTGGGCTTTATTAGGGCGGGTATTATTGGGTATTATTTCCCATCATCAGTTATTAAAGGTATGCTTGCCGCTATTGGTTTGATATTGATACTGAACCAGATACCGCATGCCTTGGGTTTTGATGAAGGCTTAATAAGCGACGAAAGCCTTGAGAAATCAGCCAAAGGCAACCCGCTTTCCAAAATATTTTACGCTTTTAAATACCACAGTATTGGCGCGGTAATTATTAGTATTGTTTCCATTGCTATTTTATTGCTGTTCGACAGGCCATTTATTAAGCGTATTAAACTGTTTACCTTTGTGCCAGGCGCGTTAATAGTTGTAATTGTTGGTATTTTGCTTAACCTGGCTTTTATGATGTTTGCGCCGCAGTGGGCTTTAACGGGCCAGCACATGGTAATTTTACCTGTTGCGAGCACTCCGGCTGAGTTTATGGGATTTTTTACGTTGCCCGACTGGAGCGCCATTACTAACCAGAATGTTTATATCACCGCTGCAACCATTGCTATTGTGGCCAGTATCGAAACCTTGCTATGTGTGGAAGCTACAGACAAGCTCGATCCGCATAAAAGAAACACGCCAACCAACCGCGAGCTTATTGCACAAGGCGCCGGCAACATGGTTTCGGGCTTAATTGGCGGTTTACCGGTTACACAGGTAATTGTACGTAGCTCGGCGAATATAAACTCAGGCGGAAGAACCAAATTATCGGCAATTATACACGGTGTTTTATTACTTGGCTGCGCCATTTTAATTCCTGCCATATTAAACCTTATTCCACTCGCATGCCTTGCCGCAGTGTTGTTGCTTGTTGGTTACAAACTTGCAAAAGTATCTTTATTTAAAGGTATGTACAAACTGGGCTGGGAGCAGTTTATCCCTTTTGCGGTAACGGTTGCTGCTATCCTGGCGACAGATCTTTTAAAGGGCATTGCTATTGGTATGGTTGTCGCAATTTTCTTTATTCTGCGCCGCAATTACCGCACATCTTATTTCTACCATAAAGAAGAATATGAGCAAGATAAAGTCATCACCATAAAATTATCGGAAGAAGTTACATTCCTTAACAAGGCAAGCATACAGCTAATGCTGGAGGAGCTGCCTGATAACCATAAAGTTGTAATTGACGGCTCAAGCTCGGTAAGTATAGATTACGATGTTGTTGAAATTATACAGGACTTTAAGGAGCACGGCGCTGTGGCAAAGAAAATAGATCTGGAGCTGGTTAATATTCCTGAATTTGCAAGTACAGGCGGGCATTAATCATGTTTTTATAAATGCCACATTTTATTTTATTTAAATTTTTAAAAAAGAATACATTATATGCCTAAGAGTATAAAAAAATTACTGGACGGAAATAAGAACTACGTTCGTGAAAAATTAGAGCAATACCCTGAGTATTTCAAGGAACTGGCAAAAGGCCAGCAGCCGGAGTATTTATGGATCGGCTGCAGCGATAGCCGTATTCCTGCAAATGAGGTGACAGGTACAAATTCGGGTGAGATTTTTGTGCACAGAAACATCGCCAACATGGTGGTACATACCGATATTAACATGCTTAGCGTATTACAATATGCCGTTGATGTACTGAAAGTAAAGCATGTAATTGTTTGCGGGCATTATGGTTGCGGCGGTGTAGAAACTGCCTTGGGCAATAAAACTTTAGGCCTTATCGATAACTGGCTGCGAAATATTAAAGATGTTTACCGGCTTCATCGCGATGAGCTGGACCTGATACAGGACCCTAAAAAGAAATCGCGCAGGCTGGTGGAGCTGAATGTAGTTGAACAGGTTTACAACCTGTCGAAAACTTCGGTAATACAGGAAGCATGGCAGCGTAACAACAATATGCCGTATTTACACGGCTGGGTTTATGATATTGAAGATGGATTGCTTCGCAGCCAGAACGTTATATACGCCGGCCAGAGCGATATGGACGATAACATCTATAAATTCGATTTCGTAAAAGCAAATGTTGATGCTTTAACCAGCGTTGCAGAAGTGAATTAAAAGCTTAAACTATTTTTTTTACAAAACCCTTCTGTTTATAATACGGAAGGGTTTTTTGTTTTAAACGTGAACTCGGTAATTAATATTTATATTAATTACCATATTAGTTAAAGCTAAAAAATGCTTTTATTTCTAAACTACATTTATCACTACATTCCCGATTTTCTGCCTCGTTTCCACATATTTGTACGCATCAACAATCTGCTCTAAAGTAAACTTGTTTTTGTCTATTACAGGTTTAAATTTCCCGGTTTCAACCAGTTCTTTCAGGAAATTTACCATCTCTTTATTGATAGTTGGGATAGGGAATAAAACCTTTTTACCACCGAGCATTGGCGTTAAAAGTGCCAGGAAAACATTTGCTGAGTTTTTGCCAAGCTCTGTAGAAATATAAATGCCTTTGGGTGTAAGTACATTTTTCCCCTTCGCGAAAGATGTTTTACCAACCGCATCGAATATAAAGTCAAAAGTTTTTCCTGCTTTTGTATAATCTTCACTTGTATAATCGATAACCGTATCTGCGCCCAGAGATTTCACCAGTTCTATATTATTCGTAGCGCAAACCGCCGTAACATTCGCCCCGAAATGCTTTAATAATTGCACAGCTGCAGAACCAATTGCACCGGTTGCGCCGTAAACCAATACATTTTGCCCGGGCTCAACTTTTGCCGCTTTTATATCTTTTAGAGCGTAATGCGCACCTTCGCAAATGGCCGCGGCTTCTGCGAAAGTTGTATTTACAGGCATTGTTGCAATGGCATCATTTTCAGATAAAACCATGTATTCCGCATGTGCGCCGCATTTGTAATCGTTATAGCCGAAAACTTTGTCGCCAGGTTTAAAGCTTGTTACATTACCGCCAACCGCTTCAATTTCCCCGGCGAATTCATTACCTAAAACATGAAATCTCGGTTTAAATAATCCACTGAAAAACCTTGAAATAAAGTACTGCGCGCTGCGAAATCCGCAATCTGTACGGTTAACAGTTGTAGCGTGCACTTTTATGAGAACTTCATTATCTTTTGGTGCAGGTTTTACTACATCCATTACTTTTACAACTTCCGGCGGACCATATTTTGTATTTATACTCGCTCTCATTTTTCTGCGGAAGTTACTACTTATTCAGAGCCAAAAGTAAGTTGAAATATTAGCTTTAGATTATTTTTTGTGGTGATGAGATTGCTTTAGCAATTTGAAAATTTGACAATTTGACAATTTGAAGATTTGAAAATTTGAAGATTACAATTCAGCGAGAAAAAATGATGTTTATCAATATATTAGTTTAATCGTGTTCAGAATTGGAAGCATTTTTGGCGCTTATGATATATGGAAATTCACAAACTAATATCTAGCGGAATCAAAATAATACTAATGTAACATGATATATGCGTAAATAAGGCAGGTTTGTGTGCCACGAAACCAGGGAACATCGCTACGAAGCACCGTGTCCTGTGGCTCACAGGACACTTTCGTTTACGCACTATTCATTATATATCGGTATAAATTTCAGAAGATTTTACCAATTCAGAGCTTTCGTTTTCCAGCTTCAATTTCAATGAATTTTGGTAAATAGTTTGGTGTACAGTTTTTCGAAACCATTTCATCTTTATACAAACCCAGTTTTTCGCCAAGTTCCATACATTTTTCTCTGTACGGTTTATCGAAAACGCCAATCCAGCCGGCAGTAAAATTCATCGCCCATTGCACTTCCGGTTCTTCTGTTGCCATATTTTTTTCGATGGCTTGAAATAATTCTTCAGTATTATCTGGTGGAATTTGGCCTGTCCAGCGCAGTCGGCCCTGGTAATACCAGAAAATTCGCCGCTTGAGCGATGAGGAACTATTTTGCCAGGAAAGTATGAGCGAAATTAATTTTTTGTCTTTTGTAAGTTGATTCGCCATCAGCCAATCTGCCAGTTGAAGCTGTTCTTTTTCCGGATAATTTTCAATGTCGTGCAGAAATTTGTCAACCGTATCTTCGTTCAGCTTTTTATTGTCCATGATTAAAATGGCCAGCAGCATCGGCAAAAATTTAGCAGCCGACCACAATTCCAATGCTAAATCGTGGTCTTTTTTTATTTCTTTCGCAATGATGCGTAGATCGCCGAGTTTGGTATTTGCCTCATTAAGTCGGTTAAGGATATTTTGTGCTTTTTCAGAAAGAGCCATTTTGGTATTTATTTCATTCATTTCCCTGCAGAATTCATGTTAGAATAATTCTTTAAAGCAAATTTAGATCTTTTATGCTTCGGAAATTTAAAGACATTTTTAACCGTTGATTAAATTTGATTTTTATGATTTCGCTGATTCCTGATTGCGATTATTAAAGCATTTTTTGGAATATGGAGATATGGAAATACCTTACTTTAGTTTATTGCGTTTTGGATTTTGCCGATTATCCCAGAAAGAAACTATCTCAATTTTATCTTTACGTTTTTCGTAGAAAATTGAATAATCTTTCATTGGAATTACACGAGTGATTTTATTGCTTGTTAATCTGCCAATTTGCTCATTTTGAGATCAATTATATATCAAATTTTCAACTTCATCCAGTAATTTTAAGCTGTATTTGGAATTACCGTTTCTTTGGATGAAGTATTCTAAAATCTGCGCTAATTGCTTTTTTGCAGATTTGGACCAGATTACCTTTTTTCCAACCATTCTCTCATTTCAGAAATTACTTCCTCGTTGCTGAAAGATTCTCCGGCTTTAATTTCATTTCTGCCGTTTTCTATTGCTTTTTCCTGCTCCGGAGTTAAATCATACAGTTGTTTTTCCGCTGCATCGAAAATAGTTTGCAAAGCTTTTAGAAAATCAAGGTCGTTGGAATCTTTTATTCTTGCTATTAAACTCTTTTTCAATTGCGCGGATGTACTCATAAATCAAAATTTACTTCTCAAAAATAAGCATTTAATTGCGCTGAAAGTTCCGGTTTAAATAAGGCTAAAGCATTTTTTGGCATATGGAGATATGGAAAGGACACGAGCTAAAAGCTCGCGGCAGCATTCGGGTTGATATATGGAATTTTTCTAAGTAGAGATTTTGAAGTTTATTTTATCACTTTCCCTATAAATCTTGATGTTCCGCCTTGCTGCTGTTCAGTATCCAAAAATAGCTTATCTGCAGTTGAATTTATTAATATTGTAGCAAAACCTCTTGTGTAAATTTTGTCAAAAACTTCATTAAAGGTAAAAGTTTATCATCAAATTCATTGTAATTCGAAATTACATAACACAATTCATTATCCTTGAATTTTGACAATTCCTTTATCCTATCAGCATAATCTTGTCCTTTTTCGATCTTTGTCAATAAACGCATCTCGATCACACTTTCCCACTTGTGATTTAACCTATCAGTGAATTTGTTGCGCTTTTTTGGATTGGTCAATTCTAGGAAACATCTTTCTCTTTTATCTTTCTGTATAAAATTGGCGACAAACGTTTCTATGATTAAATGCTTTTCCATAAATTTAAGTTTTGCAATTTTAAATTGATACTAAAGCATTTTTTGGGATATTGAGATATGAAATTCACGAGCTAAAGCTTAGGCCAGGAAATTGGGTATTTAATTGTTATCAAGTTCAACTTCAAATAGATATAAAAGCAAGCCGATTAATAGGAATTCGTTTTCAATGTTTTTGTCAAGGATAACTTTTATTTTCTTAGGTATGTTGTCTTTAAATATATTCTTATAGTTAAATCTATTTCTTATTTGCTCAAAAGAAATCCTTCTACCTTGGTTGACTATTTCTGTGGAAACCACGTTAGACCAAAATCTTTTGCTCAGAAGATCTATCTTATACCTATAAATCCAACTTTCAGCTTGAGAGTCCAAACTAATTGTCTTGGGAAAAGCCCAGCAAGCAACGAAACCAATCTCAATTTTCTCTTTATTGTGTATGATTGACTTTGATGTAAACCATTTATTTTCTTGCGGTGAACAATAATATATTTCATTGTTCACCACTATTTTGCAGTTTACAGTATGTAAAAATTCAACCTTCACACATAAGTCACTTGTGTTTTCAAGAGAATAAATAATCGTAGGTTCATCGAAATTGAAATTAGGAAATGTTCTTGTTTCTCTGATAAAAGTAAATTCCTTTCTTTTTATATCTCCCTCACTCATAAAATACTTTGATAATCGCAAATCAAAAACAGCGATATCATAAAAAATCATTATAAATCAGCGGTTAATCCTTATCAACCTCAGGCAAAGAATCTGCTTTTTCCAAAGCTTCATCTACACTTTCATCAACTTCCTCATCAGCATCTACAAACTCAAAATCTATGGTTTTTTGCGCGAGATTGGCTTCAACAACACGAACTTTTACAAGATCGCCGAGCTGGTAAGTTTTGCCTGTGTTGAAACCGCGAATTAAGTAACGTTCTTCCTCGAAGGAGTAAAAATCATCCTTCATGTGCGTTAAACGAACCATGCCTTCGCACTTATTCTCGATGATCTCCACGTAAATGCCCCACTCGGTAACACCGGAAATAATGCCCGCAAAAGTTTCGCCCACTTTATCGAGCATAAATTCTACCTGCTTGTATTTAATGGAAGCGCGTTCCGCTTCCGCAGCGCGGATTTCCATTTCTGTAGAATGTTTCGCCATCGATTCAATATAATCCTGGTCAATTCCCTTACGGTCGAGTAAATAATGCGCCAATAAACGATGTACAATTACATCCGGGTAGCGGCGAATTGGCGAAGTAAAGTGCGTATAATATGCGAATGCGAGGCCGTAATGACTGCTTTTGTGCGTGGTATAAATGGCTTTCGGCATGGTGCGGATGGCCAGGCTCGACAACATGCCCTGCTCCGGTTTTCCTTCAATATCAACCAATAACTGGTTAAGCGATTTGGAAATGGTTTTCTCGCTTTTGAAATTGAGTTTGTGGCCGAACTGGGCAGCAAGCTTGGCAAAAACAGCGAGTTTATCTTTATCAGGCGTATCGTGTGCGCGGTAAACAAATGGACGATCATGCATTTCCTGGTCCTTCTTGAAGATAAATTCAGCTACTTTCCGGTTCGCCAAAAGCATGAAATCCTCGATAAGTTTATGCGCGTCTTTACGTACTTTTTTGTAAACATAAAGCGGTTTCCCGTTATCGTCCAGCTTAAATTTCACCTCTTCCGTTTCGAAAGAAATTGCGCCTTCCGCGAATTTTTTATCACGCAGTTTATAAGCCAGTTTATTTAAAAGCAGCAATTCTTCTGCGTAAGGCCCAACGCCTGTTTCTAAAACTTCCTGCGCTTCTTCGTAACTGAAACGTTTTTGGGAGCAGATAACTGTACGGCCATACCATTCTTTTTTTACTTTCGCTTCTTCATCCATCACCACTACAACCGAAAAAGTAAGTTTATCTTCATCCGGCCGCAAAGAGCATAGATGATTTGATAGGTTTTCCGGCAACATAGGAATCACTCTGTCAACCAGATACACGGAAGTTGCGCGTTCCAGTGCTTCTTTATCCAATGCGGTTCCTTCCTGTACATAATGGCTCACATCCGCAATATGAATCCCGATTTCCCACTGGTTTTTCGGCAGTTTTCTTACAGAAATGGCGTCATCAAAATCCTTTGCATCGGCAGGGTCAATAGTAAAAGTTGGTGTTCCACGGAAATCCCAGCGCTTTTCAATTTCCTGCTCAGTGATTTCTGCCGGAATAGAATCTGCTTCTCGCTCTGCCGCTTTCGGGAATTCTTCCGGCAGATCAAATTCGGCAATAATAGCATTCATCTCTGTGCTGTGCTCGCCCGGTTTACCCAAAACACGTTCCACGCGGCCAATTGGGCTTTTCGCTCCTTCCGGCCAGTCGATTATTTTTACGAGTACTTTTTCGCCATTTACAGCACCGTTTAATTTACTTATCGGCACAAAAATATCAATCGCCATTTTCTTGCTGTCAGCAATAAGGAAAGCAAATTTTTCGTGAACCTGCAAAATACCGGTAAACTCCATTTTCTTGCGCTCCAGTATTTCTACAACTTCGCCCTCCGGTCTTTTACCTTTGCGGCGTGCATATAAAAGTACTTTTACACGGTCGCCATGCAAAGCATTTTTGGTTTTTGCCGGCTGTACGTGGATATCATCTTCCAAACCTTCCACCACAATAAATGCGGCACCGGTTTTGGTCATATCTACTTTGCCTTCAACGTATTGGCTTTCTAATACAGGTTTATATTTTCCGCGGTCTTTTTCTTCCAGCGTTCCTTCCAGCATCAGTTCTTCCAATACTTCCAGCAAAAGATTACGCTCGGCATGGCTGTTTAAGCCCAGTTGCGCGGCAATTTGTTTATAGTTGAAGCTTTCTGCAGAATTGGTTTGCAAAAAGTTTAATAATGAGCTTTTTATAGATCTTTTGTTTCTGCCCTGACCGTTACCTGATTTTTTTTCGCGGCCTTCTGCGCCTGATCTTCTTTTCTTTGACATGGATTTTAATTGGCGTTTGCACTAATTACGCAGTGAAGGTAAGAAATGTTTACTGCCAAACTTACAACTGGCGCATTTTTAACCGCTGATTAATATTGATTTTTCTGATTTCGCGGATTTGAACTGTGATTTTTTGTGATTTTGTGATGGACTATGATTTCTTTTGACGTTTAATCATAGTTTTCATTCCATCAGTTAAAATCAAAGTTCAAAGCATTTTTTAGCAAAATGAGATATGGAAATTTGTCTGAATCATGATTAATAGGATTTAAGGATTAACATGAATTT
>DAIUCM010000046.1:0-25373 GCA_036846145.1 Bacteroidota bacterium
ATGTAATAGTATGGTTTGCCCTTATATGTAACCTTTTTTAGAAATATTTGTCCTATCATTTTTTTCTATATAGAACAGCCTTTTCATTTTTTAATATCTCATTATCTCTTATATCTGTATATTTTCTTAAGTATAAATATTCCGTTTCTGTAATTTTATACTTAATTGTATTTACATAAAGATAGAAAGTTTTGTAAAACCCTCTTGAGATTTTACAAATAATAAAGGTTTTTTTAGCCATGAAAACAGTCGTTTAAATGGCATTTCCCACCAATGCGCAAATGTGAAGGAGAGCAACTAACCGAGCATGAAAGTATATTATCCTTCCATGTATCCGAATTTATTTTGCGCTCAAGGATAAATGTACACATTTCCGTTGTACTTTCGGGCTTTGGATTTATCGGGGAATGTTCACGGAGTAAAGAATATTCCCGTGATGTTATTTTTTCCGCTTTAATTTTGCGGTTATTTAGATTTCTTTCGTACTTAAAATAATGATTTCCACCTAAATAATAAACTTTGTGAATCGTAATCTCGGTTTGCAGTACTGTTTTTGCGTTTCTCATTTTTTAATTTTATGAGAAACACAGTGTTATATTTATTTGAATTTACAGAATATCATACTGTAAATTATATAACAAGTATATTTTTGTTTTTGAACTTAGCATTTCTTGTTCAAGTAATAAGATTTTCCATATTTGAGCTTCCTAAGAAATTGTTCATGCGATAACTAAAAGATCATAGTTGATTTTAAGAGTTTATAAAGATAAATTCCATATATGAGCACACAGAAAAATGCTTCAATAATTAATTGTTAAATCTGAATTAAACCTGCATGTCCGCGTACCAAATTCACCATTCACAAATAAATGTCGTTTAGTTAAGGATTTTTCAAACGTATCGGGAATTCAATAAATGTGTTTCAAATCTCGTATTTGCCCTCTGAAGCCGGGCAGGCTTCTCCTTTTTTCTTGATAAAAAAGGAGTAAAAAATCAAGGTTGTAAATTATAAAGCTAAAAACAGCTTTAAAGCATATTTCACCCGAAACAAGAGCCGTCAGTTCGTTTTGTGTTAGTTGTTCTGTTGCGTTGGCTCGCCTGTTGCTTTGTAAGTTAATTCAGCGTTAATTTACAATTTACCATTCACAATTCACCATTTGCATTTATGCTTTAAACCTGTTTTTTTAACGCTTATAATTTAAGGCCGTTACAACGCTTTGCATTTCTTTTTACTTTTAATAAAACTTTATTTCATTTAATATTTCAATTCTATTTATTTACGTTGCAACAAGTCCTGCATGGGCGAATTGTGTCAGCATAGGGCAAAGCCCTATGTATAAAAAAACTTAACTAAACGACATTGATTCAAAATTAAAATCTACCTGTGATCGTTTTCCTCGTGCAGAACACTCAGATAAGTATTATATCTGCTCTGATAGATCTGGTTGTTTTCTACAGCTTCGCGAACTGCGCAGCCAGGCTCATTGATATGCAGGCAATTGTTAAATTTACAGCTGTTAATTAAATCGCGCAATTCAGGGAAAAAATGGCTTATTTCAGCTTTTTCCATGTCAACAATTCCAAATTCTTTAATGCCGGGCGTATCAATTATGTATGTATCTTTCTCAATAACATGCATTTCCGCGAAAGTTGTTGTATGCTTCCCTTTTGAAGAAAAGTTAGAAATGGTTGATGTTTTTAAGCCAAGTTCTGGCACAAAATAATTCAGCAGGCTCGATTTTCCAACACCTGAGTGACCGGTCAACAAAGATGTTTTGCCATGTAATAAGCCTGATAATTCATCAAGATTTTGTTTCTCTTTCACCGAAATAGCCAGTGTTCTATAGCCTAAACTTTCATACATTTTGCGTATTTCATCAAGATATTCCAAAGCCTCATTATCATAAATATCCAGCTTATTAAAAACGATTATGGCATCAATATCGTAAGCTTCGGCAGTTATTAAAATCCTGTCAATAAATCCTAACGATGTTCTCGGCATGGCCAGCGTTGCAACAATAAGCGCCTGGTCCAAATTGGCGGCGATAATGTGTTCCTGGCGAGATAAGTTGTTGGCTTTCCGAATGATATAATTGCTCCGTTGAAGTATTTGTTCAATTATGGCGTCGCCTGTTTTGCTGTCAATACTGAATTTAACCTGATCGCCGACAGCAATGGGATTTGTATTTTTATTCCCGGATAGTTTGAATTTTCCTTTTAAGCGCGCGTTATGCAAATCACCATTTTCATCCAGTAATATATACCAGCTTCCAGTTGATTTTTTTATTATGGCGCTTTTTAGATTCAAAGTTTTGGGTTATGAGTTGAAATTGATTTACATATATATGCCAGGTTAAAAATGCTTTAATCTTATATTGTTCAATTATATTTCATTCCCGATTTCACATGGTTTTATCCTGTGCTGATATTTTTCCCCCTTTCAGGGCTTTTTCCATATCTGCTTTGCGCTAAAAATGCTTAATAGTAGCAGAATAATAATTTAAAATTTAGAATTTTAGAATTCAACATTCATAATTACTTAGAAAACCTCCCTGGCAATGGCTTTGGTTGTTTCAGATTTTCCCATGGTATAAAAATGAATACAAGGCACATTGGCAGCTACTAATTCACGGGTTTGTTCAATAGCCCATTCAATGCCAATTTGTTTTATATGCCTGTCATCGGTACAAGCCTCTACCCTTTCGGTCAGCTCATCAGGTATATCAATATGGAAAACACTTGGCAGCATGGTTAATTGGCCTCGGGTAGCTAAAGGCTTAATACCTGGTACAATGGGTACATTAATTCCTGCTGCCCTGCACTTATCTACAAAATCGAAATACTTTTTGTTATCGAAAAACATTTGCGTAACAATATAATCCGCGCCTGCATCTACCTTCATTTTCAAATACTTAAGGTCCGTGCTTGAATTCGGCGCTTCAAAGTGTTTTTCGGGGTAACCCGCAACGCCAATGCAGAAATCTGTAGGAGCTACTTCCCTGAGGTCTTCATCCAGGTAAATACCCTGGTTCATATTTACAACCTGCTTTAACAAGTCTATTGCAAACGCATGGCCGGCAGGTTCTGGGGTGAAATTCTTCTCGGTTTTTATGGAATCACCTCTGAGTAATAACACATTATCAATTCCAAGGAACTGAAGATCAATAAGGGCATTTTCTGTTTCCTCTTTGGTAAAACCGCCACAGATCAGGTGCGGCACGGCATCAATCTTATATTTATTCATTATAGCGGCGCAAATCCCAACTGTTCCGGGACGCTTGCGAACGCTTACCTTTTCGAGCAAACCATTATCGTGCTTCTTATAAATATACTCCTGCCGGTGATAAGTTACATCAATAAATGCCGGTTCAAATTCCAGCAAAGGATCTATACTCTGGTAAATAGACTGAATACTTTTACCTTTTAGTGGAGGAAGTATTTCGAAAGAGAATAATGTTTTTTTACGATTATTGAAGTATTCTGTAACCTTCATTTTTATTTAATTGGAAATTTCGGAAATCCAAAAATTAATAAACTCATGGAAATGATTTAAAGATTGAGTGATTGTATGATTGAAATTATGTTGCAGCATTCGTAACTCATAATTTTTAATTCGTAATTAATTTAGAATTCCATATATGTTTATCGCTAAAAATGCTATCATTCTATGATCAATTATCAATTATCAATTGTGTGATTCGAAGCAATCTTTTAATCTGTAATCTTTTATTTTTTGGAAATAATTTCGGCTAAAGCAATATTTGCTAATCGCCTAACTAGCTAATTTGCTAATTGATTCTGCAATTTTACGCATTAAGCGCTTATAATTTTGCATGTTTTTGAACAAATATTGCATAGTATTGTGAGAATAAATTAAGATGAAGAAACCTGAAACTGCAGTATTGATAGGCATAAGCCTGCAAGGCGATACAGATAACGCCGTAAACGAACATTTGGATGAACTGGAATTTCTTGCGCAAACAGCAGGCGCTACAACGGTAAAGCGTTTTAAACAGAACCTTACAACCGCAAATCCAAAATTTTTTGTGGGTCCTGGCAAGCTCGATGAAATAAAAAAATATGTTGCCGAAAATATGGTCGACCTTGTAATATTTGATGAAGAGCTTACACCCGCGCAACTGCGTAATATAGAACGCGAGCTGGAAGGTACAAAGGTAATGGACAGGAATAACCTTATTCTGGATATTTTTGCTACCAATGCCAAAACTGCCCAGGCCAAAACACAGGTTGAGCTGGCACAGAATCAGTATCTTTTACCACGATTAACAAAAATGTGGACGCACCTTAGCCGCCAGAAAGGTGGTATTGGTATGCGTGGGCCCGGTGAAACAGAAATTGAAACCGACCGCCGTATTGTACGCCAGCAAATAACGCTGTTAAAAGAAAAGCTTAAAAAAATTGATGTACAGAATGTAACGCGCAGAAAAGCACGTACCGAAAAAATCAGGGTATCATTAGTAGGTTATACCAACGCCGGTAAATCCAGTTTAATGAATATGTTAAGCGATGCTACCGTACTTGCTGAAAATAAGCTGTTTGCAACACTCGATACTACTGTAAGAAAAGTTGTAATCGGCACTACCCCATTCCTATTATCAGATACGGTTGGTTTTATCCGTAAACTTCCGCATACACTTGTAGAAAGTTTTAAATCTACCTTAGATGAAGTGAAAGAAGCCGATATTTTAATGCATGTGGTAGATATTTCGCATCCGCAGCATGATGAGCAAATAAAAGTAGTACAGAAAACATTGGAAGAACTTGGCGTTGCACATAAGCCAGTATTATTGGTTTATAATAAAATTGATGCATTAAAGCTTTATAATGAGGATGGTAAGGAAATGGACATGGAGGAAAAATTAGGTTACCTCAACATAAGCTTTATGAAGCATGAGGAAAACGTGGTTTTTGTATCGGCACAGAAAAACATTAACCTTGCTGAGCTGCGCGAAACATTATTACGCATGGTGAAAGCGGAATATAAGTTCCTGTATCCGCACAATACAATGCCAGATGATGATTATAATCAGGCTGAAGAGTAATTTTTATAAAATCAGCGATAATATTCATAAAGAAGTAATAATTTTACCGCGCAAATTAAGCTTAACATAAAATATGAGATCATTTGAAAGTCATGGCTCCAAGTTTCTGGCAGATGTGCATTATTATTTCGATAAGGCTGCACAGTTCACCAATTTAGATGAAGGTCTGCTTACACAAATTAAAGTTTCCAACAGTATTTATAAAATGCGTTTCCCGGTAAAAATCGGCGACCGTATTGAAGTAATTGAAGGTATTCGTGTACAGCACAGCCATCACAAATCGCCTACAAAAGGCGGTATCCGCTATGCCGAAACGGTAGATGAGGATGAAGTAAAAGCACTTGCTGCATTAATGACTTTTAAATGTGCGGTGGTAGATGTGCCTTTCGGCGGCGCTAAAGGTGGCGTTCGTATAAACCCGGCAAACTACACAGTTGAGCAGCTAGAGCGCATTACTCGCCGTTATACAACTGAGCTTATCAAGAAAAACATTATTGGCCCGGGCACAGATGTTCCTGCTCCTGATTATGGTACAGGTCCTCGTGAAATGGCATGGATTGCAGATACTTACGCTACTTTTAAATATGATGAAACCGATGCACTTGGCTGCGTTACCGGAAAGCCGGTTGGCCAGGGCGGTATTCGCGGACGTAAAGAAGCAACCGGCTTAGGTGTATATTTTGGTTTAAGGGAAGCACTCTCCCACCCTGAAATCGCTGCGAACTTAGGCTTCTCAACCGGTGTTGAAAATAAAAGAATAATAGTACAAGGCTTAGGCAATGTAGGCTTCCACTCAGCGCTTTTCTGCCAGGAAGGCGGCGGTATTATTGTAGGTATTGCTGAGCGTGAAGGCGGTATTTACAATGCGAACGGTTTGGATGTAAACGCTGTATTCAAGCACAGATCTGAAACAGGCTCAATCTTAAACTATCCTGGCGCACAAAATTATGAGCATTCTACAGAATTGCTTGAAATGGAGTGTGATGTATTAATTCCTGCAGCTTTGGAAAACCAAATCCACGGCGGAAATGCAGCAAACATCAAAGCTAAAATAATCGCTGAAGGTGCAAACGGACCGGTAACTAAAGAAGCTGAAGAAATTCTCCAGGAGAAAAATGTTCTCATTTTACCTGACTTGTTCCTGAATGCGGGTGGTGTTACTGTTTCATATTTCGAATGGCTTAAAAACTTGTCTCACGTACGTTTTGGCCGTATGGGCAAACGTCTGGAGGAAATGAATTTCAAACGCCTTGTTGATGCTATTGAAAATGGTACAGGCAAAAGCATTGGTGAAAGAGAAAAGCAATTGATCATTCATGGCGCCGGCGAGGAAGACCTAGTTCGCAGCGGTTTGGAAGACACGATGGTTTATGCTTTCCATGAAATTTATGAGATTAAGAAGAGCAATAAGAACATCCCGGATCTGCGCACCGCAGCTATGATCAGTGCAATCAATAAAGTTGCTGCTTCTTACTTGTCAATGGGAATCTGGCCATAAACATTAATAAACCATTTTTTCGATATATTATATATGGAAACCGTTCCGGAAACTTCGGGACGGTTTTTTTATGCCACATATTTCTTAATTTTATTCTATTAATTAGTTTTTCCTCATGCGTAATTTCCTTTTAATCATACTAATATCATCCTGTAGTTTATTATATAATTGCAAAAAAGTAGAGCCGCAGCCAAAATCAGAGCCTGAGAAAGCAACTGGTGATTTGCGTGTAACTGTAAGATTATATTCAGCTGCAGGTCATCCGGGCAGTTCAGCGAAAGTAAATGTAGCTTTATCAGCAGATAGCCTGTCCACGGGAAAATATATTCTTACGAAAGATACCGACGAGTATGGATACGCTTTATTTAAAGAAATTAGCTGGCAAAAGAACACCAAACGTACATTGTTTGTAAATGCCGAGCAAGCAAATGGCGCAAACACATTGAAAGGCAAAAATTCCGCTACTTTAACTGAAGGTCGCGTAACGAATGTTACAATTGTAATAGAATAACCTTGATGCTTTGTTATGTGCAACTGTAAGTATATTATTTCGGTTAAGCATTTTAACTGATAAGTATATATGGAAACCTTCGCCGACAAAGCCATTCTTTTCTTCGAAAACCTGCATTTAGACGCGCTTTTACCTGATGATGTGGAAGTTATGAATCCATTTCTGAATCCGGAAACGATGGAAGTGAATCGCCAATTCTACCAGAAATTTTATAACGATTCCAATAAACGTATTTTTATTTTGGGAATAAATCCGGGAAGATTTGGTGCAGGCATTACAGGATTATGTTTCACAGATCCGGTTCGGCTGGAAAAAGAGCTGGAACTGCCAAATCCATTTCCTGTGATGACTGAATTATCATCGCGCTACGTGTATGATTTAATTGCTGAATATGGTGGCGTGAAGAAATTTTACAGCAATTTCTATCTTGGTGCGGTTTGCCCATTAGGGTTTGTCAGGAATGGCAAAAATCTAAATTATTACGATGATAAAAAATTAGAAAAGTCTGTTGAGCCATTCATTATTGAAACACTTTGGCAGCAGATAAATTTAGGCGCTGCACGTGAAGTTTGTATTTGTTTAGGTGAAGGCGCGAATTACAAATATTTTTATAAGCTGAATGAGAAGCATAAATTTTTTGAGCAGATAATTCCACTGGCGCATCCGCGATATATCATGCAATATAAACTCCGCCGAAAGCATTTTTACGTTGATGCCTATATGGAAGTTTTGAAACAATGTGAGAAATATATATAAATATATTCACGATGGGCTAAAGCCTAACGCAATGGAAACTCAACTAAATCAGGATGGCCGTTAAAGTCATTTGCCCATTGCTTTAGCATTGGGCTGCGATGCGAGTTATTGGTAACAAAAACAGCTTCTTGGCAAAAAGCAAAGAAGCTGATTCAATTTGAGGAAAATAATTTAAACTGCCGATTGCAATTGAGGTTTCGAAGCATAATTTTTCGTATCCAAAACCAATAATGTTGCAGACACAGCTAATGAAAATGCTTCCGTTAATAACCATGTAGTTACAAATTCATTCGGCGCGCCATCCATCACAATTCCGGTTAATCTGCCAATGGTGAAGCCAGTTGTATAAAGCAATACCAAACCCAAAGCTTCCTTTCGCATTTTAAATCCGCCGAAGGCGCAAAATAATCCGAAAACTAAATGCATTCCGCCATAAATTGCCCGCATAGAATTTAAAGCGCTGGAATTATTCAGTTCTATACCAACTTGTGCGAGAACATCTTGCGGTGAAAAAAGTGCCTGCAAACCTGTATTGATAAAAGCGCCTGCCATGAGTAAAAGAAATCCTGTTTGTACTTTTTGTATGGTATTCATAAATATTTGATTTAATTTTTCACAAAATTGCAGCAAAAGCCTTCGCCCAAACGTGACATTTCACGACCAAAAGCAGGCAAAAGACGACAAGAAGAACAAAGAATGATGAACAAAGAACAAGGAGTGATTTTGAACATCGCATTTTTCACTCTTTGTTCCTTGTTCCTTGTTCATAATTCTTAAAAACATGTGGGTTTCAATGACTATCATTCGCGATATTGTTTACGGCGCCATTCGATGCGGTGCCGATGCGGGTGAATTGTATAAACGAAGTGGATTGTCGGAAGAAAAACTCTCAGATAATAAGGCCACACTTAATTTAGAGCAGGCGCAAAATGTCTGGAAAGAAGCTGTAAATCTCACGAATGACGATTTACTGGGCTTGCATATTGGTGAAAATTCTACGCCAAGTATTGTGGGTTTGGTTGGCCATCTCATGCAAAGTTCACCGACCTTGAAAGATGCTTTCGAAAATCTCTGCCGGTTCAATACTTTGGTTACGGATGTTTTTACGTATCACGTTTTTTCGGAGAAAGAATATTTCATTTTAGAATTTACTCCGCACGAAATTTGGCAGGAAAATTATCCGGAAACAGCAAAACAAGCTGTGATGCAGGCTATGAGTGGAAGCTTGCATGTCTGCCAGTTATTAACCGGTAAAAAGCTTCTTCCGCAGAAAGTTGATTTTGCCTGGAATTCGCCCAAAAACAAAGCAGAATACGATCGAATTTTTGGGCAACATTTAAATTTTAATCGGGATGAAAACCGCTTGTATTTGCGTGCTGAAGATGCGCAGCTTCCGGTGATTGGTTATAACCGAGAGTTGCAGGAAGTTTTCCGCTCTTTATTACAAAAAGCTTTGGACGAAGCGCAAGACTTGGAAACCACAAGTTCGCAGGTAAAACGAATTCTGGCAGAAAAATTCAGAGATCATTTGCCGAGCTTACATGAAATTTCCGATCAATTACATGTAACCAGCCGTTCCTTACAACGTAAACTGAAAGAAGAAAATACCAGTTACCAGGAATTAACCGATGAACTTCGAAAAAATTTAGCACTGGGATTATTGCGCTCGCATAAATACACCATCAACGAAATTGCGTATCGATTGGGTTACGCCGAGCCGAGCGTTTTTCGCCGCGCATTTAAACGCTGGACGGGAAATAATCCAAGCAAATACGAAGCGGGAAGTATAGCGAAATAGTTTTCCATATATGCCAAAGCAAAAAAATGCTTTGAGCTTGTTTTGAAACTTTGTAGAGACGACATGCCTGGCGTCTCGTTGCCGCGAAAAAAGATAATCATAAAATGTAAATTTGCATTTCAATTCACGATTGAGACGCGAAGCATCGCGTCTCTACGAAATCCCAGAATTAAATCAGCATTAAAACCAAAACATCGGGAACTTAATAGCTTCATAAACAGTAATATTGCCTCAATTTCCATATATGAGTTCTTCTAAAAATGCTTTCGTGCCGATGCAAAATACCAATGAATACAACGCGGCAAACATCGCAGCCAAATTCATCAACCATACCGAAAGGCATGTATTTTTAACGGGAAAAGCAGGAACTGGAAAGACCACTTTCTTGCGATCCATCATCAAGCAAACACATAAAAAAGCTGTTATTGCTGCGCCTACTGGAATTGCAGCCATCAATGCGGGCGGCGTAACTTTGCATTCGCTTTTCCAGTTGCCGTTTGGCGCATTTGTTCCTGAAAAACAGCCATCTACCTATGTTGCGCAAACCAAATTCAACGATCCGTATTCGCTAATTCAAAACCTTAATCTGCGTGGAAACAAGCGGCGATTATTACAGGAAATTGAGCTTTTGATTATTGATGAAGTAAGTATGCTTCGTGCCGATCTGCTGGATGCGGTGGATAATGTTTTGCGTTATGCGCGCAGGAAAAATGTACCTTTCGGCGGCGTACAAGTGCTTTTTATTGGCGATCTGTTGCAATTGCCGCCGGTTGTGAAAGATGATGAATGGCAGATTTTGCAGCAATTTTATAACAGCCAATGGTTTTTCGATGCATGGTGTTTGCAGGAAAATAAACCATATTATATTGAGCTCGATAAAATCTATCGCCAGCAGGATGAAACATTTATTTCGCTGCTTAACAACCTGAGAAACAACACGTACAGCGAAGAAGATTTGGAGTTATTGAATCAATATTACAAGCCAAATTACCGCGCTTCTTACGATGAAAATATTATTTATCTCACTACGCACAACTACAAAGCCAATGAAGTAAATAAATCTGAACTGGCAAGATTGGGCGGAAAATCATACTTTTTTAAGGCGGAAATCGAAGGTGAATTCAGTGAATATAATTATCCGCTGGAAGAAACTTTAGAGCTGAAAATGGGCGCGCAGGTAATGTTCGTGAAGAATGATATTGGCGAGGAAAAACGATATTTCAACGGGAAAATCGGTAAAATTTCCACGTTATATGATGATGAAATAAAAGTGGATTTTGGCGATGGCAGCGAACCAGTTACCGTAGAAAAATATACCTGGGAAAATATCAAATACAAGCTCAACGAAACCACCAACGAAGTGGAGGAAAATGTGGAAGGAACGTTCCGCCATTATCCCATAAAACTCGCCTGGGCAATCACCGTACACAAAAGCCAGGGCTTGACTTTCCAGAAAGCAATCATAGATATTGGTCGCGCTTTTGCGCCGGGACAGGTTTATGTCGCTTTATCGCGATTGACGAGTTTAGATGGCTTAGTGCTTTCATCTCCAATCAATTACAACAGCATCACGGAAGACAATTCGGTTGTAAAATTCTCTTCGAATAAACAAGGAAGCGATGATCTAGAAAGCGCTTTACTGGAAGAATCTGCCGGTTATTTGCGCACTATGGCTTTGTCGGCTTTTGATTTTTCCGGTTTGCAGGAAGCACTGAAATGGCATGTGGAAAGCTATAAAAAAGACGAAAGCCGCTCGCCAAAACAAAAGCATGCCGAATGGGCAAAAACTTTAAAATCAAGCTTCGAACCGCATAAAATTGTCGCGGATAAATTCCTGCATCAATTAAATAAAATCACCTCTGAAAAACCTTTGGATCTGGAGAAATTGCATGCACGTTTAACTTCTGCAAAAGATTATTTCTGCCCGATTTTAGAAGATTTCAGTAAGCAGATTTTTACGCATGGCCATGATGCCGCTAAGGAAAAAGGTTTGAAGAAATATATCACTGAGCTTAATTCATTGGAATCGATATTTTACAGCCAATTGCAAACCATTTCCAAAGCTTTAAAGCTGGTTCATTCCGCCATTCATAAAACAGAAATTACTGCTGAAAATCTGCGTGATGAAGAGGAAATAAAAAATCGATTAGAAACTGTTAATAAAGCACCGAAACGCATTCGACAACCTAAAGCGCCAAAAGGCCAAACCATGGAAGACAGTTTCCTGCTTTTCAAACAAGGAAAAACAGTTGATGAAATTGCAAAGATTCGTGGTTTCGCGCAAACTACTATTGAAGGTCATCTGGCGCGATATATTACTTCCGGCGAACTGGACATTCATGATTTTTTAACGAAAGAAAAACTGGATAGAATTGTAGCGACGATTGATGAAATAGGTGATAATGGTTTGGGTCCGGTAAAAACATTCCTTGGCGACGATTTTTCTTATGGCGAGTTAAGGTTAGCCATGGCATTCTATAAGCGTACATCGCGTTAATCAATATTTGTAATTTTGGCCCATATATGCAATATTTAAAAAATAGCTAAGAAAATTATTATAATTAAAGCGGGTTTAAAATTATGCATGATTAATTTTTACCTAAAGCTTAAAAAAATAATTTACTTATCTAAAAATCCCGCACGCAATAAATGCGGACGGGATTTCCATATATGTAATCATCAAAAAATGCTTTAGTCTTTTATTTCCTTATAATCGATGTATTCGCCATCGTCGTCATTGTTTTTCCTGGTAGTTGAATTTGTTTGACTTTTATGGTACGTGGTTGAACCTTCGTTGCGCTGCTCATAATTTTGCCCGAATGGTTGCTGCTGGTATGGATTATGCATCTTGCGGTTAAGGCCGAGCAAAGGAACAAGTACAGCGCGCAACACTCTGAATAACAGGTAAAAAAATACTATCCACGCAATTATTTTAAACATATGCCACTCAATTAACAATGATAAATAAACAATGATCAATCCAAATAAATTACATTCTCCATATATACTTTTTCGAAATAATGCTTCAAGAGATTCATTCATTCTTTCAATCACTTATGCAATCATTACTTCGAAAGGTACATGCTTTTCTCGCTGTATAATTTCCTGAAATAAGGGTCGTTTACATCATTTACGAAATAAATTGCCTCACCTGTAGATTTCATTTCCGGGCCAAGTTCCTTATTTACATTCGGAAACTTTTCGAACGAGAAAACCGGAACTTTTATAGCAAATCCTTTACCAGAAGGCTTAATCTCAAAATCTTTCAGCTTATTTACACCTAAAATAATTTTTGTAGCGAAATTCAGGTACGGTTGTTTGTATGCTTTGCAAATAAACGGCATACTTCGGCTCGCACGCGGATTCGCCTCAATTACATAAACTTTATCATTTTTAACAGCGAACTGTACGTTCATTAAACCTTTGATATTCAGCGCAAGTGCAATTTTTTTGGTGTGATCTTTTATTTGTTGCAGAACATTTTCGCTGAAATTATAAGGAGGCAAAACACCATGCGAGTCGCCGGAATGGATTCCCGCGGGCTCTATATGTTCCATAATTCCCATGATCTCAACATCTTCGCCATCGCTGATGCAATCCGCTTCCGCTTCGTCTGCCCTATCCAGAAAATGATCAATCAGTATCCTGTTCCCCGGAATATCGCGCAGCAATTTAATTACACTTTCTTCAAGCTCTTTATCGTTGATAACGATACGCATACCCTGTCCGCCCAAAACATAGCTTGGCCTGATTAAAACCGGGTATCCAATTTTATTTGCTAAAACTATGGCTTCCTCGGCGTTTTCGGCAACGCCATAATCAGGATAAGGAATATCAAGCTCTTTTAAAAGATCGGAAAAATGCCCGCGATCCTCAGCAATATCCATATTTTCGAATGATGTCCCGAGAATTGGAATACCATAATTATGAAGTTTTTCAGCAAGCTTAAGCGCGGTTTGGCCGCCCAGCTGAACAATTACACCTTCCGGTTTTTCATTTTCTATGATCTCTCGCAAGTGTTCCCAAAAAACCGGCTCGAAATATAATTTATCAGAAATATCAAAATCGGTAGAAACGGTTTCAGGATTACAGTTTACCATAATTGCCTCGAAACCAGCTTCTTTCGCTGCCAGAATACCATGTACACAGCAGTAATCGAACTCAATTCCCTGGCCAATGCGGTTAGGGCCGCTACCCAAAACAATTACCTTTTTTTTATCGGTGAAAACAGATTCGTTCTCAGCATCGAAACTTGAATAGAAATAATTGGTCGGCGAAGGGAATTCACCGGCGCAGGTATCAACCATTTTATACACGCGCATTATGCCAAGCTCCTTGCGTTTGTTATAAACATCATCTTCGCTGCATCGCATGATCCATGCAATCTGCACATCGCTGAAACCATTTTTCTTCAGCTCGCAAAGCAGGTCTTTAGGCAAATTATTAATGCTGTAACGGCGTGTTTCCTGCTCAAGTAAAACTAGTTTATGTATCTCGTTTAAAAACCATTTGTCAATGCGCGTTAAATCCTGTATGGTTTTCATTGGCACGCCCAGGCTCATCGCATCCTTAATATGGAAAAGCCTGTCCCAGCTCGGGTTTTCAAGCGAATCAATTATTTCTTCCAGGTTTCTAAGCTCGTGCCCGTCAGATCCTAAACCTGAACGTTTAAGCTCAAGGCTTTGACAGGCTTTTTGCAGCGCCTCGTTGAAGGAACGGCCAATAGCCATTACCTCACCAACCGATTTCATCTGCAGGCCTAAAGATTTATCGCTTCCGTGAAATTTATCGAAATTCCAGCGAGGTATTTTTACAATTACATAATCAATGGCCGGTTCAAAGTATGCAGAAGTTGTTTTTGTAACCGGGTTTTTAAGTTCATCGAGATTATAGCCAATTGCAAGTTTTGATGCGATTTTAGCGATAGGATAACCGGTTGCTTTTGATGCCAGCGCCGATGAACGCGAAACCCGCGGGTTGATCTCTACCGCTACAATGTCTTCATTTGCAGGATTCAAAGCAAACTGCACATTACAGCCGCCGGAAAAAGTACCCAGTGAGCGCATCATCTTAATAGCCATATCGCGCATACGCTGGTAAGCAACATCGCTCAAGGTCATAGCCGGCGCAACGGTAATCGAGTCGCCGGTATGCACACCCATCGGGTCAAAATTTTCAATTGCGCAAATGATGGCAACATTATCGTTCTGATCTCGCAGTAATTCAAGTTCATACTCCTTCCAGCCCAATACTGCCTCTTCAATTAAAACCTCGTGTATAGGCGATGTTTTTAAACCATGCTGTAGCGCGGCTTCAAAGTCTTCTGGCCTTTTTACAAAACCACCTCCACTGCCTCCTAAGGTATATGAAGGGCGAATTACCAGCGGAAATCCAATTCGCTGCGCAATTTCCTTGCCTTCTAAAAAACTGGCTGCCATCTCAGATTTTGGTACGCCAATATTCAGCTGCTTCATTAGCAAACGGAAACTTTCGCGATTCTCGGTAGTTTCTATGGCTGCTATATCTACTCCGATAATACGGATGTTATTTTCCGTCCAAATCCCAATTTCATCGGCTTCCTTACAAAGATTTAAGGCTGTTTGTCCGCCCATGGTTGGCAAAACCGCATCAATATCTGGATGTTCTGCTATAATTTTCCTCAGGGAATCTACATGCAAAGGCCAGAGGTAAACATGATCTGCCGTTACTTTATCGGTCATAATGGTTGCCGGGTTCGAATTTATCAGCACAACATCAATCCCTTCATCTCTTAATGAGCGGGCAGCCTGTGAACCTGAATAATCGAATTCTGCAGCCTGGCCGATGATGATTGGTCCGCTGCCTATAATGAGTACTTTTTTAATGGAAAGATCGCGTGGCATTAATTGTATAGAATTTGGATTGCAAAGCTAAACATAAATGAATTGCTGTTGCTAAAAAATAAGCTTCTTACAACAGTTATATTTTAGTAATTTTGCTCTTTATTTCTAACTTATTCGCTGTGTACGCGCTCAAGAAAATCTACTGGTTCCTTTCGGGGCTTTTTGCTTTCATCACCACGCTGCTCACACTCTTTATTGTAACACCAATTTACGCGCTGATTTTTAAGTTCGGCGGCAAAAACAAAGGGCCGAAAGCGCATCGTGTTTCTCAGCTTTGGGCGCGTTTTTCTTTATGGCTTGCGCTTTCACGATTCTATATATACGGTAAGGAAAAAATAGATCCGAAAGCGACTTATGTTTTTATCAGCAATCATGGCAGTTTAATGGATATTCCGGTTTGTACTTCCAGCTGCCGCAATTTCTTCAAGTTCTTATCTAAAGAAAGCCTTACCAAGGTTCCGCTCTTCGGTTATATCATTAAAAATCTGTATATTACTGTAAACCGTGGCAGCATGCGAGACCGTGTGGAGGCGATGAAAAAAATGGAAGCTTCTATCAAAAACGGCATTTCTGTCTGGCTTTACCCGGAAGGAACGCGTAACCAGACTCAAAATTTGCTGAATCCTTTCCAGGATGGCGCTTTTCATCTGGCAATTGCTACACAAACGCCATTGGCTATTTTAACGGTTACCGGTCCGAGCAAAATTCTTCCGCCTGATGGGAAATTCGAATTAAAGCCTGGTGTAATAAGAGTTTACTGGAGCGATCCGATTCCAACTGTCGGGATGACAAAGGCTGATGTTCCCTTGTTGAGAGAAAAAGCGAGAGGAATTATGGAGGAGATTTTAAGAAAATCAATTACAAATTAATGTCGTTAAGTTTTCAACGGATTGAAATCCGTTGCTACAAAATTTTATCGTTCCTACGGAACTTGTTAGGAGCGTTAATCAAGTCCAGCATCGACGATCAAATATTGTAAGGATGGAATTTATTCTATCCTTAACTTAAATAATTTGCTGCATTGCATAGAGACGCCGATTAATCGCGTCTCATTTCTGCGTTAATTTCATATCTGCGCTCTAAATTCACAACCGAGACGCGATAAATCGGCGTCTCTACTTTCTACGACTCAAATAATTCCTCATTCAATCATTCACTCAGCCCTAAAAACAGATGAATTTATGAACAAACTTCCGTTTTAAAATTTACTTAAGTATTTTTACAGCCGTATTATTTTAGAGATTGTAAGATAAGTTCGAAAGCATTTTTCCGACATGTGATATATGAAAAATCATTCATTCAATCTTACATTCATACATTCATTCATTTAAAATATGGAAGAAAACAGTTTCAGCATTAGCGGACAAGTTGTAGATGTTGTGGCCGGAAGAATATTTCCCGGCGAAGTTTCGATAGAAAACGGCATAATTAAAAATATTACAGAAGTAGCAAAGGCAGATAAGCATTTTATTATTCCAGGCCTGGTAGATGCGCATATTCATATAGAAAGCAGCATGCTGATTCCCAGCGAGTTCGCAAGGCTGGCATTGGTTCACGGCACGGTAGCAACAGTTTCCGATCCGCATGAGATTGCCAATGTTGTTGGTATGCGCGGAATAGATTATATGATTGAGAATGGCAAAAAAGCGCCATTTTATTTCAATTTCGGTGCGCCAAGCTGCGTTCCTGCAACCAGTTTCGAATCGGCAGGAGCGCATTTAGGACCGGCAGAAATAGAAGAACTGCTGCAGCGCGATGAGATAAAATACCTTTCGGAAATGATGAATTACCCCGGCGTTTTAAATGGCGATGCCGAGGTAATGGAAAAAATAAAGATCGCGCAGAAATACGGAAAACCGGTTGATGGTCACGCACCGGGATTGATAGGTGAAATGGCGCAAAAATATATTTCGGCAGGCATTTCTACGGATCATGAATGTTTTACACAGGAAGAAGCTTTGGAAAAGCTAAAAATGGGTATGAAGATACTTATCCGCGAAGGCAGCGCCGCAAAAAATTTCGATGCATTGATCTCATTAATAGCCGATTATCCGGAGCAAATCATGTTCTGTTCCGATGATAAACATCCTGATGCATTGATACACGGGCATATAAACCAGCTTGTGCAGCGCGCCATTATGTACGATTATAAGCCGATTGATGTTTTACGAGCTGCAACCTTGAATCCGGTAAAACATTATAATCTGGAAAACGGGCTTCTGCAAATTAATGATCCGGCAGATTTTATTGTAGTTGATAATTTAGAAGATTTCAAGGTGTTGCAAACCTATGTACGCGGCGTGAAGGTTGCAGAGCGCGGGCAGTCATTGCTTGAATCGCATCATTCCGGAATCATAAATCATTTCAACCGATCGTACGTACACCCGGAAGAACTGGAGGTTGAGGCAAAAAGCGATATTATCCGTGTTATAGATGTTATTGAAGGCCAGCTGATTACAAAACACTTTACCACGCGCGCACTATTAGATGACGGAAAAATTGTTTCAGATGCCAACCGCGATATTCTTAAACTTGTTGTAGTAAACCGCTATAAAGATGCGCCGCCAGCCATTGCATTTGTCCATAATTTCGGCTTAAAAGTTGGCGCAATTGCATCCACCGTTGCGCATGACAGTCATAATATTATTGCCGTTGGCGTTGATGATATTTCATTGAAGCGGGCTATCAATCTTTTAGTGCAGAACAAAGGCGGAATTTCTGTAGTATCGGATATGGAACACGATGTTTTGCCGCTGCCAGTTGCCGGGCTTATGAGTACCGATGATGGCTACAAAGTGGCCGCGCATTATGAAAAAATAGATGAACTTGCCAAAAGCCTGGGAAGCAGGCTGGCCGCTCCATTCATGACCTTGTCTTTCCTTGGCTTGCTGGTAATTCCGGAATTAAAGCTCAGCGATAAAGGTCTTTTTGATGGCGCTAACTTTAAATTTACAAGCCTGTTTCTGGAACAATAATATTTTAATAGACAAGGAATCCACAATTTCCATATATAATAGTGCCCGAAAATGCCTCAGCTGCTTTTAACTAACGATGGTTCACATACACTGCATCATGCCGAATTGAATGAAACATATCATTCAAAACACGGCGCAATACAGGAGTCTGAGCATGTTTTTATAAAAGCAGGTTTGCAGTATTATCTCGGCAAAAATCCTTTAAAAACAGAGATAAATATTCTTGAAGTTGGTTTCGGCACAGGATTGAACGCGCTGCTTACTTTTCTTGCCGCAGAAAAATCTGGTTGTAAAATAAATTACACAACGCTGGAGGCATTTCCCTTACATACGGAGATCATAAACCAGCTTAATTATCCGGGCTTGCTGCCAGGTACAAACGCTGAAAGCATTTTCAGCCAATTGCATATATGCCCCTGGGAAAAAATGCTTTTGTTGGGGAATAATTTCAGTTTTCAGAAATTAAAAACCACGCTGCAGAGTTATACAACAGTAACATTATACGATATTATTTTCTTCGATGCTTTTGCGCCCGGTGTTCAGCCGGAATTATGGACAACTGAAATTTTCGATAAGCTTTACAGGCAAATGTGTAAAAACGCGGTACTTGTAACCTATTGTGCCAAAGGCGATGTACGAAGAAATTTACTGCAGGTTGGTTTTATGGTTGAAAGATTACCCGGCCCGCCCGGAAAAAGAGAGATGCTTAGAGCAAGAAAACCCGGAATAAAGTAGTAATTTCGTAAATATTTTGTAAATTGTTACGGCTGAAATTGTCCGGCGCGTTGCTTCTCTTGTGTAAAATACTAATACTTATACAATTAAGCTCTTACCTAAACAATCTTCACAAAAAACAGTATTAGTAAAACACAATTAAAAAAAGAGCAAAAAAGTAAGTATGGCTAAATCTCAGGAAACATTTAATAAAAAAGAGAAAGAGAAGAAAAAAGCGCAGAAAAAGCAGGAAAAAGAAGCGAAGAAAGAAGAACGCAAAGCCAATTCCGATAAAGGAAAAAGTTTTGAAGAAATGCTGGCGTATGTAGATGAAGATGGTAATATTACTTCTACTCCGCCAGATCCGAAGAAGAAACGCATCATCAACCAGGAAGATATAAGAATAAGCACGCCGAAAATGGCTGATGCGGACCCAGCTGACAATATCAGGAGAGGTATGATAACGCACTTTAACGATGCCAAAGGTTATGGCTTTATCAGGGACCTGGATACGCAGGAAAGTATTTTTGTACACGTAAACGGCCTCGCCGAAGCAGTTGGCGAAGGCAATAAAGTTACTTTCGAAACAGAAATGGGACAGAAAGGCCTCGTTGCCATTAATGTAAAAAAAGCGGTTTAAGCTACTTTTTATAATATACTCAAAATAAGAAAATCCGTTGCAGTAAAACTGTAGCGGATTTTTTATTTACAACTGAATGTAAACTATTTTCTGCAGATGCCTGATATGGATGAATTATCCTGGAATATTAAATTATCTGCCTCATTTACAGATATTTTAATATATTTGATAATTAATAGTTATTCGTAAATAGTATGAAAGGCACCTTTGGCGTAATTATAAGCATTGTGCTTATTTTATTTTCGTTTTCCAGGATAGCACACCGTTGTTCCCGTATTAATAATAGTAATAATTCAAACCATTTTGCTGGAATAAACCCGCAAAAAGATAATTTTATAGACGATGAAACCATGGCGATACTTGGTATAAAAAGACTTAAAGGCGATACTTTTATAAAAATGAATGATAATGCCGGTTTTATTCTACGTAAAGATTTTTATATACTCACTAACCTCACAAGTGATAAGTTACTGGTTGCGGCGAAAAAAGATAACTTTACATTTGCCATTCATCGCGCCGATAAATCCAATACTGATATTGCAAAACAATGGGAACAAATGCGCAAGGAAAATATTAACACGGCGCAAACAGGCCAAAAATTGACAGCATTTAATTATGCCGATAATGATATTAATAATACAACTGTTGAAACGCGCGAGTATCTTATAAACGGCGCCGGACTTAATACAGTTGGCATAGCCAAATTATTTGAAGCCGGCAATGAACGCTTTTTCATACAACTGGAAACCAGCAATATGAAAGGTGGCTTTCAAAAATCGGCCAATAAATTTCTGGAAGATAACCTCATGCTGCAATAAGCGGCGCAATTCAAATTAAATAATGGCTTTTATATATTAATAGTTTAAACGGATTTTGTATGATAAACCTGCATATATAACTTGGTTGAAAGATACCTTAAAGCTATATCTTTTTTTATTAAAATCGTAAATTCCTAAGCCAAATTCCAAAATCCATAAGTCAATACTTCTACGCTTGCGTAAATTTACAATCAAAAAAATCAGTTAGTTATGGCTACTTCACAAAACAAAAACTCGCGCAGGCAATTTTTACGCAACATAACTTTAGCATCGCTGGGAATGGCGTTTCTACCGGATGTTTTAAAAAACAAAGCAAAAGCGGAGATCACTGCAACAAATTCCTGCAACCCGATTACGCTGGATTATTATGGGCAAGGACCATTTTATACGGCTAATCCACCTGAAATAAACAACAATAAGCTCGCCAGCGATACCGAACCAGGTACGAGATTAATACTAAGCGGCGTTGTACAAACTTTAGATTGCACCAAAAATATTCCCAATACTAAAATAGATATCTGGCACGCTAACGAAGCCGGAGAATATGACAACAACGGCTACAATTTACGCGGCGTAACTTACTCCAATGCGCAAGGATTTTATAACATTGAAACTATTTTGCCGGGAAAATACCTCAATGGATCTAAATACAGGCCGAGGCACATTCATTTTAAAATAACACCGGCTGGTTTTCCAACTATTATTACACAAATATATTTCGAAGGCGATACAGATATTCCCGGTGATGCTGCAGCTTCCATAAAATCAGGCACTTATGATGCAACGCACCGTATCATTTCACTCAAAGAAAATGCGCAAGGCAAATTAGAAGGAACCTGGAACATTGCCATTGACGGAAACGGTGTTACCGGAACAGGCGAAATTCATTTAAACAAAGGCATCATCTATTCCGCTTCTCCAAATCCGTTTACCGATAATGTAGAAATAAAATATGGTGTTTTTAAACCGAATAAGGTCAGCATTCAGGTTTTTGACAATAAAGGTGCTTTGGTTACAGTTTTGGATGAGCGACATTTAACGCCGGAAAAATATACTGCCCACTGGAAACCTTCTTCCAATTTACCGAAAGGTATTTATTGGATCTCCTTAAAAATGAACGATCTGCAGGTTCACTATTTAAAAATTTTAAAGCAGTAATTCTTTAAAATTTCCATATATAGATAGACAGAAAAATGCTTTGAGTTATGGAATGAGTAAATGAGTAATTGAGTAAATGAGAAAATAATTTAGGCGAAGCGAAGCAACATATATTCAATTACAAATTAACAATTACGAATTACGAATGCCGCGATGCGAAGCAACCTTTCAACTTTACAACATTCAAACTTTACAACTTCATTCAATATTAAACTCATTCGTAATTCGTAATTATTAATTCGTAATTAAATAAGACCTTTGCAGTATGAGTTTATTGGTAGGTGAAAATTTAAAGAGAAGTTTTGGCGAGAGAACGCTGTTCGAAAATCTGAATATAAGCATTGCGCCGGGACAAAAAGTGGCCCTGATTGCGCGAAACGGTGCGGGAAAAACATCGTTATTACGCATTTTGGCAGGAAAAGATTCTCCGGAAGGTGGAATTGTGCGTTTGCTGAAAGATATGCGCATGGGATATTTGCCGCAGGAGCCGGAGCTGGACGAAGAAAAAACCATCTCAGAGAATGTTTTGAGCGGCGGAAATGCCATGGTAAATGCCGTACGCGCCTATGAAGAAGCATTGGAACTACAGGCCGAAGACCAAAGCCCGGAAGCACACGAAAAACTGGAAAAAGCCATCAATCAGATGGAAGCCATGAAAGCCTGGGACTATGAAGTGAAGATCAGCCAGATTCTGAGTCGCTTAAATATCAACCATTTAAACCAAAAAGTTTCTACACTTAGCGGTGGACAGAAAAAGCGAATCGCCTTAGCAAAAGTACTGATTGATGAACCGGATATTTTATTGATGGATGAGCCAACGAATCATCTTGATCTTGAAATGACGGAATGGCTGGAAAACTATTTAAGCCGCAGCAAACTCTCCCTTTTACTCATTACGCACGACAGGTATTTCCTTGATAATGTGTGCAATGAAATTCTTGAACTGGATAACAAGCAGCTGTATAAATACAACGGAAATTATTCATACTTCCTGGAGAAAAAGAACGAGCGCGAGGAAAATGAAAGTAAGGAAGTTGATGCCGCGCGAAACCTGTTAAGGAAAGAGCTTGAATGGATGCGCCGCCAGCCAAAAGCGCGTACCACAAAATCTAAATCGCGCATAAGCGCTTTTTACGAAACCGAAGAAAAAGCGCAAGGCAAAACCAAGGAAGAAGGTTTACAGATAAATGTGAGCATGCAGCGCCTGGGCGGTAAAATTATTGAGTGCGAGCATGTTAACAAGCGTTTCGGTGAAAAAATTATCCTGGACGATTTCTCCTATATTTTCCAGAAAGGTGAGCGATTGGGAATTGTTGGTCCGAATGGAATTGGCAAAACAACTTTCCTGGATGTAATTACCGGCAAACAAGAACCCGATAGCGGAAAACTTAGCACCGGCGAAACAGTTGCATTTGGTTATTTTACGCAAGCAGGAATTAAACTCCCTGAGGATAAGCGCGTTATAGAAGTAATTACTGATATTGCTGAGGTAATTCCTATGGGCAATGGCGAACAGCTTACTGCTGCTGGCTTGTTATTACAGTTTGGTTTTGATGGTCCGCGCCAATATACTTTTGTAAGTAACCTGAGCGGCGGTGAAAAACGAAGATTGCATTTGCTTACTGTTCTCATCAAAAACCCGAATTTTCTTATTCTCGATGAGCCTACGAATGACCTGGATATCATTACCTTAAATACGCTGGAAGAGTTTCTTTTCAACTTCAAAGGCTGCCTGATCATTGTTTCGCACGACAGGTATTTCCTCGATAAGCTTTGCCAGCATTTATTTATTTTCGAAGGGAAAGGAAAAATACGCGATTTCAACGGCAAATATACTGAGTACCGTGAAGCGCTTGCAGAAGAAGAAAAAGCTGCGAAAAATAAGCCTTTGGCGAAACCTGTTGCTGCAGCACCGGCACCAATTGCAGCTCCTACTCCACCGCCAGCTGCCAAACGCAAACCAAGCTTTAAAGAACAGCAGGAATATAATAACCTGGAAGCTGAAATAGAAAAACTGGAAACCGCAAAAGCTGAACTGGAAAATAAACTTGCCAGCGGAAACGGCAGCGGAGAAGATTTCCAGAAATGGGGAAAAGAGCTCGAGAAAATTCAAAAAGACTTAGAGACAAAAACAAACCGCTGGCTTGAACTGGCTGAGTTGTTTTAACCTGAGCTAAACTTTTTACATTCAGCGTTGACAACTTTAAAAAAAATTGTCAACACTTGCAGAATTTTCATATACGATATTTCCAAAAAATGCTTTGTAGTTTGTATATGGTATTTTTTGGTAAATTCTATATTGAATTAGACACAAGCTAAGGGCTCGCGCCAGCCAAAAGGGATTTTCGAGTATACCTTATTTTCATTTTAAATCTATACTCGTTAGCAATTCGCGTTCCTGAGAATATACCAGCTCATGTGAATTAAGGAATTAATTACTTGGTTGTTAATATTATATTATAATTTTTCATATAAGCTAATGTTAAAAAATGCCTTTATATCTACTATGGGATTAAATCTATAGCAATTATATGGCAAAATAGCTTATTTCCGCAGTTCAAAAGCTCATTTGCCAATTGCTTTAGCATTGGGCAGCATCATATTTTTTGATTTAATTCACAAGCTCACGATTGCCAAACATTATTTACGATCAAAACATTTTTACCCTGCTGCTATCTGTCAACTTACTTGTTACTTCAGCCATTCTCTACAACTCTTCTTCCTAAACATCCATTTGGTTAACTTTGCAGAACGATTATTATTTGCAGCTATGACAAGCAAAACTGAAATTTCGCACCTGCGCCAGGAATATTCAAGGCACGAGCTATCGGAAGAAAGCGCAGATAAAGATCCATTTATACAATTTAGCAACTGGTTCGCGGAAGCAATAAATGCTGAAATTACGGAGCCGAACGCCATGAGTTTAGGCACATGCGGGGCCGATTTGCAGCCAAGCGTAAGAATAGTTCTGCTTAAAGGTTTTGATGAAGATGGATTCGTGTTTTTTACCAATTATAACAGCGATAAAGGAAGGCAGATTGAAGAAAATCCGAAAGCAGCGCTTACTTTTTTATGGCTTGGGCTGGAACGGCAGGTACGTATTGAAGGGCATATAGAAAAAGTAAGCGCTGAAGAATCGGACATTTATTTCCACAGCAGGCCTTTAGGCAGCCGTTTAGGCGCCTGGAGCTCACCCCAAAGCCGTGAAATTACAAAATATGAATTAATTGCCAGAGAAGCTGAATTCAGGCAGAAATTTGAAAATACTCAGATTGTGCCAAGGCCGGATCATTGGGGAGGCTATCGTGTTGTACCTGTTAAAATTGAGTTCTGGCAAGGCAGGCCAAGCCGCATGCACGACAGGATTGTTTATTTAAAACTTGATAACAAGAATTGGCAAATAAGCAGGCTCGCACCTTAACATTTCATAATTTAATTTGTATTTTTACATGCGACATCGTATTTATTAAGGCATTGCTTTTATCTATTTTGCCTAAATAAATAAAATACAATGCTTTAGCAATTAAATACACAAGGCTGTGATATAATTATTATAAAAC
>DAIUCM010000047.1:0-25131 GCA_036846145.1 Bacteroidota bacterium
GTAGTTTTCGTTTTTAACACAAAAGCCCGGTTATGCCGGGCTTTTGTTGTTTATACTATTTAACTGAAAACATTTTTCAGCCTTTGTATATATGGGTTTAATAACCTTTTTAATGCAGATGCTTCCAGATAAGATCTTTCAGCGCTGCTACATATAAACCTGTATTGAATAAAATAAGCAGCAAACTTTTATTTAACTGAATTTAATTTAAATGCGGCTTTTGAACATGTCTTTAATTTTGTATATCTATTTACAACCAAGGATTAAACAAAAAAGGCAAAAATAACGGAAAATAGTGAGTTAAGGTAAAATTGGTATGTGTATTTTTGGCAGGAGCAAATGAATATATACAATATAAAGCATTAATGTTGATGCAAATGTATTTAAGTATCTTGCAAGGAAAAATATACAAAACATGAGATCTTTAACTTTATCATTACTTTTTATTATCCAGTTTGTCTCGGTAAATACTCATGCACAGGAAAAGCGTTTTGCACCGCTTGGTGCAACGTGGTATTACAAAATTGAGAATATTTTTACAGGAACCGGAGGGTATGCGAAACTAACAGTTACGAAAGATACAGTAATAAATGGCAGGCAATGCGCCATAATTACAGGTAAACAATTTTACTCAAATGCGCCAAACAAGGCCATAGACATAGATAGTAGCTTAATCCTAACACAGGATTCCCTAAAAGTATTATACTACACAAACGGTAAATTTACTACACTTTATGACTTCGGCGCAAAAACAGGAGACACCTGGATAACTGAAGAGAGTTCCGAAACCAATACCACAACAGTACTTACAGTTGACAGCGTAAGTATATCAGGTAAAAAACAAAAAAGGCTCATAGTTAAATATAGCAACTCGCCAAAGCAGGATACAATTATAGAAAAAGTTGGTGCCCTTTATAATTTTATACCAATTGAGCGTACTAAGCAAATCAGGTTCAGTTTCGAAGGGCTTAATTGTTATTCTGACAGCTCTTTAAGTTTTAAAAATATTTCTAGCTCCTGCGAAACAGTATTGAAGGTCGGAATTAATGAAAATAAAAAGATTAATAACCTCATTACAGTTTTTCCAAATCCTTTCAGTTCAGTTATTTCCTTAAAATATCAGGCAGAAGGTATTAGTAGTAATCTGAAAATTACTATTACAGACCTTACCGGCAAAATAATTCATTTGCAACAAACTGGCTTAAGTAATGAAATCAATCTGGAGCACTTAAAACAAGGCACTTATCTACTAAGGTTAGATGCTCCCAATATGCAGTATCACCAAACTTTAATAAAAGAATAATTCAATGGAAATTAAAAGAATTAGGCTGCTACTTGTATGCTTTGAATTGTTATTTGCGGCGCCTGGATGGGGCCAATGTAACTTGACTTCAAATTATTCGCCAGTGGTTCAAGCGCATTATCCTATCAAAAAAATCAGGGTTATGCTGCATGTATTGCAAAAAGGTAACGGAACAGGAAATTTTCAAAATACTACTTCTGACCTGTTTAACCTTAACCAGATAATTGTTCATTTAAATGGAAATATGGCATCTAATACAGCGCCATCACCAAGTTCAGGAACTCCAATAGCTGATACCAAAATTCGCTACGATCCTTATAGCAGTATTCAGTTTCACACCAATAACACAGGCACTGATGCAGATTATAATAGTATTTATAACTTGGGATACAGCCGCACTTCGCCAAGCCAGGTACAGCCAATTCACAATAAATATGTAATTAATAATTCTGCATATAGTACTTTTGAAAAGTACAATTATAAAACGCAGCGGCATAGCTTTGCCGCTGCGTTTTATAATTTAAGGCCATGAAAAAGCAATTATACTTATTATCTATAGTGTTGCTGTACTCCGTTATTTGCCGTGCGCAGATGCATAATGTATGGATGATGTATCATGGCGGTATAGATTTTAATACCAGTCCTGCACAGGCTATTTTTGCACCAAGTATTTATGCGGGAGATGCAAATTCTTCTATATGCGACAGCACAGGCAGCCTACAGTTTTATACTTTGGGAGATGTTGTATATAATTTTAAGCGTAAAGGTTTCTTTACTCTTACGGGGAGCGAGAGTTCTATTAAAGATATATCATGCGTACTTATATTGCCCGAGCCCGGCAGCAGTACAAGATATTATTTATTCCATGTGCACAGGACTGATACAAGTGGGGGCTATACTGGGGGGAAACTGTATTACTCAATCATTGATATGGCCGGCAACAGCGGCGAGGGCGTAGCTGAAGTTAAAAACCAGCCAATATTTAAAGATAAAATAAACTGGGTTACAGCCGTAAAGCATGAAAACAAGAAAGATTACTGGCTGGTAATGTATGCGCTTACAGATACATTTTACTCTTTTCATGTATCAGCAGCAGGAATAGGCAATAAAGTAAGAAGTGTTATAAATAACTCAACTGTGCAAACACACAGAGTATTTAATGGATCAACGCTTCGTCCTTCGTTCGATGGTAAAACCCTTGTAAATGCTTTTTATACGCATTTTATCAATCAGCAAAATTGGCATATCTATGATTTAAGCTATAGCAGTGCAAGTGCATATGATTTTGATAACACAACTGGTAAAGTAACAAATAAAAGAATTTTGATAGAGAACAAAGTTTTTAACGTGAATACTTTAGATACTTCTATACGTAATTTTGCTGATGCTGCTTTTTCACCGAATGAAAGTATGATTTATATATGTAATGGTACAGGAGACATAGGTAATATAAATGATAAGCGTACAAATCTATTCCAGGTAGAGCGGTTTGCGCTAAATCCTGCCAAAACAGCTACTGTTATCCCATATCCATATCCAATTACCTCTATACAAACAGCACCGGATGGCCACATTTATATCTCATCTAAAAGAAGATTCGATATAATTAAATATCCTGACCGCAAAGGTAAAGCTTGTACAATTGTACCTGAATATGTAAAATCTAATGCATACATGCGGAAATTTCCCAGTATATTCATGGAGATTCACCGACTGGGTTATATTTTTCATCCATGTAAGGATAGTTTTAGCCTCACACCCAAAACAGATACCGCTTATTTTAAAACGTTTACCTGGTTTTTTCCTAACGGCGACAGCCTAATAGGTAAAAATATTAAATATACGTTCGGCGGCAAAAGCGGCAAATATGTTGTGAAGCTGCGCGGCCAAAGCAAGTACGGCGCTGTAGGCTGGTATGCAGATACTGTAACTTACCTTGCACCACCAAAGGCCAGTTTCATTGCAGAAAGTAAACCAGGCTGCCAATGGGCTGGCTACCAGTTCACAAATCATTCAGTTACAGATACATTTCATCCTGTATCTAAGGATAGTTATTTATGGAATTTCGGCGATGGCACAACAGATACAGCTAAAAACCCCTTACACATCTTCACCAAACCGGGCAGTTATACCGTGAAGCTAATTTACAGTAACGGTTTCTGTACAGATACTTTCACCCGGCAGCAAAATGTAGAGATACTGGCCGCGCCCAAACCCGGCTTCACTGTGAACGATACCCTTGGCTGCGCGCCGTTTACTTTAAAAGTTACAGATCGGTCTCAAGGCGAAGTTGTAAAATATACATATAGTTTCGGCAAGGAATTTCAGTCGGAAGAAGCCAGTTTGGATTACACATTTACCAAGCCAGGCATATATTACATCACGCAAAAATTGCTTGGCTCTACAGGCTGCATCACTTCAGATTCTGTACGCGTAAGAGTAAGAGAAGGTATTTTACCCAAAGAAAAGCCCGAAATGCTTCGTGCAAGTTTTGTCAATAATCAGCTGGTAGAAATAAGCTGGAAAAAACATCCCCTTGCAAAATATTATAACCTGTATAAACAGGTAGGGAATAATGCCGCAATAAGTTTGCAAAAGCATTTTTCAGATACTGTATATATGGACGAAACAGTTTCTTTAAAACAGCCATTCCGTTATTACGTACAAGCCACAGACAGTTGCGGAAACATCAGCGAGAAAAGCTTTATCGCTCAGCCGGTAATTTTAAATGGCGAGAACCAGGATAATAATATTTTCCTGCTGCAATATACTCCATACGAAAAATGGCAAAATGGCGTTGAGGAGTATGTTTTACAATACCAGCTTAAGGATGATAGTTTCTCCAGCATTGCAAAAACAGTTTCACTTATGCAAGCAGATAGTTTCCATATGCATAGCCCAAACAGCACACAATGCTACAGGATTTTAGCGGTGGAAACAGATGGAAACAAACAGCTTAGCCAAAGTAATACAGTTTGTTTGCCGCACATTCCCCAGGTTTTTATACCAAATGCATTTTCGCCTAATAATGATGGTATAAATGATGCATTCAGGATTTCGGCTATCGGCATAACAGAAAGCAATATTAGTATTTACAACCGCTGGGGCGAAAAAATATACAGCAACAAAGCAGGTGAAATTATAAGCTGGGATGGCAATTTCAGATCTTTGCCCGTACCGGATGATATGTATATTTATACGCTACATTTGCGAACGGTGCATGGCAGTAATATTTACAAAACAGGGAACATACAACTCTGCAGGTAAAATTGGCCTGTTGCTAACGCGAGCTTTAGCGCAGCGGTTCTTGCTTTCGTAATTTTATATGCCACGAAGTCATAAAGCATTTTTCAGCCTTTGTATATATGCAATTAATATTCTTCTTTGTGGAGATGCTTCCAGATCATATCTTTCAGCTCGGGCAGGCCGAGGCCAGTAATGGATGAAATAAATACATAAGGCAGGTTTGGGAGCTGCTGTGCAATTTCCTCTTTCAGCTCATCATCCAGCAAATCGCTTTTGGTTATGGCCAGCAGCCTTTCCTTTGTAAGTAATTCCGGGTTATGCTGTTCCAGCTCATTCAAAAGTATTTTAAACTCCTCCATTATATCTTTGGAATCAGCAGCGATCATAAACAATAGTAAAGAATTCCGTTCTATATGCCGCAGGAATCGCAGGCCAATTCCTTTACCTTCGTGCGCGCCTTCAATAATTCCGGGAATATCGGCCATTACAAAACTCTGGTAACCGCGGTAATCCACTACGCCAAGGTTTGGTGTAAGTGTTGTAAAAGCATAATTCGCAATTTTGGGTTTGGCGGCAGATAATACTGATAACAATGTAGATTTACCCGCATTCGGGAAACCAACCAGGCCGACATCGGCCAATACTTTCAGCTCAAGTATCTTCCATTCTTCCTTGCCTTCTTCGCCCGGCTGCGCGTAGCGTGGTGTTTGGTTGGTCGGGCTTTTAAAGTGAGAATTTCCTAATCCTCCTCGCCCGCCCTCAACAAGTATCCGTTCCTCTCCTTCCTCATTTATCTCGAACATTACTTCGCCGGTTTCTGCATCTTTAGCAACTGTACCCAGCGGCACTTCAAGTATCATATCTTCGCCATAAGCGCCGGTTTTATTGCCGCCAAGGCCCATGCCGCCCGGGCCGGCCTGTATATGCTTACGGTATTTTAGGTGAAGCAGCGTCCAAAGCTGTTTATTACCACGCAGTATTATATGTCCGCCACGGCCGCCATCCCCTCCATCGGGGCCGCCTTTTGAGTTCAGTTTATCTCTGTGAAAATGGGCCGATCCCTGCCCGCCTTTTCCGCTGCGGCAGCAAATCTTTACGTAATCTATAAAATTATTATCGGACAAGTATTATTCAATTAAAAATGAAAAATGTAGAATTAAAAATTCCAGAGGCAACAAACACAATTCAGCAGAATAGAAACTTAAATATTTTCAGCGTATCTAAAGCATTTTTTCGATACCTTATATATGGAATTTGATTATTCAGATCATAAGAAACCCACACTCTATCTTCTTAATTCTTGCTTCTTAATTCTTGCTTCTTTTCTACTTAATTCTTACTTCAAAAACTTAAAGCTCGTTCTTCGCAGTAATCTGATCTACCGTCTGGCAAATATTCTCAAAAATTTCCTCAATATCGCCAATGCCGTGTACGGTATAAAATTTATCCTGCGAAGCGTAATATTGTGCTACAGGGCGTGTTTTGTTCTCGTACTCTACAATACGTTTATTTATGGTTTCTTCATTATCATCTGCACGGCCGCTGGTTTCACCGCGTTTTACAAGGCGGCTCACAAGTTCATCTCTCTCCACTTCAAGGGCAACCATGGCTGAAATAGATGTTCCGGCGTTTTCGAGCAGCTTATCCAAAGCTTCGGCCTGCGCTACTGTACGCGGAAACCCATCGAAAATAAATCCTGCGCCATCTTTCTGCGCTTCTACTTTATTTTCAATCATGCCAATAACAACATCGTCCGGCACAAGCTGGCCTTCATCCATAAAACCTTTAGCGGCAACGCCAAGCGGTGTATTGTTGCATATTTCGCTGCGAAGCAACTCGCCGGTAGATATATGTGTAAGACCGTATTTTTTAATTAATTTTTCCGATTGTGTTCCTTTTCCTGCGCCCGGAGGGCCAAATAAAACTATATTGAGCATGCGTGTTAATTTTTAAGCCTGTAAATGTGTTTATAATTTCTTCCCTGTTTGTTGTAATCGAGGCCGTAACCTACCAAAAAATCGTTTGGCACTTCAAAGCCTGTGTAATGCAATTTTATATCGTGCTTCAGCGCTTCGGGTTTCAGGATCAGCGAAGCAATGCTGAAACTTTCTACGCCGGTATTTTCCATCATTTCTTTCAGCTTTAGCATAGTAAACCCGGTATCTACAATATCTTCCAGCACTACAACATGCCGGCCTTTTAAGCTTTCATCCAGGCCAATAAGCGTTTTGGACTGGCCTGTGGACTGCATACCGCTGTACGATGCTACTTTTACAAATGATATTTCGCAGGGAAAATCAATCTCTTTCAGCAGATCGGCAGCAAAGAAAAAAGCCCCGTTTAGCACACACAAAAAAACCGGGTTCTTCCCTGCCAGATCGTTATGCATGGCACCGGCCATCTCTTTTATGCGCTGCAGAATTTTTGCGGATGATATGTACCTTACAAAATCTTTATCAATAACTCTTACAACATCCTGTAACTCATTCCCTGCCATGGCCATATATGTATTGCGGAAAAAATGCTTTGACTGCCGGTTCCGGCTATCGCCCGATAGGCAAATATAAGCAACTCAATTTATATTTTGTTATGGATTTTAATCTGATGGTTTAATTTTAACAAAAATGTTACATAAACGCATGGGTTAGTACGCTACTTTATCGGTTTTAAATTTCCAGCTTTGAAGTATTTCCGTAGCTTTGGGCGCATGCAGCTTGTGTATTGCGAGCGATCTTTCCTCAGGCGGTAGCGCAAGCTCTTTGTGCAGAAACTCATCGTCGAAACCGGCATAGGCGGCATCTTGACGGGTTGCGGCAAAGTAAACCGCATCTAAACGCGCCCAGTAAATGGCCGAAAGGCACATAGGGCAAGGCTCGCAGCTGGCGTATAAAATGCAACCTTGTAACGAAAAATTATTCAGCTTTTTACATGCTTCGCGAATGGCCGTAACTTCGGCATGCGCGGTTGGGTCCAAACAGGTTGTAACGCAGTTTGTGCCTTCTGCAATTATTTTGCCTTCATAAACAATCACAGCGCCAAAAGGGCCGCCTGTGCCGCTTTGCATGCTTTCTTCCGACAGGGCAATGGCGCGCGCTATATATACTTCGTGTGGAAAATGCTTCATCCCCGGCTACCTAAGCTTTATTACAATTTTTCATTTCAATTACATTTTGCGCGGTTTTGCTGTTTTCTAAATTTTCCTTAGAAACAACCGGCAGCGCTTTTAAACGCATCGCCAGGCACAAAAAAAATCATTCTGAAAAAATAATAATATAATAAGCCAGGCGCTAAATTTTAAATACAAAGCCGCTTAAACTTTGTTCTTTAAGTTTATCGAGCGTTTGTACGGCTTTAAGCTTCTGCTCGTACGGGCCAAGGGTAAGCCTGTACAATGTTTTGTCTTCCTTTTTTAAAGTATCTATACGCGAATTACGGAAACCGCTGTTGGCCAGTACTTTTTTGAGGTGGGCGGCGTTCGCATAATCGCTGAAAGCGCCGGCCTGTACTGCGTAACCACTATTGCTGGCCAGCGCGCCAAGCTCCGATGCCTGTTTTGCGCTTTCCTTAATTTTAGCAGCTGCATACTGTTCCGCATCAATTACTTCTATATGTACATTTACAACGCCCGCCTGCAGCATGTCAATTTCCTTAGCCGCGGCTTTACTGAGATCTATGCTCCGGCCTTTTTTCATGGGGCCACGATCGTTTATGCGTACAATTACAGATTTCTGGTTTTTTGGATTGGTAACTTTTACCAGCGTACCGAAAGGAAGCGTTTTATGCGCGGCTGTTAAACTATCCTTATAATAACGCTCGCCATTGGCGGTTTTGCGGTTATGAAACTTATCGGAATAGAAAGTGGCAGCGCCTTGTTTTACTTGTGCAAAGCCCGTAAACAGGCAAAAAAACAACAAGTTGAAGCATAAAAGAAGAAATTTTTTCATCATACTTTTTCTTTTTTATTGTCAACGTTCATAACAAAGATAGGAATGTTATGGAGATATATAAATAACTATATGTGAATATTTGTTCACGGCTTGTGGATAACAAGTGTGGATTGTTCTTTCAGTTCAAAAGTACCGGCTTGTAATTTTAAGTGCTTTTAAAGGTCTATTTATCAGCGAATTAATTATATTATATATAATGTCTTCAGTTAAAAAATGCTTTGGTATTTTCTTGGGTAAGGCTAAACAAAAAAATTCCTGTTTTAGGGTTGTTCACATTTTACTGCACAGAATCTGGCAAAATTGCCCTCATTACAGTATAAATGCGCTTATGAAGAGTTAGCGACAAAAACTGGAAATCTTATACCAGTTCAAAAAATAAAATTTCCATATATAAGAGTATGTAAAAATGCTTTTATTCAGTAACCAGAAACCAGTAACCAGTAACCAGTAACCAGTAACCAGTTATCGGTAACCTGTAAGCAGTTTTTTATTGCGGCAACATTTTCAAATTGGTATATTTTCAAATTAAATCTTTCCATATCTCTACTTGCCAAAAAATGCTTTGGCTTTAAGAGTTAGGAACAAGGAACAAAGAACAAAGAGTGTTGCAATGCAAAGCAACCAAATAACCTTTCAACTAAATCGCCATTTTCACATCTTCACATTTCCATATTTTCACATTCCTACTCCTTGTTCTTAGCTCCTTGTTCATAACTCTAAAGGGAAATTGTACCTTTGCACTTATGTTATCTATTTCGCATCTTTCCATACAGTTTGGCGGTAAATTTTTGTTCGATGATGTTTCTTTCCTGATCAATAAGACTGACAGGATTGGTTTGGTTGGTAAAAACGGCGCAGGAAAATCTACTTTATTAAAGATACTCGCCGGCAGGCAAATCCCTGAGAATGGCGATATTGCAAAGCCCAGCGATTTTACTTTAGGTTACCTTCCGCAGGAAATGAATCACCAGGGCGGTAAAACGGTTTTTGAAGAAACGTTGACCGCTTTTGCGCCGCTCTTAAAAATAAAGGCCGATATTGAACGCATGACGGAAGAAATGACGAACCATGCCGACCCAAGTTCCGACGAATTTATGGATCTGCTAACCAAATTGCACGATGCACAGGAGAAATTCGGCATGCACGGCGGCTATAATATGGAAGGCGAAACCGAAAAAATATTGCTTGGCTTAGGTTTTTTAAGAGCAGATTTCGAAAGGCAAACCGATACTTTTTCCGGCGGCTGGAGAATGCGAATTGAGCTGGCGAAAATACTTTTGCAAGCGCCCGATCTTTTATTATTAGATGAGCCGACGAATCACCTGGATATAGAATCTATTCAATGGCTGGAGGATTTCCTGAAGAATTATTCCGGCGCATTGGTTCTGGTTTCGCACGATAGGATTTTCCTCGATACCGTTACGAATCGTACCATAGAAATTACTTTAGGCAAGATAGAAGATTACCGTACAAGTTATTCGCGCTACGTGGAATTACGTGCGGAACGGCGCGAAATGCAGAAAGCTGCTTACGATAACCAGCAGAAGCAAATTGCTGATATGGAGCGTTTTGTGGAGCGATTCAAAGCGAAGGCAAGTAAGGCAACACAAGCGCAAAGCCGTGTAAAAGCGCTGGAGAAAATTGAGCGTATTGAGATTGAAGATGAAGATAACGCAGCCATTCGTTTCTACTTTCCTGAGCCGCCACGCAGTGGAAAAGTAATGCTGGAAGGGCATCATCTTACCAAACGTTACGGCGAAAAACTGGTGCTGGATAATATAGAATTTGAAGTTGAGCGCGAGGACAGGATAGCATTTGTTGGTAAGAATGGCGAAGGTAAATCTACCTTAAGCAAAATTTTGGCTGGCGTAGAAAACAGCGAAGGAAAACTTACTTACGGCCACAATGTAAAAATTGGTTATTACGCGCAGAACCAGGCCGAAGAGCTTGACGGAAATAAAACCGTTTTCGAAACCATAGATGATGTTGCAGCCGGTGAAATGCGTTTGAAAGTGCGTGCTCTATTAGGTGCTTTCCTTTTTAGCGGCGATGCGATTGATAAAAGAGTACGCGTACTTAGCGGTGGTGAAAAAGCCCGTTTAGCCATGTGTAAATTGTTGCTTGAGCCGGTGAATTTGCTTATAATGGATGAACCTACGAATCACCTCGATATGCGCTCGAAAGATATTCTGAAAGAAGCATTGATGAAATATGAAGGCGCGTTGATCATTGTTTCGCACGACAGGGATTTTCTGCAAGGTTTAACCAAAAAAGTATTTGAATTCCGCAACAAGAAACTGAAGCTTTATTATGGCGATGTTTACAGTTACCTGGCTGACAGGAAAATAGAAAACCTGGACGCTTTAAACGCCGCGAAAGCGCAAACCAAAACCGATAATATTGCGAAACCTGTTCAGCAAAAAGCTGCGCCCGTTGCGCCAAAAAATAATCTCAGTAAAGATGAGCGCCGCCAGTTAGAGAACAAAAAGAAAAAAACAGAGCGAACTATTGGCGAAGCAGAAGCGCAGATAGAAGAACTCGAAGTTCAAAAAGCATCTCTGGAAAAATCGCTGAACGATCCTGGTAATCTTGATAAGCAAACCGAGCTATTGAATCAATATCAGTCTGTTGAAAATAAACTGGCCAACCAGATGAAAATTTGGGAAGACCTGCAGGGTGAACTGGAAGGCATTGAGAAGCAGTTAAGTTAATATTTTGCATATATGTTTCTGCCAGAAAATGCTTTCTAAAGCAATTTTACAGCATAAGTATATATGAAAAAACCTGTTTCGCAAGGCAGTTTACGAAACAGGCTTCATTAATTATGATCTATAAAAATACCCGGGAAAGTTTAATTGGCAGCTGCTGCTTCTGCTGCAGCAAACATTTCAAGTTCATCTGCACTTGGGCCGTAACTTCCGGGTATTGGAATATTCAGCAGGCGTAAGTAAACACCAAGCTGCGCGCGATGATGAATGATCTGCGCAAAAGTAACGCGGATGAATTCGTACTTACTTTGCTGTACATAAATGGTTTCGCCGCTGCGCAAAATCCAGGTTTTATCCATTATTTCTTCCGTAAAATTCTGCAAGGCTTTTCTTCCGCGCACAACAGCTTTTTCGAAATATTCCAGTATGCTTTTCGTATCGTTAAAATCGCCCGGATTGTATGGATTATTCTCAAAATCAAGCTCATCGGTATGTACGGCTAACTCAAACCAGGTTGGCAGATCGGCAATATGCGTGGTGAGCTCTTTAATGTGCATGCTCTTTTTATGCGGTTTGTAATCGAATTTCCCATCCGGCACAATTGTCAGCATTTTGCGGGTGGTTTCCATTTCCGTTTCAAACTCTTTCAGTAATAATTCGCTAATGTTCATGTCTTTTTTTTTAGATTTTTAGATTCTGATGCAAAGTAAAAACGCGCCACTGACAACCCTATGGCAGCGTGTTTTGAGCTGCTGAATTTTTTTTAAATAATTTTCGTGAAGCTTAGACCGAAAGCATTTTTTGATGAATGTATATATGGAATATTTTGATTCGGATTACAAATCCTTATACTCCGAGCTTCCGGATTACAAATCCGGAAGAGTGAAAACCCCACTACGCTCGCGCTGATTTGCTAACAACGCTCGCGCTAATTTGAACGCAGTGGAAATAAGTGCATCATAAAACTTACACTCTCCGAGTGTACCGCTTTAATAAACCACTCGATAAAAGTGTGTAAAAAGGTGCGCCCAAAGAGAGCGTAATTTAATGAAGCACCAATCTCCGCTACCGCTAAGATTGACGCCAGCGTTTTGGTTTTATTGAAAGCATTTTTTGGTGAGAGTATATATGGAATATTTTGATTCGGATTACAAATCCTCATACTCCGAGCTTCCGGATTACAAATCCGGAAAAGCAGAATACAGACCATGTCATTAGAATCTGAAAGCGCCTTTCTTTACAGCCCCAACGGGGCGAAATATTCTAACATAGGGCAAATCCCTATGCTTTCACCGGCTCACGCAAAATAGTTTTAAGTTTTTCAGGAGCAGCTTTCCTGAAATCTGATAAATAAATCTCATGATGTAATCCATTTTTATCCAGCTTATTTTCTTCGCAGAACTGCATTATTTTTTCCAGTGATTCCGGCTCTTTATCAAAAGACCCAACATGAAGCATCTGCACACATTTTCCTTCTTCCATTTCGAAAAATTCAACCTCATCCAGATATTTAACAGTTTTTTTCGCGCGCACTTTTTCTATCGCTTGCTTCACATCTTTTTCACCTACAAATTCCGGCAAGCGAATCAGTAACCGATATTCCCATTCGCTGCGTGGAATTTTCTGCGGCGCTTCCTGCATGCTAAATTTTGTGAATTTTTCTTCATCGAACCACCATAAACCTTCCAGTTTGGCAACGGTAAAATCTTTACCTAAAGGCTTAAAATGGAATTTGATGGTGTAAGCGACAGGATACAAAGCCTGGATTTTTTCGGCAAACAATTCACCGCTCGGATCGCCTTTTCCGCGAATGGAAAGGAAATTTGCCGCTTCTATTTCAACGATTTCGGGTTTGGTTTTGGCGGTGTAATAGCTTTTGTAGAGTTTAGTAAGATCGAGCTTTTGCATTTTCGGTTGGTTTGATTTTGCTGCAAAACAAACGCAATTTACTGACAGCCTTATGTCACTTCAAATGATAAAAATCAATAATTCACCGGTAATTCCTTCATATAATCGTTCAGCGAAATGTGGTCGAATTTGCGAAATGGTTTTTCCGTGTTGCGGATCTTCAGAATACGGACAACTTTAAAATCTCTGTACTCATTCCGCATATGGCAAAAAGCAATCAAATGCCAGCCGAAAGCGTAGAAAATCAATCCAATCGGCTCCACTTCACGGCGGCTTACTTCGCTTTTGTTGTTCGTATAATCTATCTCTAAAATATGCTTTGCGGAAATGGCGTTTTGCAATTGCGAGAGATATTCGAAATCGTTTGTCAGCCTTTCCGGAAGTTGAAATTTGATGTGATTGTCAAGCGCTTCCAGCTTTTCTTTTTGTGAACCGCGCAAAACTGCTTTTACTTTATTCAGCGCGCTGGTGTAATGGTTTTTGATGGAACGGTCCGCAAATCCGCCAACCATGCGTTCCATCAGCAAAAGCGCGTTGGCTTCCTCCGTACTGAAACTCACCGGCGGCAGAAAATATCCCTGTACAATGCAATAACCTTTATTCGGCTCAAAACTCAGCGGAATTCCCAGTTCGCCCAAGGCTTTTATATCGCGGTAAACCGTCCGCACGCTTATTTCAAACTTATCGGCGATGTTTTCTGCAGGAACATATTTTTTAGATTGCAGCAGAATGAGAATGCCAAAAAGCCTGTCAATGCGGTTCATTTTTTTGGGTTGAAGGTTGTAAAGTTAAGGTTTGGCGGTTGATTTTTCCATATATGAAAGTGCTGAAAAATGCTTTATGCTATTTCTTAATTTGCTCCGGAAACTGAAAAAAAAATCAGGGTATTTCTGATTAAACTCATTTATAAATATAATTATAAGTAAGACGCTGGACTTTAGAATCTTTCGTTGTGCGTATTTCTGTTAGCGGAACCTTTTCAGGCGAGTATGTAAAAACTGCGTCATATGATCTGCTTAAAGTGTCGTTATTCATTACATAAGTTGCTTTAGTAATATTGTTTACAACGGGTATCATATCATGTGCGTAATAATTACAATCAAACCATAAAGTCGCATTTTTATAGTCATCATATTTAAAATACTGATATAAACCCGGAGACGGTGTATTACTTCCATTAACATGAACGAAATCGACAAATTTAATGAGGTTACCACGTTGATCATATGTATACGAATAACTAAGAACGTTGGCCTTGTCCGCACTTGAATATTGCGTTTTGAAAGATGGCCTGTTATCCGGATCATAAAAATATTCAAAATAATAAGTTCCAATAAGTGTGTCTCTATAAGGCTCGAAATACTTCTCCTTTAAAATATTTCCATTGCCGGTATATTCGTAAACATGCTCCCTATACGCAAGGCGGCTATTCGCAAATTGCTTATATTTTGATATTTTATTTTCTGTATTGTAATAAATGGAGTCTATAGAATAGTTATTTGAATCTTTATAATTATGAATTGCTACCAGTTGCCATGCATCATTGTAAAAGTATTTCTTATAGATATTGTTGTTTAAGTAGATATGGCTTAAATATGGAGTTTTCGCTGATGTAAATCCAGGCTGGTCCTGCTTCTTACAGCTGGCAAAAAATAAGATCAGAATAAAAATTATTTTAACTTTCATAGAAATATTTTATTGCCGTCATCAATATAGAAACATTTTTTAATTTAATTGACCCAAATTTAACATTTAATTTCATTTTAAATACCAAATAAGGCAATCAATATAAACACACTAATATCCAACAAAATAAAGCGTTGAGTTAAGGATGGAATAAATTCCATCCCTGCAATATTTGATCGTCCATACTGGACTTGATTAACGCTCCGAGCCAAGTTCCATAGGAACGATAAAATATTGTAGCAACGGATTTCAATCCGTTGACGGCAAGAATTTTCTTAACTAAACGACATTGATATGCTATTCTCAAAAAATGCTTTGGTTGTTCTTTCGTAAAGACGTAGCATTGCTACGTCTTTACACCGCGATGAAGTCAATTCATAATTCCACATTCAAAATTTCAAATCCGTACCTTTGCAGTTCATATTTTCCAAAATCTTTCCATGCAGAACTACAATTTTCCACTCGAAAAGATACTCGCCAATTTAAAAATCAAGCAGCTCAACGAAATGCAGCAGGCTTCGCTGGAAGCCAACCAGCAGCACAATAATATTATTTTGCTTTCCGATACGGGCTCGGGTAAAACACTAGCTTTCTTGCTGCCGATTCTGGAGAATTTAAATCCTGAAAACAAAGGCACACAGGCGCTTATTATTGCCCCAAGCCGCGAGCTTGCTTTGCAGATAGAAGATGTTTTCAAAAAAATGCAGACCGGTTTTAAAGTTACCTGCTGCTATGGCGGGCATTTGCGCGAAACCGAAGAAAACAACCTGAAACAAGCGCCGGCAGTAATTATTGGTACATCGGGCAGATTGGCAGATCATATTCGCCGGGGAAATATTACCGTGGAAACAATTGAAACCCTGGTGCTGGATGAGTTTGATAAATCGCTGGAACTGGGTTTCCAGGAAGAGCTGAAATTTATAATCGGCTCGCTTCCGAATATCAAAAAACGCATGCTTACCTCTGCGACCGATGAAAAAGAAATTCCGGAATTTATCGGCCTGAAAAAACCGGAAAAAATCAATTTCCTGAGCGGTAAACCTAAGGAAGCGAATGTTTTAACCATTCAGAAAATAGTTTCTCCGGAGAAAGATAAAATTGATACGTTATTTCAGCTGGTTTGCTTTTTCAATCAGCGCTCGTGCATTGTATTTTGCAACCACCGCGAAAGTGTGGAACGTGTAAGCGAATTGCTTTGGGATAAAGGCGTTACCAATGTTTTTTATCACGGCCAGATGGAGCAAAAACAGCGCGAAACAGCACTCAGCAGGTTCCGCAACGGAAGTTCTACTATATTGATTACGACAGATTTAGCAGCACGCGGACTGGACATTCCAAACATTCGCTATATTGTTCATTACCAAATGCCATTAACGGAAGAAACCTACACGCACCGTAACGGGAGAACCGCACGAATGGACGCCAGCGGCACAGTAATTCTTGTTTTATCGCCGGAAGAAAGGCTGCCGAAGTTTATTGATGCATCAACTATTGATGATGTAAAACTGCCTGCTAAACTTGAAGTGCCCGATAAGCCGAAGTGGACAACGCTTTATGTTGGCGCTGGTAAAAAAGACAAAGTAAATAAAATTGATATTGTAGGTTTTTTATCCAACAAAGGCCAGCTGAAGCGTGAAGATATTGGCCTGGTAGAAGTGAAAGATTTTACCGCTTATGTAGCAGTGCGCAAGAATAAAGTTGGTCCTACCTTGCAGTTGATAAAAGAAGAAAGGCTGAAAGGCAAAAAAGTGAAGATTGAAGTAGCAAAGTAGCAATCAATTACGAATTAAAAATTACGAATTACGAATGCTTCATCGCGGCGTAAGGGCGTATGCAATACGCCTTTACAAAAACAGAACCGTTGATTAAGTTGATATTTAAAATTTCGTTGATTTCTTGATACGATTATTGAAGCATTTCTGATATTTTCCATATATTAAGATGTCAGAAAATGCTTTCATTATCCTGTTTTTAGTTTTTGAGTTATCACCAAATCGATGATTCATATAAAGCTTCCCGGCCATCATTACAGCATGGATAAGCAATAGCATTAAGTTTACTGATAGAAATGCTTTCCTTTATTAGCGCTTTCTGCCGTAACTGCTCCACATAAAATTTCTGCATGTATTCCAGATCACGGCTGATTCGGTTTTCCTTGCTGTACGTATCGTATTCGCTAATGGCAGTTTTTAGTTCCGCTTCGTCTGATAACTGTAAGGTAACTTCATGCTGTGTTCTGTAGCCGTTCACCAGCTCTTTTTTTGCCAGGTACGGCGTATCGCCTTTGTAGGCAATGGCAATGCAGATGGCATTTGGTTTTGTGGGCATAAGCATCTCATTGCCGCTGATATTGTAAGCCGTAAATTTCACTTTATCGGGGCCGTATAAACTGTAAATGCTTTTAATATCTCTTGCAACTATATAGGTATGAACCCGATCGAAATCTTTGCCATTGGTGACGGTGACAGTTGTTGTTATTGGCTCTTTTAATACTTCTGCAGGTTTATCTATATTTATCCAGCCGGTTGTATCATACTTGAAACCGTAGGCGTCCATGCGATATTTTTCCCTTTTTTTCAGTGCGTGATTATATTCGTCTAAGACCTTTTTGGCTTCCTTGTTTTTCTTGTCAAGCTGTTTAACCAGCTTTTCTTTAGCATTCTCAAGCTCTTTTTTTACCTGTGCGAGCCGTTTTTCGTAATGTTTTTTTAATAGTTGGGCTGTTTTTTCTGCGCCTTCCACATTGCCGAGCCTGAATTCCGAATAAGTTAAAAACTGCCTTTTCATCGCCGGATCTTTTACTTTTTGTGCAGCCATTTCATCCAGCTCGTACAGATTTTTATCCAGGTTTTTGATATACGTTTCCAACACAGCATTATCGCAGGTTTTGAAAATAGTTTGTAGCCTTTGCTCAAATTCTCGCGTGGAAACAAAGGTATTCTGGTATTTATTAGAGCTGATGGTTTTAATAATAGCAGGATCAATTCCGCACTTTTCACCAGGTAAATTTATGCTGAAACTGAAATCACTAGGTGGAAAAGCCATATCAAACGTCAATAATTGCGAGTTTATATTTCCAGTTAAAACAGTTTCATTCTTCAGTAATTTTACTTTTTGCGTGAAGATGGCAGTATTCCTATAAACATACCCGTTGTCCGTACCACTCCAGACAAGATTTTGTTCCTTAACATCGCCAATCAATTTTACAGCAGTATTTTTATTGAAATCAACATCCAAATTTGAGACAAATTTATTTTGAGGTTTTATAGAAGGAATTTCCCAACCTCGTGGAATTTTTGCCGTAAAGGTTATTTCATATTCATCATTCGTTAAAAATTTTACAGAATTCTGCCACACAGTTACTGGCAAAGCAGTATCTAAATTCCGCGTAAACTTTTGCTTTGGCTGCTTTTTGGTTTTGAGTAAGTCCTTCTCACTTTCAAATGGAGCTGCTGTTGTAAGCGTACTAAGGCTGTTTGTCAATCTAGTTCCATCAGAAACCGCCAGCGAATAATACAGGCTGTCGGCTAAAGGTTTTGTTGCGGTTTTGTGCTTTTTGTAAGGCATTCCCTTTTCTACTTCGGCCATAAAGCCATCGGGCAAAAAATCAAGTAATTTTATATCTACAGGCACAAGATAATTATTGAGGAAACGCGGCCCGAACCAATTCATATTTCCATCTTTATCGCGATTGCCTTTGTAAACCATCATTCCCGGTTTTTTAAGCTTGGTAGGGATTTCAATGTAAACCGGGTTTTGCTTGTTTACCTGTAGCTGCTCGCCGTTTGCCGTTGCGGAGAAGTAGATCATTCCATCGGTTTCCAGCAATTTTCCATTGCTTGTTGTAGTTAAGTTAGCAAGCAGCATTTCATCTAAACCAAGCGCTTCTTTCAGCTCAATCTGTACGTTTTCTTCTATAATTTCGCCCTTTTTATTTTTGAAAGCGCCTTTAGGCAGAACCAGCAAAGTACCATTTTTGCCTTCAATAACATGATCAGCTTTGGAATCAATTTCAAAAAACTGGCTTTGGGGCATCGAATTTTTAAACGGATCATTTTCATGCTTATTTACCGTTTTTTGCACAGGAATTTTATCTGCACTTTTTGAAGAATCGCTTGCGCATTGTGTAAAGACGAGCAGGAAAAAACAAGGTAAAATAAAATTTACAAATATATTTTTCAGCAGATTACTGATACGTAAAAGCATTTGCGGAGTTTTAGACCGATAAATTACTTAAAATATTAATAAAAAGGCAGAACCGCTGATTTATAATCGATTGTTTTGATCTCCTGATACGATGATGGAAGCATTTTTCAACCCAACAATATATGTAAATAAGCCGATTGTAATTTTATGAAAAGTTATTGAAAACCGATTCTAAACATTTTCGTTTTCCTATTTGCATATACGCTTCGGCGAAAAAATGCCTTAGGGTTTTTACTGACGAAAATTAACTGGTTTTGAAGGATCTGAAAGAAATACTGGCATATGAATATTTTCATAATACGGTACAGGAATATCTTATTTCGCTGGGAATTATTCTTGCCGGCCTGGCGCTTATCCGCTTTTTTAAGTCGTATGTTTTAAGCAGGGCTATTTTATGGTCGCAAAGAACCAAGACGCATTTCGATGATTTTGTTATCGGCAGTGTAAAGCGGTTTGGGGTTCCGGCCATGTATTATATGGCCATTTATATCGGCCTGGAATATCTGAATCTTACGCAGCGTGCGCACAATATCTTAAAAATAGCCACAACTTTGGTAGTTACTTTGCTGATTATAAGGCTCGTATCTACCATTATACGCAAACTGTTGCGCAGTTATGTACGGCGCAGAACCAATGATGAGGAAAAGGTGAAGCAGGTTAGCAGCCTCATGCTCATCATCAATATATTTATCTGGGTAATTGGCTGTGTATTCCTGTTCGATAACATGGGTTACGATGTTACTACGGTGGTTACCGGTTTGGGAATTGGCGGTATTGCCGTTGCCTTAGCCGCGCAGAATATCCTGGGCGACCTTTTTAACTATTTCGTTATATTTTTCGACCGGCCATTTGAAATTGGCGATTATATAAATGTAGATGGAAAAACAGGCACCGTGGAACAAATAGGCATAAAAACCACGCGCGTTAGAAGCCTCACCGGCGAACAGCTTATTTTTGCCAACAGCGATCTTACCGGCTCGCGCATACACAATTTTAAGCGTATGATGAGCCGTCGAATATCCTTCACCATTGGTGTAACTTACCAAACCACGCACGCGCAGCTGAAGCAAATTCCCGAGATGATAAAATCAATAATTGAGCAGCAGGACAATGTTACTTTTGCCCGCGCGCATTTTCATAAATTCGGTGAAAGCAGCCTCGATTTTGATATAGTTTATTTTGTTCTGGATGATGACTACGAAGTATATATGAATAAGCAGCAGGCCATAAATCTTGGTATTTTCGAGGAGTTTGAAAAGCAGGGAATTGAATTCGCTTACCCAACCCGTACATTATTTATGCAGCCTGTAACGCTAACTAACCAACAGCCGGAAGCGTAAAGCATTTTTTGATCGATGTATATATGGATTTACTGCACAAGCAATTCAAATTTTTCTGCAATTAAATAATGCATACGGTTTTGTACTGATGATGATAATAGCTGGAAACCAGTTTCTTTAACCAGATTTTCTATAGCTTCATTTTGTATCCGCAGTTTCATGTATGAACTTACTTTTTGCTGCCATTTTCCGTTTTTATTTTCGTAAAGCATATCTGTAACTCGCACTTTGGTATCGAAATATTCCAGCATGCAGGTTAAAATGCGATTGGCATCTGCTTTTACAGGAATAAACCGTTCGGTATCTTTTAAAGTATGGCTGTAATCGCGGTAAGAAATTACCATTTTGCCGTTCACTTCCAGTTTGTTGTAGATGTTTCTGAACAGGTTACGCAACTGCTTTTGGCTTTGCAGATGCGCAATGGTATCGCCCATGCAAATTATCAGCTCCGCATCTTTCACATGTTTTTTGAATGATTGCAGATCGGCCTGTATAGTTTCAATTGCCAAATCTTTTGCTCTTCTTTCTAAGCTATTCAAAGGCTGCGAGTTGAAATCTATTGCCTTAACTGAGAAGCCCAGTTTAGCCAGTGAAACTGCATGTAAACCATGGCCGCAACCCAGGTCAACCGCAGTTTTATTTCCCTGCGGAAGAATATTATTACGCTCCAAAAATGATTGGTGCTGTTTTTGTGCAGCTTCAAAATCGCCAACCATCCATTCGTAAAAATCAGCTAAATGATTATCGTAATGCGCTTTTACACTCATAAAGCAAAATTAAACAGGCTTTGCATATAAGCTTCTGCCAAAAAATGCTTCTGGCTAAAAATTGTTTTAATGACTATCCGCATATCAGGCTAAATAGAAGTAAATTAAGATAAAACTACCGTCGGAGCTGCACTCCTCTCCTTGGATAAGGAGAGGTGGCTGAAAGCCGGAGAGGTTTGATTTACACATTTTCCTAACAAACGGATACTCATTATTGGTTTTATTAAAAGGTTGCAATATGCAGCTTCTTGTTGGTTTTTGTTTTCAGCATTTCACCGTTCTGTTTTACTTTTTCCTCCTGTTTGCTTTCGTCGCTCAAAATATTAGCGACGTATTGCTGCACTTTTTCATCCGAAATTTTTACCTCGCCGCCATTTGTTGTAGCCTCTGTAATATAAGATTGAATGAGATTCGGATACTGCTTCCTGAAAAGTATATGCGTGGCGAACATATCGCAGCCAATAATGGTATCGCCGGTTGCGGCAACTACGCCAATAATGGTTGTATCGCTTTGGAAAAGCGCACCAAAATAGGTAAGATATTCGTTTAATGTATTGTTGTAAGTGGTGTCGGCAGCAATATCGGCATAGGCATCGGTAGTGTTGTAGGCCTGGTTTGGATTATTCATTTTAGAAACTTCCTTGTTCTTTACGCGTGTTACTTCTACTTCTTTCCAAACTTCCTGCTGATCTTTTTTTACCACAGCATTTTTGCGCACATTGGCCGATGAAACATTGAAATAACCATTAAACTGGTAGCCGGAAGATTTTGTGCTCCAGCGGCCATGTTCCACGCAAAATACGCTCAACTCAACTTTTCCGCTGTTTGGCGGCAATACAATATCGGCAGCCAAAACGCGGTCTTGTTTTCCGCCGGTTACTACTTCGCCGGCCATAAGTATTATCGTGTCTTTAGAAGTATTCTCCGCGTACAAAGTATTTACAACGCCGTTTTCGTTAATACTTACATTGCGCCCGCTTCTTGTATTTTGTAAATTCGTATTTGTGTTTGCAGGCGTTGGCTGATTGACTTTTTCTGTAATTATGATTTGCTTTTTCTCCATGGCTTCTTTCAGCGTGGTATAATTGCCAAGGTCTTTATGTGCCTTTATAAAATCGCTGTTCGCCCTGATGGGATAAACGCGCAGGTTCTTATATGCCAGCTTTTTTTCAGCTGATAAATTTTCCACTTTCAGGTTATCTGAGTTGTATTGCGCATAGGCTGAAACTGAAAAAAATGCCGGTAAAACAAGAAAGAAGAACGCTCTCATAAATGCTGGTTTTAAGGTTGATTAGTATTCAACGCCATTTGCTTACATTTTATTATTCAGGCTATTGAAGCATTTTTATAACGGTTTATATATGGCAGGTCAATAATTTATGGTTTGAGAATTGCGGTAAGCGGTTTCTATGTTTACGGCTGCATATATCGTATATCAAAAAAATGCTTCAATATTCTGAACGCAACCTCTATGCTGCGGGTAACAGGATTAATTAAATCAAAAAAACTGCTAATACAATGGTTATGAAAAATATTTCGCTTGCGCTGATCTTCTTGTTTTCCTGCTGTGTGAATCTTCACGCCCAAAAGCCGGAAAAAATTGTAAGCTTCGCCAAAGTGCCAAAATCCGGTACGTATTATAAAGAGCAGGCGCAATTATGGGAAAAAGAGGTAAAGAAGAACAGGAAAAATGCGCCGGCCTGGATGAATTTTTACTTCGCTAAGCGCTTTACTTTTATTCATGCTGAAAAGAAAAATCCGCTGGCCGAGAAAACTACTTTAGACAGCATCGTTACGCAAATGGAGAAAAATATCTCTAACACATTCGAATATAACTATGTGAAATACAGGCAAAGTGGTTTAGATCTGGATTATTTGCCATACCTGGAGAAAGCGTATAAAATGAACCCGGAACGTACGGAAACTTACTCCGACCTGGTTGTATGTTACGAAGCCACAAGAAATATTGAGGCGCGCAATAAGTTCGCGAAGCTGATGTATGAAAAAACTGAGCCATCGCCGGGAATATTGAATTACAACTACAATGTAATGAGCGGCCTGGAAGAAAACACCATACTGATTACGGCCGGCGATAACGATACTTACCCGGTCTGGATGCTGCAAAACGCGCTGAATTTCAGGAAAGATATTACTGTATTGAATCTGAGTGTATTACTGATTGACAGCTACAGAAATAAGATATTAACTGAACTGGGCGTTGACACAAGCGGGCTTAAAGTTCCCTGGGAATGGAACACAGAAAACCTGGATAAATTCAAAGCGGAGATGGTGAAGCGTCTTGCCTCAAACAAGAAAAAATTTCCCGTTGCGCTGGCTTTAACCGGCGGTGCAGATTACCCTAAAGAGCTGAAGGACAATTTGTATCTTACTGGTTTGGCCATGAATTATTCGCCTGAAAGGATTGATAATGTGGCTTTATTAAAAAAGAATTTCGAGCAGAATTATGCTTTGGATTATCTGAAAGTAGATTTTATGCCGAATGATGTTTCCAAAGCCATTGTAAAGCGCACCAACGAGAATTATCTGGTGCCGGTAATAAATCTTTACGAGCATTATAAAATGGCCGGAGAAACCACAAAGGCCGATCAGTACAGGCTTCTTGCGCAAACCATTGCAAAAGGCACCACGCAGGAAGAAACGCTCAGCAAATATTTCGGCAAATAAAGAGGAGAAAAGAGCTTGTTCGGCTTCCGCAAAAATATAGAAAACCGTACCGATGAGGAGCTTATGCAACTCGTAGCAAAGGCCAATGAACAGGCGCTTTCGGTGCTCTATATGCGGTATGCGCAAAAAATGCTTCGATTCTTTTTTCGCTTGCTGCAGGGTGATGAAGACAAGGCGCAGGATATGGTTCAGGACCTGTTTATGAAATTGATTGAGCAGCCCGAAAAATATGACTGCAAAATGGCTTTTTCGCCCTGGCTGTACAAAGTTGCAACCAACATGTGTTTCAACGAAATACGCAACACCAAAAACCGCCTGCGGCTGGTAGAAGAAAACTTTACCGCAGACGAAGTGGAAAAGCCGGAAAGCACTTTTTACGACATAGATGCCGCTACTTTCCGATTGGAATACAACAAACATTTTTCCGGGCTGGATGAAGATCAGCAACTGTTGTTAACGCTTCGTTTCCAGCAGGAATTACAAGTAAAAGAGATCGCCCAGATTATGAATTTACCGGAAGGAACAGTTAAATCGCGACTGTTTTACCTGCTCAAAAAGTTCTCGGTTTTGTTACACGAATTTAATCCTACAAGATAAAATGAAAAATACAACTCAATACCCGCCAGCCATATTAAATATGCTCGCAAAAAAGAATTTTTCTTCCTTAAATGCAGATGATCAATTACTTGTACTCAATTGCATGGACGAAGAAACTTACAGCAAGTTGCATGAAACATACCTGGGCATTTATACTACCGAAACAGCTATGGCGGAAAAGCTTAAGCTCCGCCCGCAAACGGAAGCGAAGTTGATAGCTGCCTTACATAATAAGCAAAGGAAACCGAACGTACTCCACGCAGCGATGCGATACAAAATACCGGCATGGCAGGCTGCAGCGGCAATTCTTATACTTTTCTGCTCTTTTTTATACTTCCGTAGCGGCGCCAGTCAGCATGCATCAACTACACTTGCAACCATAAACGATACTGTAAAAGTTGTTAGCACGCAGATTGAAAAAGTATTCGTGCACGATACCATTTACCTGGAGCAAAAATCAGGGAAATCAACAGCGCAGCAAAAGCGCGATACTATTCTTGCAGATAACAGGAACATAAGAGAAATTGCCAGCCAGCCGAATATACAATTCGAAAAATTATCGGTACTTACGCTAAATTCAAGTGAAGATATAAAACCCAGCGGAAACAGTTTAAGCGATGATACTTTGGTGAATAAATTCAGATTTGTAACTATAAATTAAAGCGTTCCATATATACAGATACTGAACTGGTTTAAACATTAATTAGAATTAAAAAAGCGGCGAGAAAATGCCAGTTT
>DAIUCM010000048.1:0-24962 GCA_036846145.1 Bacteroidota bacterium
TCCCCATATAGTAGCTCGCACCTTGCTTTCCGGTAAATGAACCTTTTTTTCTGGGCAGCCACACTTCACCGTTTAATAAAAAGCCAAATGTATTTTTGCCTTCTTGTGTTACTGGAGGTAGTTCTATAGGCTTTGGTTCTGGTTCAGGCCTTTTTATTTCAATCTTGTAACAACTGCCCAGTATAAATAATACCATAAAAAGGATAAAGTAATTTTTCATACATTCAAATATGTGAAATATAAACCAATATACCCATTTTTTACCAAGGGTTACAAGCCGGTAATTGTTTACCCAAAAATGCTTTCATTCAACATTTAACTTCCCAAGCTCATTCTGCAAAGCATTGGTTGAGAATTGCTAAAACATCCACTTACGAGTTAAACTCTGAATCCAAATTGAAATAGTTGCGAGAATAAAAATTGCTATTATAGAAATGCCATAGTCATAATTGATTGCCCAGCCCTTTACATCGGGAGCATACTCTGGTTTGTAATCAAAAAGATAAAAGACGAAACAAACCAAAAGAATATAATTTATAATATAGCCCCAATTGTTGGGTCGAACTTGAATTATTTTATAAACTAAAGTTATCAAAATTGGCAACAAGATAAACGGGCCGGAAAATAAGACAAGCTGCATAATCTTGTTAACTTGATTAATTATTGGTTACTTATATTATACTTCTTCATCTATGATTAAGCAAAAAATACTTTCATTCAAAATTCAAAATTCAGCATTCAAAATTTCAAACTATCCAAGCTGGCTGCTCAATACCCTAAACTCAATACTCGGTGCAATTTTCTCATACAGAATATGATACACAGATTCTAATATCGGCATTTTGAGGTTGTGTTCCTGCGAAATGGTTTTCAGGGCTTTGGTGGAATAATAACCTTCTGCAACCTGTCCCAACTCCAAAATTGCGGAATTGATTGTGTAGCCGTTGCCCAGCATGAGGCCGAAAGTACGGTTGCGGCTGTATTGCGAGTAGCAGGTTACTAGTGTATCGCCGAGGTAAGCAGGCGCAAAATCGTTACGTTTTTCAGGAAGCACATTCTGCAGGAAATAATGCATTTCTTCCATGGCATTGCTCACCAAAACCGCGCGGAAATTATCGCCATAACCCAGGCCAATAGATAATCCGGTGGCAATGGCGTACACATTTTTCAGGATAGAAGCATATTCGGTTCCGGCAAGGTCAGTACACCAGCGCGTATGCACAAACCGAACATTAAAAAGCGCGGCAGACTCTTCAGCTAAAAGCTGGTTAGGAGAGGAGAGTGTAAGGTAAGAAAGCTTTTCAGCGGCAACTTCCTCGGCATGGCAAGGACCGCTGATGTTGGCGATCATATGTGCGGGTACAGAAAATTGCTTTTGCAAATACTGTGAAACCAGCAAATTGCCATCCTGAATTACGCCTTTTATAGCAGAAATGATTTTTTTACCGGCAAAATCTTCCGGTTTAATGGCAGATAAGGTTTGAGTTAAATATTTGGAAGGAACGCCAAGCACAATATATTCAGAATCCTGTATAGCAAATTTTAAATCGCTGGTAATATTTTCTTCCTGCAAATCGAACTCTACCGAGCTGAGGTACTTGGGGTTATGTTTGAATTTACGGATATGCGCAACAGTTTCTTCCTGCCGCAGCCACCATTTTATATCGTGTTTGTTTGCCGATAAAATTTTGGTGATGGCTGTAGCCCAGCTTCCTCCGCCAATTACACTAATCTTTTTTACCATTTTCTTCTGCTTTTTGCACCGGCTCGCCATCCTGCAATACCTTTGAAACTATGCTGTACGGACCGCTCGCCACTTCTTCACCTTCTTTTAAGCCTTGCAGTATTTCTATATGCACATCGTCCTGAATACCCGTTTTCACCACTCTTTGTTCAGCCTTGCCATCTTTTATAATGAAAACAACCTCATTATCTTTCGCTGCTGATACTGTATCTGAAGCAGTAGCGCCGCGAACCGTAACCGCCAGAATTGGAACCGCTAAAACGTTGGTAACTTTTTTGGTTTGTATGGCCACATTCGCACTCATTCCCGGCCGGAAAGGAGTTGGGTTATTACCTGAAGCATTTTTCAATAAATGTGCATATGAAGATTCAATAATTCTTATTTTCACTTTAAAATTGGTTACTTTTTCCAGGCTCAGCTGGTCGCTTTGCGCGGAATTGGAAATTTCTGTAACCACGCCGTTAAATATTTCACTGCGATACGCATCTATCTCAATATCAGCGGTGTCATTCAGTTCTAATCTAACAATATCATTCTCATTTACTTCCACTTCCACTTCCATTCGGCTGAGGTCGGAAATGCGCATCATTTCAGTACCCGCCATTTGCATAGTTCCAACAACACGTTCGCCGAGCTCCACTTTCAGGCCGGTTATAGTGCCTTCAATTGGCGCGTAAATAGCTGTTTTGTTAAGCATATCCTGCGCTTCCTGCAAGGTGGCACGTGCGCTGGCCAGTGAAAATTCAGCGCCTTTTACGCCTTGGTTTGCACCTTCTAGTTGCGCCTGTGAAATATTATATTCTGCTGTGAAATTCTCGAATTCTGCAGGTGAAATGGCTTTCTGCTCGAATAGAATTTTGTTGCGGTTGAAGATGAGTTTCGAACGTTCAAATCCGACTTTTGCCTGTAAGTATTGTGCTTTTGCATTGGCCAGGTTTGCTTGTGCTGTATTCACACCGGCTCTTGCTCTTTCCACACCGCGCTGGTATTCATCGGGACGAATACGAACCAGCAAGTCGCCTTTTTTTACCCTGTCTCCCTCTTTTATGGAAAGCTCAATAATTTCACCGGAAATATCAGCAGAAATTTTTACCTCTTTTTCGGGCTGTACTTTACCGCTTGCGTTTACTGTTTCGGTAATGGTCTGTCGGCTAACTTTGGCGGTTTCCACTTCGGTTGCCGATGATTTTCCTATCCATCCCATTCGCCTGGCAATGATCAAACCAATAAGCAGCACTGCCAAGCCTAAGAAAATATTGCGAATGGTTTTTTTGCTCATCTTTGATATTTAAATTCTGTGCCAGGTTAACAGTATCGTTGAGATGTAATCATTTTAAAAGTCAAATTCAGCATTCAGAATTATTTTTCATATGCGCAACTCTAAAACTCAATCTTTGCGTTGTGCAAGCAAATATAAAATCCTCATTTACAACTGTTTCCTCATGTTAATGATGAAATTTTTGCACGCTTTAATCATAAGGTTTTTAGAGGTATTCATATATAGAACCTTTAAAAAATGCTTTGGTACTAACAGGCATTCATACATGATTTGTACACTTGCGAAGATAAAAATAATTTAACAACTTTTTCCGTGCAGTTTATGGTTGATGTATAATAACAAATCAGGTTCATAAACATTTCCCGAAAATGTAGTATTAAAAATTATGCAAAGTTTAATAGCTGAAATATTATTTACCTCAAAAAAAATAATTGTTGTTAGCAGGATGTTGCTTTAGAAGAAATTATAAAAGTTCAGGCGAAAAGCGCAAAGTATTTTTCATGTAAATGTAATATGGAAAATTTTAATCGGGAATTTGTAATCTTTTGATTTACATGCGAATTCGATTGATCTCAAAAAATCATCCTGAATCAAAAATAAAATTCCAAACAAAAAAAACTCCTTTCCGCAGCGCGAAAAGGAGTTTCTAATATCATTTGCTAATTTCTGAATTTGCTAATCGGATTATTTGGCAGCCATCAGGTTATCGAAAACATCCATTACTTCTTTCACGGCTTTAGCAGAATCGTTAAGAAGTGCTTTTTCGTCTTCGTTCAGTTGAAGTTCGATGATCTCTTCGATACCGTTTTTACCTAATTTCACTGGAACGCCCAAGTAAATATCATTTAAGCCATATTCGCCTTGTAACCATGCGCAAACAGGGAAAATGCGTTTTTGGTCGCGGATGATAGCTTCAACCATTTGCGCAGCTGCAGCGCCCGGAGCATACCAAGCAGAAGTACCCAGTAAGTTAACAATTTCGCCGCCGCCTGTTTTTGTACGTTGTACGATGGCATTCAATTTATCTTCTTCGATTAATTCTGTTACCGGAATACCGCTAACCGTTGTGTAGCGAGGAAGCGGAACCATGGTATCGCCGTGGCCGCCCATCAAAACCGCCTGGATATCTTTAGGGGAAACATCCAGTGCTTCTGCAAGGAATGCACGGTAACGGGCCGTATCCAGAATACCAGCCATACCGAAAACCTTGTTTGGCGCTTTGTTCGCCGCAAGGTAAGCGCAGTAAGTCATTACATCAAGCGGATTGGAAACGATAATGATAATGGCATTTGGCGAGTGCTCAATAACCTGGCGCGTAACGCTATCCACGATTTTCGCGTTGGTAGAGATCAAGTCATCGCGGCTCATGCCCGGTTTGCGCGGAAGGCCTGATGTAATTACAACTACATCGGAATTCGCGGTTTTGCTGTAATCGTTGGTAGAACCTGTAACGCGTGTATCGTACATGTTTACCGGTGCGGTTTGCCAGATATCCAGCGCCTTGCCTTCAGCAAAATTTTCTTTAATATCGAGCAGCACAACCTGGTTTGCTACTTCGCGGTGAGCCAATACATCGGCGCAGGTTGCACCTACGTTTCCGGCTCCTATAACACTTACTTTTGTCATGATAATTATTTCTAGCGGGTTATATATGAATAATTTAAAAAATGCTTTCGCGCTGCAAAGGTAAGAACTTTGGAGTTATGAGTTATGAATTTTTAGAAATGTTGAATGTTGAATGTTGAATTTTGAATTAACGGATTCGAAAGATCGACAATTCCTGATTGCAGCTCCTGGCAGAATAAATAAATTGCTCCATATTTTTGTCTCCGTCAATATCCAATTCAAAATTTGTGGGATTTATTATATATGGAAAAATAACCTGTCCATCCTTATAATTTAATTTTACTTCATATGTATCTGCATCATTACAACTAACTTTGATAAAATTAATAGAACCATTTCCTTCAGTAAAGTTAAATCTTTTCTTCTTTTCTTCCAGATCACCTAACGAAACTATGAATTTAATATCCTGGGTATTACTGTCAATAATGTTTTCAAATGAATAGTGAAGGCTATCAGAGTATATCTTCAGTCGCTTTGCTAGAAGCAAATAATTGTCGCCTTTCTTTATTGGAGCACAGCTTAAACATTCTGAACGAAAGTATAAACGTTCTTTAATTCTATTTTTCTCAGTTGGAAAAGTATCTGATGAATTATGTAAAAGATCTATTTTACGCCCGGAAGAATTAATTACATATTCATGCTTAAAATCTAAAACTGGATAAAAAGTAGAATCTGTTTTTCTGATTTTTGGGCTTACTGAAGCTGCTTCATTTTTATGAGAATCAGAAATTTCTGAGCTTGTTTTATTAATAGCAGAATCGCACGAAAAACCAATCAAAACCAAAATCCAAAATATCAGAAGCCTGCTTACCTTAAATTCCATATATACAAACCTAAAAAAATGCTTTTAAACAAAGATGTTCCACTTTTTTAAAAAGTGGAACATCTCTCCCGAATTCCATATAGTAGTTCCTGAAAAAATGCTTTAATCGCCGAAAGTTTCTTTATAATGAACAATGCTGCGCTGGATGATTTCCATGGCAACTTCGCGGCTTTCGAATTCTTCTACAATTACAGTCTTGTTTTCCAGCTTTTTATAATCCTCAAAGAAACCTTTCAGTTCTTTGATAAAATGTGGCGGAAGTTCTGAAATATCGTTGTAATGGTTCACACTCATATCGTTAGCAGCTACGGCAATGATTTTATCGTCGCCCTCGTTGTTGTCCATCATCCGCATTACACCAATTACTTTAGCTGGAACAATACACAACGGTACAATCTTTATCTGCGAGAGAATAAGAATATCCAGCGGATCGTTGTCATCGCCATACGTTTGCGGAATAAAACCATAATTGGCGGGGTAATACACTGCTGAGAAAAGCACGCGGTCAAGTTTCAGCAAACCACTGTCTTTATCCAATTCATATTTAGCTTTGGAACCTGTTGGAATTTCTACAATGCCGTTTACTAATTCTGGTGGATTTTTACCGGTGCTAACTGTATGCCATGGGTGATGATAAAATGGTTTCATGTTGGGTTTACATATAAGGTTTTTGCAAAAAATGCTTTGAATTAGATTCTCATTTCAGGAATTTCACCTTCTACAATCAGTTTTCCTGCAGTTTTAGATTTTATTTCTTCCACACTGACACCTGGGGCACGTTCCAGTAATTTGAAGCCATTTTCGGTAACATCAAGCAAGGCAAGTTCTGTAACAATTTTCTTCACGCAGCGCACGCCAGTTAACGGCAAAGTACATTCCGGCAACAGCTTACTTTCACCTTCTTTGTTTGTGTGCATCATGGCGACGATAATATTATCTGCAGAAGCAACCAGATCCATGGCGCCGCCCATGCCTTTTACCATTTTGCCTGGTATTTTCCAGTTAGCAATATCACCATTCTCAGATACTTCCATCGCACCCAAAACAGTGAGCTGTACATGCTTACCACGAATCATAGCAAAGCTTTCCGCCGAATCGAAAATCGCTGAACCTGGTAAATAAGTTACTGTTTCTTTTCCGGCGTTTATCAGATCCGGATCTTCCTCACCTTCATATGGCCAGGGTCCCATTCCTAAAAGACCGTTCTCCGATTGTAAAATAACCGTAACACCTTCAGGAATATAATTCGCAACAAGTGTTGGGATTCCAATTCCGAGGTTTACATAATCGCCGTTTTTTAATTCCTGTGCGATGCGTTTCGCTATACCAAATTTATCTAACATCAATTTGAAAATTTGAAGATTTGAAAATTTGAAAATTAATTCTTCTTCGCTGAAGAGATAATTTTCGCTAATATTTTAATGATTGTTTCAAGTTTTTCTAAAAGCTCATCTTTAAAAGGATAAGCCGGAGAAGATTTACACAAAAGAAGCCAATATTCAGTTTCATCAGCTTCTTTAGCAGCAATTTTCATTTTGTGAATGAAATCTGATTTGCTTTCGCTGTTCTGCGCTTCGCGAACATTTGCGCCTATTGAAGTTCCGGATTTTAAAATTTGACGGGCAACAATGTATTTTTTCTTTTCCTCAAGCAATTCAGCAAAAGAAAGTATATCCAATGCGAATGAAAATGTTAAATCTACAATCAGATTATTTTTGTCATTTCTCATGGCTGTTTCATTTTCAAATTTTCAAATCCTCAAATTTTCAAATTATTGGCGCTTCCTCGTCGTCACCCGCTCAATCCGCTTCTCGTAATTCACGCCCTGAAAAATGCGCTGCACGTAAATTCCCGGTGTGTGAATAAAATTCGGATCAAGTTCATCCGGCTCGACCAATTCCTCTACTTCGGCGATGGTGATTTTTCCGGCAGCGGCCATCATGGGATTGAAGTTGCGGGCTGTTCCTTTGTAAACCAGGTTTCCCATGGTGTCGCCTTTCCATGCTTTTACAATCGCGAAATCGGCATGTAAAGCTTCTTCCAGTACATACATTTTACCATTATATTCTCGGGTTTCTTTGCCTTCTGCGATTTCAGTTCCATAGCCTGCTGGTGTAAAAAATGCCGGAATGCCTGCGCCGCCGGCTCTGCATCGTTCGGCCAGTGAGCCTTGCGGAATGAGTTCTACTTCCAGTTCTCCGCTGAGTAATTGCCTTTCAAATTCAGCGTTTTCACCCACATAGCTGGAAATCATTTTTTTCACCTGCTTGGTTTGAAGCATCAGGCCGATTCCGAATTGATCCACTCCCGCATTGTTGCTGATACAAGTAAGATTTTTTGTGCCTTTTTTAACCAGCGCCGCAATGGAGTTTTCCGGTATTCCGCAAAGGCCGAAACCACCGAGCATCAGCACCGCGCCATCCTGTATATCGGCAATGGCTTCTTCGGCATTTTTATAGACTTTATTCATAATGTTTTTCTTTTTTATTTCTGTTTCAAATTCACAGTTTCGCAGGGTTTCGCCCTGCGCTGATATAGTACGCCCTTTCAGGGCTGTGAAAGCATTTTTTACAATTATATTATATGCAAAGTTGTAGGGTTGCTCAGCGTTGAGGCATTTTTAATTTTTAATTCTTCATTTTTAATTGATATAGGGTTGCTTCGCATCACGGCATTTTCACATTTTCAAATTTTATCTATTTTCTGTTAAAAATTGTTAATCTGCACAACTATCAACATTCAGCCTCAAAACTATTAAATTAAAAGCTAAATTTGTGCGCTGCAGCCCATATATAGTTCTGCCGAAAAATATTTACAAACCCATATATGGCTTACAGAAAAAATAGTTTTATATGAAGAAAAAAATTATCCTGTTCCTGCTTATGCTAACAATCCATCACGCATCCGATGCGCAAGACAATTCAGCGCAACAAGGTACTTTAGCGCTGAAAAAAGTACCCAATATGCCGCACAACTTTTTCCTGACGCAACTGCCCAACGGGCTGGAAGTGCTTGTCATTGAAGACCGATCCGTACCATTGGCTACTATTGAGTGGGTGGTGAAAAATGGTGCTTTTGTACAAACACCCGATCTGGAAGGACTGGCGCACCTGTATGAGCACATGTTCTTTAAGGCGAATAGAGATTATCCAAGCCAGGAAGCTTATTTAGAGCGTGTTAACGAGCTTGGAATTGTTTTTAACGGAACCACGAGCGATGAGCGCGTAAATTATTATATAACGTTAAACAAAAGCAAACTTACAGAAGGCCTTGAGTTTATGAATTCAGCGGCGCGCTACCCATTATTTTTAAAGGAAGAAATGGAACGCGAAAATGTAGTTGTGGCGGGCGAGTTTCAGCGTAATGAGAGTAATCCTGTTTTCTTTTTGCTGCGCGATATGCGTAAAAAATTATGGGGCAAGGAGTTCAGCCGTAAAAACACTATCGGCGAATACCCGGTTATTTTGAGCGCCACACCTGAGATAATGAAGGACATCCAGAACCGCTATTACTATCCGAACAATTCCATGATGGTTGTGGCAGGTGATGTTGATCATAATACAGTAATCGCTGAAATTCAGCGTATATACGGCGACTGGAGGCCATCCACTTTTAAAATTTTTGAGAAATACCCGATTCCGGAATTTGAGCCGATAAGATATACGCAAACATTTATTACCGAGAATGAGAATGCGCAGGTGCCTATTTTATTGATGAGCTGGCATGGTCCGGATACACGCAAAGATCTGAAATCAACCTACGCTGCCGATGTTTTTTCTTTCATCCTGCAGCAGCAAAATTCCAAACTGCAGAAAGCGCTTGTTGAAACCGGGCTGGCATACCAGGTTAGCGTAAGTTACCAAACCCAAAAATACACCGGCCCGATACAGATATTTTTAGTACCGAACCCTGCGAAAATGGAAGAAGCCATGAAAGTGCTGAACGAGCACATCGCACAATGGGATAATCCAGATTATTTTACCGATGAACAGATGCAGACTGCGAAGGAAATGCTTGATATTGAGGACCAATACAGCAAGGAGCAAACATCTGATTATGTGCATACGGTTACTTACTGGTGGGCAAGTGCCAGCCTGGAGTATTATACCAATTACATAAACAACATAAAAGCTGTAAGCCGCGAAGATATAAACAATTACATACGCCATTATATTAAAGGTAAGCCATATGTTGCTGGATTACTGGTTTCACCTGGTATGAATAAAATGATGCCGCTGGATAAGATTTTCCCGGTTGCAGGTGATATGGAAAATATGAAGCTTGCCATTAAAGGAAACAGCATTGTATTTGACGAAAAAGCAGGCCAAACCATAACCGCCCTCAAAGAACTGAACAGGCTTAACGAAGGCAAAAAGCTGAATATAAGGGTAAATGCGCCAACAAAAGCAGCTGCAGATGCAAGTGTTAAACAGTTGAAAGAAAAATTAAAAGCAGCAGGCCTTCCTGAAACAGCTTATACGGTTACACAGAATGTAAAGGCCGATAAAACTTTAACAGCACAGGAGAAGGAAAAGCAAAATACTGTAATGTTTTCATTTTAAGAAACCGTAACTGCATATAGCTATCATGAAAAAAATACTTTTATATACTATCATGGCATCGAGTGTTTTTGCGGCATGCCAGAATAAAAAGATGAATAAATCCAACATGGAAACTACTACAACCGCTCCTGTAAATTCTACTGTTAAAGAGTTCGAAGTAAATGGTGTAAAAGTAATTATGAAGCCTGCTGTAAACAGCGTGGTAAGTGCGCAGCTGTTTATTACCGGTGGTGTAAATAATTATGATTTAAATAAACAAGGTATTGAAAACCTTACGCTTTCGGTACTTGCCGATGCCGGTTCATCAAAATTCCCGAAAGATGATTACCATAGTATTTTGGAACGCAGAGGTATCCATATAAACGGCTCAACATCTTACGATTATAGCCTGCTTAGCTTACGTACGCTGGCAGATAACTGGAGCCAGGCCTGGGAACTTTTCAGCGAGGTAATAATGCACCCAAGCTGGGACGCGCAGACCTTTGAGCAAAATAAAGGGCAGATCGTAAACGCTCTGAAACAGAATGAATCTGATCCGGATAATTTCCTTAACGACTATACTTTACGCAGGCTTTATAAAGGCAAAAGGTACGAAAAATCTCCTGCCGGTAAACCTGAATCGGTAAGCGCAATAACGTTAGATGAGGTGAAAAGTCACTGGGAAAAAATTGCCAAACATAAAAAAATGATGCTTGTGGTTGTTGGTCAGATAGATGAGCAGGATCTTCGTAATAAGGTAGCGGAAAGCCTTGCCAAATTACCTGCCGGCAGTGCCGATCCGTTTGTAACCAATCCGGTTGTTGTGGATGTTGCCAGCGTTAATATCGAGGAGCGCGAAATTGCAACCAACTATATGCGTGGGGTTTTCAGCGCGCCGCCGCGTGGCAGCCGCGAAAATATAGCCATGCGCATGGCAACGGCAATGTTAAGCGAGCGCTTATTTGTTGAAATTCGTACCAAGCGTAACCTTTCATACGCGCCATCAGCATCTTTAAGCAATATGTTCGATCCGTACGCATCTATTTATGTAACCACTACCAAACCAAATGAAGCGGTGCAGGTAATGACGGACGAGATTCGAAAAATTAAGAAAGAAGGCTTTAACGAGAAAGAATTCAAGGCGCAGAAGGAAGGTTTTTTAACCAGTTACTACATGAACCAGGAAACCAATGAAGCGCAAGCCATAACACTGGGCGTAAATGAGCTGATTGGCGGCTGGGAAAAAGCGGAAACTTTTAAAGATGATATTTACAGCCTTACACTGGAAGAAGTAAATACCGTTTTCCGTAAATACGCAAATGCCTTAAACTGGTATTACCTTGGTAAAAAGGCCGAAATGGATGAAGCTTTATTTAAAAAAGATCTGAAGTAAAAAGCATTTTTTGTAGTAAGAATATATGGGCAGAAATTTACTTTTTGCCCATTTTTAATTTTACCAGGTTCATAATTTATTGTATCAGATATCTTGTACACTAAATATTAATAAAAAGCGACCGGAGACTAAGTACTGATTGCTTGTTCATTATCCAATTTTTTACTCACTATTGTACACTCTAAAAAATCAATCTCTGCGTTGTGCTATAAATTTAAAATCTTCGTTTACAAATGTTCCGAATGTTGGGGAAAATTTTCTGCACGCCTAGATCTCAAATTTTTTAGTGGCGCTCTACAATAAATCAATAAGTATATAATTGTTATACTTAATATGAATTAAACGTGTGCTAAGCAATTAACTAATTGTTAGTCAATATTATATGTAGAATTTCATATAAACCAAAGCTAAAAAATGCTTTTTAAACTACAATTGTCTAAAACATATAACCATTGAAAGCAACTGCAGCTTATTTCCGCTGCTCGAAAAGTCATTTACCCGTTGCTTTAGCATTGGGCAGCCTTGTATTTCTTAATTCAATTTCCGTGATCTCAATTTAAAAAAAAATTATTCAATATCGTTTTTAGGCACAATCCTCGTTCCACTATACAATTCATACTCAAGCAACCTGCAATCAATCGTAGCATTAAAGAACTCAATTCTGCGCTTGGTTTTAAGGCCGATTCGTTTGGCAGCATCCATATTTCCTGTAAAAATATATCCTTTGTAACCGGCTCCTTTTTTCTTGAAGAAATCGCCAATTTGGCTGTAAGTTTCTGCTAATTTTTCAACATCGCCTAATCTTTCGCCATATTCAGGATTGATGAAAATGACACCTTCGCCTTCAGGTATTGGCGTTTCTTCAAAAGGGCAGACAATAAACTCTATGAGATGATCTACTCGTGCTTCACGTGCATTGGTTTGCGCCGCGCCGATGGCAACCGCACTGATATCGGAAGCAATGATTTTTCCCTGCGTGAATGACCTGATGGATTTAGCAGCTTCTGTTTTTATCTCTTTCCACACATTATAATCGAAGCCTTTCACATGCATAAAACCGAAGTTGCGGTGCATTAATCCCGGCGCCTTTCTAACGGCTATCAAAGCTGCTTCGATGGCTAAGGTTCCGCTACCGCACATAGGGTTCACGAAATGTGTAGAGCCATCCCAACCGCTGGCCATGATTGTTGCAGCTGCCAGCGCTTCCTGCATTGGCGCTTTGAAAGGCATTTTACGGTAGCCGTGTTTCGCTATAGATTCGCCGGAAGTGTCTATGAAAATAGCCGCATCGTTGTTGTTCCAGAATAAAAACAGCACAGTCCGGTTCATTTCTGGTCCGCTATCCGGCCTTTTTCCAGTTTTGTTGGTCAGCCTGTCCACAACTGCATCTTTAACACGTACATTGGCAAATCTCGTATCGCGGATATTTTCATTATTTGTGAACGAACCGATACTGATATAACCATCTTCCGGAACATATTCTTCCCATGGAATTTCCACCAGGTTTCGATATAACTGATCTGGCGTGGAAGCCTTAAATTCATCTATCAGGAACAATATGCGCGATGCTGTTCGCAGGTACATATTCAGGTACATGCAATCTTCCAGCGTGCCGTTTATGTCCACCCCGGTTTCTGTTCGGCTGATGATCTTAAAACCCAGCGTTTCCACTTCCTGCGCGAGGTAATTGGCGAGGCGTTTCGCACAGGCTATGCGTATATTGCTTTTTAATCTGAAAAGAGACACGTTTTTTGAAATTAAAAATTAAAAATTAAAAATTAAAAATGAATTCGGCAATAAAGTTATGCGTGGAATTCACTTGCACTTGGCTTCAGCCAATTGTTGATATTAATTATACAAATGAACTTTTTGTGTTTGCATATGTGGAATTTACTTGCGGTTAGTTTTTCATTTTTAATTCTTCATTTTTAATTTTTAATTGCGCAGCCTTTGGTAAGCCTTTTACAACCAATTCGTAGGAATGATCAATGAGTTCGCATATAAGGTCTTGCGGTAAAATGCTTTCGATGTTTATGGTATTCCAGTGTGTTTTGTTCATGTGGTAACCGGGTTGGATTTGGTTGTATTGTTCGCGAAGTTCCATGGCCTTTTCCGGGTCGCATTTTAAGTTTACTGTTAGGGGAGAATCGTAAATGCCGCACAAAGCAAACATTTTACCTGCTACTTTAAAAACAAGCGTTTCTTCTTCGAATGGGAATTCTTCGGTTACTTCTTTTTTGGTCAGGCAATATTCGCGGAGTTCGTCGAGGTTCATAAAGGAAAAGTTTTTAGCGATTCCACGAGTTCTTTTACTTGCTTCTCACTTCTTATACAACCTCTAAAATAGCAAACATTAGATGTGTCTTTCAACAAAATCTTTTTTGCTTTCTTGGCTAATCTTTTGTTTTCCTTTCGTAAAGCCCCATAAGCGTAAATTCTTATTGTAGGATTTTTATGATTCGTGAGATTTAGTAATTCTTGTCTAGAAGCAATTTCGGTCAAACGTTCGTAATTTGCATAAATATCGCTGTATCTGTAACCCCAGCCAACTCCTTTGGAATAAACACAATTTGCACTGTCAAAAAATGCAATTAGTTTTTCAATATTTTTCTCATTTTTTATTTGTGGAAAATCTTTTAAAGTAAGTTTTCTTCTTACAAAAGATTCTTCACCTTTTTGAATAACACAAGAGTTAATTATTCCAAAAATTGAAATAAGAAAAAATAGTTTTATGTAGATTATTTTTATCACTTATTAAAACTCTTTTCAAAATTACGTAAACCCCACCTAAATCCTACCCCCAAGGGGAGGACTTTTCGTGCAACGATTATTCGTGTTTCAAAGCAGTTTTTAACCAAAACATATATGCGATTTGAACCTCATTATTACAAATTAAGAAAATTTATCATTCGAAGCTCCAAAGTCCTCCCCTTGGGGGAGGATTTAGGTGGGGTTTTTGAATTTGCACTTCGTATGTTCGGGATTCCGGGTCAAGCCCGGAATGACGGTTACTGTAAGAGAAACTTCGAATGTTAGTTTCCCAAATATGGAAGCGTGAAAAAATGCTTTAAGCTAACTTAACATGATGAACGAAAAGTCCTCCCCTTGGGGGCAGGATTTAGGTGGGGTTATATCCAAATTTCAACCAACAAAAAACACAATTTACAAACCGCTGATTATCCACATCTTGCAAGCAAAAAATAAACCGAAAATATATTGAAAAAAATGCCGTTTTTAGAGGGAAAAAGTGAATTTTGCAGGTTGCTTTGATGTTACTGATTTACCTATGAGTATAGAAAATAATTACACGGAAGAAAGTATCAGAACCCTGGACTGGCGCGAGCACATTCGTCTTCGCCCGGGAATGTATATTGGTAAGCTTGGCGATGGTTCCGCCATGGACGATGGTATCTATGTGCTTGTGAAAGAGGTGGTGGATAACTCTATCGATGAGTACGTAATGGGCAATGGCCGAAACATCGAGATCAAGATCACAGAGCATACAGTTAGCGTGCGCGATTATGGCCGAGGTATTCCGCTCGGTAAGGTGGTTGATGTAGTGAGCAAGATAAACACCGGCGGTAAATATGATTCCAAGGCTTTCCAGAAATCGGTTGGTTTGAATGGTGTGGGTACGAAGGCGGTGAATGCACTTTCTACTTATTTCCGCGTGGAATCTTACAGAGATGGAAGAGCAAAAGTTGCCGAGTTTGAAGGCGGTGTTTTGGTTAAAGAACATCGTGAAACCAAAACCACTGAGAAGAACGGAACATTTGTAACCTTCACGCCAGATAATACGGTTTTCAAGAATTACAGGTTTATTCCCGAGTTTTTGGAGAACCAAATTAAGAATTATGTTTACCTGAATGCGGGTTTAACCATAAATTATAATGGGCAGAAATTCTTCTCCAAAGATGGATTATTGGATCTTTTGCGTGCGAAAACCGACGAGGAAAGCATGCGTTACCCGATCATCCATTTAAAAGGTGAAGATATTGAAATTGCCATGACGCACGGCGAGCAATACGGCGAGGAATATTATTCTTTCGTTAACGGGCAGCATACAACGCAGGGCGGTACGCATTTAGCGGCTTTCCGCGAGGCGATTGTGAAGACTTTGCGCGAATTTTATAAGAAGGATTTTGATGCAACAGATGTGCGCGGTTCTATTATTGCGGCCATCAGCGTTCGTGTGCAGGAACCGGTTTTCGAAAGCCAGACAAAAACAAAATTAGGCTCGCAAAGTATTGGTCCTGAAGGTCCTACAATGCGTAGTTTTGTGAATGATTTCCTGAAAAAAGAGCTGGATGATTTCCTGCATAAACATCCGCAGGCTGCAGATGCACTTTTGCGCAGGATCTTGCAGAGTGAGCGTGAACGTAAAGACATGGCCGGCATTAAAAAACTGGCGAACGAGCGTGCGAAACGTGCGAATCTACACAACAAAAAACTGCGCGATTGCCGCATACATTACACGCAGGAAAACAACGAAAAACGCTATAATTCAACCTTGTTTATTACCGAGGGCGATTCGGCGAGCGGTTCCATTACAAAGTCAAGAAATGTGGAGAGCCAGGCGGTTTTCAGTTTGCGCGGTAAGCCATTGAACTGCTATGGATTAACCAAGAAAATAGTTTACGAGAACGAGGAATTCAACCTGTTGCAGCACGCGCTGGATATTGAGGAAGGTTTGGAAAGATTGCGCTACAACAACATTGTAATTGCTACTGATGCCGATGTGGACGGAATGCATATTCGTTTGCTGATGCTGACGTTTTTCCTGCAGTTTTTCCCGGACTTGGTTCGTAACGGCCATGTTTATATTCTCGATACGCCGCTTTTCCGTGTTCGCGATAAGAAGAAAACTTTCTATTGCTACAGCGAGGAAGAAAAGCAGCAGGCCATCAAGAAACTGGGCGGCAAACCGGAAATTACGCGATTCAAGGGTTTGGGTGAGATTTCGCCGGATGAGTTTGGTAAGTTTATTGGTGAAGATATCCGCTTAGACCCGATCATCCTGCGGAAAGATACTTCCATTCCGAAACTGCTCAACTATTACATGGGCAAAAATACGCCTGAACGTCAAGGGTTTATCATTGATAACCTGAAGATAGAAAAAGATGTTGTGAATAGTAATGAAGTTGTTGAGGATGTTGAAGAGTTAGCAGCTTAAAGCATTTTTCTGAGTTAGTATATATGGACAAAAGCAGAGAAACAACCAGTGAGCAAGAAATCGAAATATTAAAGAATAATATATTTTCGGATGATTGGGAATTGGTTAAATCATCAGCTGATAAACTTGGAGAAATTGGAGGAGTTGAAATTACAGACTTTCTAATTTCATTACTAAAATCTGAAAATCCTGGAATACGAAACAGAGCGGCTTTAGCTTTAGAGCAAATTAAAGATAATAGAGCAGTTGAACCATTATTAGAAGCGATCTTCAAAAAGGAAATTCATAATTATAATGGTACAATGGTTTTTGCTTTAGAATCTTTAGATTGTAGTAAATATCTAAAAGAAATATTTAGAATTTTACTTTTTGAATCTTATGAAGCAAAAATAAGTGCAGAAGCAATACTTTGTGTTCAGGACTTTGATATCAAACTAGAGGATTTGTTAGAAGTCAAAGCAATGTGGGAAATTTGCAATTCTCATCCTGAAAAATGTGTTGGTTACGATGATGAGGAAACGCGAAATATGATGAGAGAAGCAGTTGAAGCTTATTTAAGTTTGCTAAACAATAACCAAAGCATTTTTTAGCAAATTGATATATGGAATCACGCTTGATATATAGTGCTGCACATTCACTTACATATGGAGCGGATTATTCCGAATGGATTCATTTTGATACAGGAGAAAATATAAAGAAAGATATAATTTTAGAAGCTATAAATTCTGTTGCTGAAGAAGACAATAAAATATTTTTAGTATTTGGCAGGCGAGATTCTACATCGATTAATGTTGAGAATTCGATTGAAGAAATCATGCCTTATTTAGGTAAAGAAAATTTCTTTATGCTTAAAAAAGATATGTCTAAAATAATAGAATTTAAAAACATTGGCGTTTTGAGAACGGGAATAACAGATTATAAATTACAGCATTAAAGCATTTTCCACCAAATGCATATATGGAAATAGAAAAAACAGGCCATGTATGCAGGAAAGAAATAAATAGTTTAACATAGTAACAGTAAAGACAACATGGAAGAATTGGAAGAAGAAAACACAGCTTCGGATAGGAACGAAGAAATAGAGGAGACAGAAGCTGTTGAGATTGAGGCGGAAGGCGAAGGTTTGCAGGAAGGCGAATCCATCCACGAGGTAAAAGCCGTTAGCGGCATGTACCAGAACTGGTTTTTGGAGTACGCCAGCTATGTAATCCTGGAGCGTGCGGTTCCCGCCATTGAAGACGGTTTGAAACCCGTACAGCGCAGGATCTTGCATGCCATGCGCGAGATAGATGACGGCCGTTTCAACAAAGTAGCGAACGTTATTGGCCAGACCATGCAGTACCATCCGCACGGCGATGCGGCCATTGGCGATGCCATGGTGAACCTCGGCCAGAAAGATCTGCTCATAGAAACGCAGGGAAACTGGGGCGATATTCGTACGGGAGATTCTGCTGCTGCGCCGCGTTATATTGAGGCGAGATTGAGCAAATTTGCGCTGGAAGTGGCTTTCAATCCGCAGACAACGAACTGGCAATTGAGTTATGATGGCCGTAAACGCGAGCCGGTAACTTTGCCTATGAAATTCCCTTTGCTCCTGGCGCAGGGCGTGGAAGGTATTGCCGTTGGTTTGTCCACGAAGGTAATGCCGCACAATTTCATAGAGCTTTTAAATGCTTCTATAGATATTCTGCGCGGGAAAAAAGTAAATATTTTGCCCGATTTCCCAACCGGCGGATTTGCTGATTTCTCCAATTACAACGAAGGTAAAAAAGGCTCTAAAATCCGTGTTCGCGCGCGTATTGAGGAGAAAGATAAACGCACATTGGTTATCCGCGATATTCCTTTCGGAACCACTACGGTGAACCTGATGGAATCTATCGTAAAAGCGAATGACAACGGCAAGATCAAGATAAAAAAGGTTGTAGATAACACGGCTGCGGAAGTAGAAATTGAGGTTCAGTTGCACCCGGGAACATCGCCCGATCTTACGATTGATGCGCTGTATGCTTTTACCGATTGCGAGCTTTCCATTTCGCCGAATGCCTGTGTAATTATTGAAGATAAACCGCACTTTGTTAGTGTAAACGAGCTATTAAAAATATCTACCCAAAACACTTTGCGATTGCTTGAGCGCGAGCTTGAGATCCGCAAAGCTGAACTGGATGAAAAGTGGCATTTTTCTTCTTTGGAAAAGATATTTATTGAGAAGCGCATATATAGAAAAATTGAGGAATGTGAAACCTGGGAAGCTGTAATTGAGGCGATTGACAAAGGTTTGAATCCTTATAAAAAACTGTTCCGCAGGGAAGTTACGCGCGATGATATTATTCGTTTAACGGAGATTAAGATCAAGCGGATTTCCAAATACGATGCCTTTAAAGCCGATGAAGCGATCAATGCTTTGGAAGAGGAAATGGCGGAAGTGGCGCATCATTTGGCGAACCTTGTAGATTATGCAGTTGCGTATTTCAAAAACCTGCTGAAAAAGTACGGAAAAGGCCGCGAACGCAAAACCGAGATCCGCACTTTCGATACTATCAATGCGAATACCGTTGCCGTTGCGAACCAGAAATTATATGTGAATTATAAGGAAGGTTTTATTGGTTACGGATTGAAAAAAGATGAGTTTGTTGAGGATTGCTCCGATATTGACGACATCATTACTTTCCGCAGAGATGGTACTTTCCGCGTGACGAAAATTAAGGATAAGGAATTCGTAGGGAAAGATATTATTCATGCCGCGGTTTGGAAAAAGAACGATGAACGCATGATCTACAATATGATTTATGTGGATGCGAAATCGGGAATTTCCAGGGCAAAACGCTTTGCTGTAACAGCTATCACGCGCGATAAAGAGTATGATCTGACGATGGGAAATGAAGGTTCCAAAGTGCTTTATTTCTCCGCCAACCCAAATAGCGAAGCGGAAACGGTAACTGTTTATTTATCGCCAAACGCAACGGCCAAAAATAAGATCTTCGATTTCGATTTCAGTACGCTGGAAATTAAAGGCCGTTCATCGCAAGGAAATATTCTCAGCAAATATGCCATCAGGAAAGTGCAGTTCAAAGAGAAAGGCGCAAGTACTTTGGGCGGTCGCGATATATGGTACGATAAAATTCTCGGTAAGCTGAATGTTGACAAGCGCGGCAAGTATCTTGGTAATTTTGATATGGATGATACGATATTGGTTGTGTACAAAGACGGAAGTTACGAGCTCACCAATTTCGACCTCATTAATAAATACGAAGCCGAGCAGGTTTGCGCCATTGAGAAATTCAACCCGGAACGTGTGATTTCTGCGGTTTATTACGACTCCGCCACCAAGCTGAACTACGCGAAACGTTTTGTGATTGAAACCACAACTGTAAACAAGAAATTCAGCTTTATACCGGAAGCAAAAGGAACCAAACTGTGGTTAGGAACAACGCAAACCGAGCCCAAAATACTGGTGAAATTCGGTAAGAAAAAAACGACGTTGGAATCGCATGAATACAACCTCGCCGAGTTCGCGCAAGTCCGGGGTTGGAAAGCTGCCGGCACAAAGTTTACAGAATTAGATATTCAGGATATTGAACTCCTTCCTTCGCAAGAGGAAGGAGTTTCTGATTTAGATAACTACGATGATGAAGGCAACGAACATTCTTCTAAAAGTTCAAATAATAAAACACCAAAAACCGTTGTTCACGAAACTGCAATTGCTGCAAAGCCAGTTGAAGTTGCAGAAGTGAAAGAACCTGTTTCTATTATTGAAGCAGAACCGATAAAAGTTGATGAAAACCCACAAATTAAACCAAACCCAAAACCGCAGATATTAACCAACGAAGAGTTCGTAAAGAATAAATTCGAAGAGAAAAATAAAAGACAGGAAACTGAAAAACCTGAGCAGTTGAGCTTGTTTTAAGTTTCCGCTCGATTTAGCGTTGACATCTTTTTGAAAGTTGTCAACGCTGTTCACCGGTAATTTTACATATATGCCACGTAGCAGAAATGCACGTTTAAGTAGTTATTTATCAGTTAATCTTTTTACCTGTATTGCCCAAAAATTTCACTCGCCATTTCCCTGGCTTTCGTAAATTCGGACTGGTTCAAGCCGGTTTCCATATGCCTGGTATCGAAAAAATGCTTCAGGAAAACAGTATCTATATTACCTGTAAGGTCATCTTTAGCCATAGGGCAGCCTCCAAAGCCCAGCATAGCTGAATCGAAACGGCGACAGCCGGCATTGTAAGCTGCGTCTAATTTCTGTAATTGATTTTCGGTTGTGGAATGGAAATGCGCGCCAATTTCCAATTCTGGATATTTATTTATCAGGGCCGAAAAAATACTTTTTATATCTTCTGGATTTGCGCTGCCAACTGTATCGCTTAAGCTAAAGATATTAATACCTGCGTTCATAAATTTCACCAGCCATTCTTCCACAAAAGCGGCGTTCCATTCATCGCCATAAGGGTTTCCGAAACCCATAGAGAAATACAGTACAACCTGTTTATTATTTTTCTGAGCCAGCGAAGCAATTTCTACGACATCTTTATATGCATCGGCCATAGATTTATTTGTATTTCGCTGCTGAAAAGTTTCCGACAGAGAATAAGGATAACCAATATAAGTAACTTTTTCTTCATCGCAGGCCTGCTGTGCGCCACGCAGGTTTGCAACAATAACAAGCAATTTTGTTTGTGTATGCTGTAAATTTAATCCGGCTAAAACCTCCTTTGTATCAGCCATTTGCGGAATTGCTTTTGGCGAAACGAAAGATCCGCAGTCCAAAGTATCGAACCCAACCTGCAACAATTGGTTAAGGTAATTTATTTTGCCTGCGGTTGGTATAAAAGTGTGCAAACCTTGCATAGCATCGCGCGGGCACTCTATTAATTTCAGCATAGGTAGTATTTATTCTTATTTGTGCTTATTTTTGTTACAAAATTACTTTTTATTTAACGCGTTATCACAAAACTTCTTCCACTAATGGAAAACAAGCAAGAAAACCACAATACAGATTCTTCTGAAGAGAAAAATCTTAACCAAAATCCTGGTCAGGATAATAATTCCACACAGGAAAACAATGCTGAAACAAGCAGTACGCAAGATGAAGCAGCTATTTCAGAAACACCGGAAAATAACGAGGAAGGAACTTCGGCAGGTGAAATTTCTGAACTGGTAAAAGATGATGTTTCCGGCAGCAGCCTGGAAGAAGAAATTCATCCCGAAAAAGTGGCTGAAGTACCTGAAGAACTTAAAGAAACTGAATCTGCAGAAAGTGACAATGCTATAGTGAATGATAGTACATCTGGGACTGAAAATGCTGCGGAAAATACAACAACCGATACAAGTAATGCTGCTGATTTAAGCACTGCGGGCGAAATTCCTGCGCAGGAAACCGCTGAGAATGATGCGCCTGAAGTGCAGAACCTGGCGGAGGAAGCAAGCAGCAACGCAGATGAAGCAGCTGATGAAGATCATCATGAAGAAGAAACACATGAGGATGATCACCACGAAGAAGAAGAAATAGATTTTTCATCCATGAGCAAAGAGCAGCTTTTACAATATGTAATTGCTTCTGCCGCACACCAGGATGAAAGGAACATCAATAAAAAAGTGCAGACCGCACGCGGCGAATTTAACCGCATTACGAAAGAAGAACGTCAGCATGCACTGGAGAGCTGGCTGGCAGAGGAAGAAGGCCGTGAAGAAAAGGATTTTACCTGGGAAGGAGATGAGCAGGTTCGTGAGTTTCATAATTCATTTAAAGCATACAAAAAAGCCCGCCAGGAGTATATAAACAGCATAAACAAGCAGAAAGATGATAACCTGCAGGCTAAGCGGGATATTATTGAAAAGCTAAAGCACCTTACCGAGCAGGACGAGAATAACCAGAGCTTCAACGAGTTTAAAAAGCTGCAGGATGAATGGCGCAAACTTGGCCACGTACCAATTGCCGAAGCTGAGAATATATGGAACTCATACAACCATTACGTAGATAAATTTTTCGAAAGAAGATCGTTATACACCGAGTTCAAAGAGCTTGACCGTAAGCGTAACCTCACTGCCAAAGAAAGTGTAGTGAGCCGCATAGAAGCGCTTATAAACCAGGAAGATATGAATGAGGTGATGCGCCAGCTCCGTAACCTGCAGGATGAATGGCGACATACAGGTCCGGTTCCCAAAGAAAGTGTTGAAGCCATTAACCAGCGGTATAAAGAAGCTGTAATTGCCATTTACGATAAGCGCGAAAAACTATCGGAAGAATTGCAGAAACGCCGCGAGCAGAATTATGATGCCAAGATGGCGCTGATGGAAAAAATAGATGAAATTACATCATTCGTTGGTGAAAAAGTGCAGGACTGGATGACTAAGAACCAGGAGCTTGGCCAGTGGATTGAAAACTGGCGTTCCATCGGCGCTGTGCCATCCGCTAAAAGCGCAGAAGTTAAAGAGCGTTTTTCTGCTGCTATCCGCCGGTTTAATCATGCCAAAAATGAATTCTTCCGTAATAAGAAAAAGGAAAAAGTAGATAACCTAAGGCTTAAAACAGAACTGGCTGAGAGAGTTGAAAAAATACTTGAAGAGGAAAATATACAGTCTCACCGCAAGGAAGTAATAAAGCTGCAGGACGACTGGAAGAAAATTGGCCCAGTACCATCTAAATATTCCGATAAAATATGGAAGCGTTTCCAGACTGCCTGCGATGCGTTTTTTGCCAAAGTAAACGAAAAACACAACGCGCAGAACCAGGAACAATACAATAATTTAAAGCTTAAGAATGATGTAATTGATAAGGCAGAAGGATTACTGAAAGAAGAGAATATTGAAAATGTAGAACCGCAGATCCGCGAACTGCAGGCTGAATTTAATGCAATTGGTTTTGTGCCTTTTAAAGAAAAAGATAAGGTTCGCAAACGCTTTTTTGATGTGCTGAACGAACTGCTGAAAAAATCGGGCGGCAAACAAAAACAAAGTGGTGGCGGCGGTACATCAAGAAATGTAGAGGGAATGAGCTATGAGCTTCAGCTGCAGAACTGGGCGCAGGAAAACGGAGGCCAGCAACGCCTTAATGATGAAGAAAGAAAGCATCAGCGCGACCTGAAACGCATAGAGAACGAAATTGCTACGCTGGAAAATAACATGGCTTTCTTTAAAAACTCTAAAACAGCCGATACTTTTAAGCAAAGCATGGAAAAACAGGTAGAACAGTTACGCAGCAGGATGCAGGAAATACAGGAAAAAATTAAACTTGTACGCAGCATAGGCAGAAGGTAAGTTTCTAAACTTAAGCATTTTTTAAGCCCGCTATATATGTAAATGTAGCGGGTTTTTATTTTTAAATAAACATGAGCTTGGCAATTAATTAATTGATTGATAGCTGATTAATCGATGTTTCCATATATACTTATACAGAAAAATGCTTTGGTTTTGAAAATTCAGTCGCTCTGCTCCAGCCGAGTGACAAGTATCCCCAGGCCTACGGCCAAAAATAATTACAAGGGTTCATATGCCTTATTATATCAATCACTTGGCTGGATCAAAGCAACTGGCAAAAATATTCTTTTTCTAACAGGTGAATTCCGGGCTCAAGTTAGTATAATATTTATATTATGGTTGGGCTATAAATATGTATTATGAAAATGCAGCCGAATGTTAATAAAACGTATGATGAATGGGAATAAATATCCACATATGTAAACAATAGTGTAGCGCAATAGTTATAGGTTCAAATAATTCAAAAACCAAACAAACATATTTTATGAAAAAGATCACATTTTTATTTTTGATGCTAGTGGGCATGTGGACATTACAGTCGTGCGATAATGCGGGCAATAACAAGCATGCTGATACTGAAGAACATGCTGAAGATGCTAATGAAGACAAACTGAAAGGCGATGCCGAAGATGATGCTGAAAAACTTGTGAAAATTGCAAGCAGCAGCATGGCCGAAGTTGAGCATGGTAAGCTTGCGATGCAAAAAGGCAGCAGCAAAACTGTTAAAGATTTTGCCCAAATGATGGTGAACGACCATTCCAAAGCAAACCAGGAACTTATGGCACTGGCAGCATCTAAAAACATCACTTTGCCATCGGCAATGGGTTCAGATCATCAGAAACACCAGGAAGAGCTTAGCAAATTATCAGGTAAAGAATTTGATGAAAAATATATGGATATAATGGTGAAAATGCACAAGCAGGATGTTGAACTCATGGAAGATTTGGCAGAAGATGCAAAAGACCCTGATATAAAAGCATTTGCAGCTAAAACTTTACCTACCCTGAAGATGCATTTAGATCATGCTGAAGGTAAAGAAGACCATACAGATCATAAACATTAATTATTAGGGCTAAGTTCTAATAATAACAGCGTTATTTTTAAAGAGTAAAAATAATTCATA
>DAIUCM010000049.1:0-23575 GCA_036846145.1 Bacteroidota bacterium
ACATTAAACAATAATTTTTAAGCATATATTCTCATATACATTTAATATCGCCTAGTTAAGTAATTTTTTAAGCGACATGAGACGCCGACCTATCTTTAGGTAATTTAGACTTGTATATTTCCTAAAAATGCTTCAGCTATTTTAAAACGAAGCATTTTTTCATGTTTTGATATATGGAATTACTTTACCAGCAACTTACTCGTTGTGCTTGCTCCGCTTCTGCCTATAAATTTGCACAAATACAAACCGCGATTCATATCAAAAGGAAGTGAAAAATGTGATGTGTTTCCTGTTACTTTAAAGCTGGTTATTTCTTTGCCTTCCAGGGAATAAAAGTATAAAAAGCCGGTTTCTTTGGTTTCGATAGTGAAAGATTGTACAGCCGGATTTGGATAAAGCTCAAAATATGCTGCTGACTGAACTTCCTTGATACTCACATTTTGCTGATTGTTGCGGAGTATGGTTAACATATTTCCGTTTTCAGCGGCAACAATAATATCGGGCTGATGATCGCCATCCAGGTCGCCTACGGCTAAATCTTCAAGCGCTAATTCGGCGGCAAAATCGGCGCGTGGCGCAAAAGAATTTTCCGTAATTGTACCAGCATTGTTCTTGTTCAGGAAAATATTTATTGGCGTATAAGATAACGAATTGGCCGCAACAACATCAGGTTTTCCATCACCATCCATATCCGCTATTTCAACACCAACTGCGCCCTGAGATGTTTTGAGACTTACCGGCGCAGCAAAGCTGCTCTTGCTTAAATTTCCTGTTGTACTGTTATTCTCAAAAATTATAAGGCTGTATGCACTAAAGCTGCCGGCAATAATCTCCGGTTTGTTGTCGCCATTCAAATCACCAACGGTTATACATTCAGGCGAGCCAACAGTGAGTTCAAAAACATCGAAACCCGACCTGGAAATATTGCCTTTTTCAGTTCTATTCCGGAAAACAGCAACCGATCCGCCACCAAAGCCAAACTGGTTGCCAACCAAAATTTCAGGTTTATTATCACCATCCAGGTCCGCAATAGCAACTGTACTCACGCGGTCTCCGTCTAAATGAAAATCTACCTTTTCTGCGAAGGAAATCGAATCGCTGTTACTTATATTTCTAAGTATGGAAATAGTTTCATACGTGAAATTAGATGTCACAATATCCGTTTTGCCATCACCATCTATATCGCCCGCAGCCAAACCAACCGAATAACCTCCCGTTGCGAATGTTTTTCTTGGCGCGAATGAATTTTCAGTAATTGATCCCGGAGAACCGATATTTCGGAAAACATTCAGCTTAAATTTATCGGCACTGGTTACAGCCATATCCAATTTACCATCGCCGTTCAAGTCCTTCAGCACAACACCGTAAGATTCATCAACTTCAAAATCTACCCTTTGTGCGAATGATGTTTCCGTAAGCGAACCTGCTTCACTAATATTTCTAAAAACCGAAACCGTTTTACCAACTGTATTTACCACTGCCAGATCCGGTTTGCCATCGCCATCAATGTCGCCAATGGCAATATTTCGCGGCGATTCCCCGGTGCTTCGGTTTATTGGCGAATTAAAATTGTTGGTGCCCGGCTGCCTGTTGCTGTAAGTTGGTAAGAATGAAAGTCTTGAATAAGCCGTTAGTTTTGTTTCTGTATTCAGCACGCTTACCGGCGCGTAAACGGCGCCCGCAGGCACCATAACCGTTAACTGGTTTTGACTTGCCACTTTTACTGTTGCTTTCGTTGCGCCGAAATAAACAATATTTTTCTCTGCCGAAGTATTGAAATCGGTTCCGCTAATTACTACTTCGCCACCGGGATAATTTGTATTTGGCGTAACCGAATTAATAGTTGTTTGTGCGAAAGATTGTCCGCAAAAAAAGCCTGTAAATAAAAGCGCTGCAAAGGCTTTCTTCAGGTTGAAAACAGGAGCTTTGTCTGAAATTATACGATCGTTATTTTGCATGTTAACTGATTGCCTGAAGCATTTTGTGGCCAATGTATATATGGGTTTTTTTATGAATTGAAATTACCAGCTAACTGTATATTCCGGACTGAAAATACCGCGCTTGCCATCCGGACAAATACTTGTACCTGTACAGCTCTTCATAAACCTGAACGAAATACTGTTGCTGCCTGATGATGAGCCGGGCAGAATTTTAATGAACTTGCCGCTGTTGGCCGTGCCGCTAAGCTGCCCGCCGGTAAACGATGACGACGCTGAAGACGACTCGCAGTATTTAGTAAGATCTACCGCTTTATAAAAGCTATGGCTGCTGCTTGTAATAAATTCCATTACGTTGTGCGTTGTTCCATAGCTTAAAATGAAGTCCGGTTTCAATCCCAGAGAGCTTGTCCAGGTTATTTCCAGCAAACCTCTTCCGGTTGATGTTCCATCGTATTGCTTGGCAGAAACGCCTGTAATAACAACATTATCTATGCAGCCCCATTCGCTGGTATCTACACAACCGTTCACATCTTTTACAACAACACGGTAACCGCCATCGTAAACAAGATCCAGCTGGTTGCTGCTTACAAAACTCGGTGAACTATAGTAGTGGTTGAGCAGCTTGTAAGAATATGGGCCGGAACCGCCGGTTGCTGTTGCCGTAACAGTTTTCCCGCTGATGCTGGTGGTAACTTTCAGGCCGTTGCAGGCATCTTTCTTAATGGCTTTTGCGCTTACTTCCTGTATTTTGGTTTCGCCGTAAAATACATCGAAGAACACAAACTGGTCGTCATTTTCATCGTGCGTCATTTTTATACTGAAGCTGGATGCGTTGTTTGTTTTGGTGATTTTTACCTTATTGTTTACCTGGTTGCGGATAGAAATTTTAGAATAATCGATATCTTTTGCCGGTGTTTTTTCATCTTCGGATAAATAGAATGTTTGCGCAACATCGTAATCGAAAACCGCAAGTATGTAAATGGTTTCGAATTTAGAAGTAAGCACTTTGTAGGTTTTGCCTTTCAAAATGGCTTCCTGCGTAGCTTTATTGGTATAAACGCCATCGTTATAATTTATCTCGAAAGTGAACTCCTGGTCGGTAATTTCGTCGCTGGTAAAAGTAACTAATAAGTCGGTTGGTGTACCGCTAAGCTTGCCGCTAACTTTGGCATTATTCAGCACTTTCACGGAAATATGCTCCATTTTCTTCGGCTCTATATTTCTCTTTTTGGGTGTTGGCAGCGTAACAATGGTATTTGAATTCGGATAAAAATCTATCCACATTTTTTGCAGCTTCTTGAAAGATTTCAGAAAATCCACCACAAAATCGTGCTCCGAAGCCATATCTACACGCTCATCTACATTTCGCATGGTAATGGTAAATTTCACCTTTTTCTCTTTCTTGTTCTCGAACTCCATCACGTTTTTCTGGCGCGAGCTGAAATCGGCAAGCTTATCTGCAACCATAATAAACGGCTCTGCTGCAAAATCCAATGCCCTGGTAACGGCAATTCCCATCTGCGTCATTACGAAATCTCTGAAAAGGAAAGTGCCTAAAATTGCACCAGCCTGCGCGCCACCAGTTGAAAAAGCGCCTCCCGTGTACCAGGCCGATAAGCCACCGCCGGCAAATCCGCCAACAACCGCCGGCGCCGACATTTTTGCAATGGCAATAACAAACTCACGCAACAGGCAGCGCATTTTATAAAAATGCTCGTAATCATTACAATGGCTCTTTTTACCGTGCGATCTATCGTTCAGCAAGCCGCGTTTTCCCAAACGCAGATCTTCCAGCGAAGTATTTATATCATCTATAGCTTTGCGGTTGGCTTCTATAAACATGGCGGCATACTTTTTCTCTTCCGCGCTGGCAGATTGCAGTTTACTTATAGTTGCGGCCAGGCTGTCTTTATTGGCTTTGGAAATGGCCAGCATTTCGCTTCTATTAACCAGAGTATCTTTAGCCAGGCTGTCAATCTGCTTCAGCATTTCGGTTTGCATGCCGTTGATCTGCGCAATAAAATCCTGGATATATTTATCGTGATTGGTCACTGGTGTTACGGTGCTTACGTGGAAGTCCAATGTGTTTTCGGCCAGCTCCGGTACATGCAGGCTGTATGAACCAGCGGCAGTTTTTTCAGGAATGATAAACACGAGTTGATCATCTGCCACTTTTACAAGCTTTACAGAATCGGTTCCCAGTTTTGCATCGTAATAATTAGCTTCTGCTTTTTTATTAGCAACAGAAATCAGCACAACCTGCATGTTTTTAACGTCTGAAGCATCGGCGCTGATTGTAGCTTTCGCGGGCGTTTCCGTTCCATCTTTACCGGGATCTACAATATCTTTTTTACAGGAATTGGAAATGGCTGAAATACTTAAAAGAAAGAAAATAAATAAGGCTTTTTTCATAGTTGTTTTTTGGGAATTGTCTTATAAACTTCGGCTGCGAATATACAGCAGCTTACAGATAAAATTAAATACAAAATAGTATCAGAACTTACAATTTGCCAAAGCATTTTCCGGCTAATGCATATATGAAAGCTAAGTAATTGATATGAAAATATTTACGTTATGATAATTGCATATCGCCTGACAGGAATATTTGCTTAATTAACCTCTCCTACCTTCGGGCAACTATCCTGAATCAGGAGAGGAGTGCAGCTCCGAATGTAAATTTACATTTTAACTGCTGTTGATCCTGATTTGCAGATAGCCATATTATCAATTAAAAAACAGCACCAAAAAAATTTCGCTGCAAAGCTTTTTCGATATATGCATCGCTACAAAAATGCTTTAAAGGTATAGCAAGTCCGCTTTGTGGGGCTTTCAGGCTCAAAATTCCATATATGCTATCCTTAAAAAATACTTTGCCGGGAACAATAATTTTGTGGAAACGTACTTTAAGGGAAAACCAGGTTTGTTTTGAGTATGCATTTCTATAAATATTGTTTTGTAATTTTATTGCAGCTGGCCATTTTGCATAGTGCGGCGGCACAAACCGTTAAAACTACGCAAGCTGCCATGAAAATAAACGGGAAGGACAGGCCAGCCATTTCCATTACTTCGGAAGCCGAGGCGAAACCATTGCAGAAAGCATGGAAAAAATATCTTAAGAAAACCTATAAAATAAAGACCGACGATTCTAAAAATATGGTAACCGCAACAGCCATCAGCCTTAATGCAGTAAGCCCGCGGCAGTTCGATCTTTATACCATTTTCAACATCACTGCGGAAGGCTCTGAAATGCTGATTGCCGGCGCGCCGGGCTACGATATTTATTTTTCGCCGAATGAATATGCCGAGGATTATAATAAACTGCGTACGCTGGCAGAAGGCTTTGTAAAAACCTATATGCAAACCCAGTACGAAAAGCTTATTAAAGAGAAGAAAAAAGCTATAGCCGGCAGCGAAAAAACAGAAAGGCAGCTGCAAAAAGAAACCCGAAGGCTGGAAAAACGCGTGGAAAAAGACCGCAAAGAAATTCGCGATCTGCAGAAAGATATTGATAAGAATACAACTGCTATTGACAATAACAAAAAAGCGCTTCCGCAGCTTAAAAAAGTAATTGAGGAAAAACGGCAGTTACTGAAATCAATAGAAGAAAAACGCAAGGATGTCAACAAATAAACCCGCTACGTTTTTACTGTACAATATGGTAATTTACTAAATTCCAGGTTGTACTGTCGGTATCTTTATATTTTATAAGATACTTGTTTTTGGCGTACCATTTCTCGTGCGGGTATCTTTTGTAGGTATTCGAAAGGTGTAAAATATTGTTAAATGTTTTTCCTTTAACTTCAAGTGCTGGTAATTGCTCCACGTTCCAGTAATAGTCAGAAACCGGCTGGCCTTCTTCGTAATTAATCCCCTGGCTGTACACTACTTCACTTTGCATATAAATCGATGAATTTTCATATTCAACCGGGTCTGCACTTATATAAATATAATAATATTCTTTAGGAATGTAGAAACCATTTTTATTATATTTTTTATTTTCAAAAGTTATATAAATAGCTTCTTCACACTTGCCAAATGCGCACTGGCATTCTCTTTTCCATTTTCCATACTCTATTCCGTGCTCCGAAAACCGGCTTACCCAAACACTGTCTTTTTCACCGGTTTTTTCTTCTTCGTACACCCACCAGCTGCCGGTTTTAAAGCGAAAGAAATCTTTAACAGGTTGTATGATTGGAACAGTATTTTTCTCGGTGCAGATAAGCGCACCTTCCTGCTGGCAGGCAGTAAATATAACGCAGAAGAGAAACAACAAATACCGCATATTTTGCTAAGTGTTTTTTAAAAATTTATTCCTGAAAACATAACTGTACAACATAAATATGCCGCCAATAATAAAATTAAAAAGTATGGTGGCACCAACATCAAACGGTATAAACCCTATTGCAAACGGATTGATAAGCAACAGCAAAACCAGGCTGAACAATATACTTAAACCTGTAAAAATATATCCCATTTTAAGAATAGATTGTGCGCTGTTTTTGTAAAAATCCATCTTTTCCGGGGCATGGTAAAACTTATTTATTTCCAAAAGTACCCGCAAAAGCAAATAAAACACAAGAAACATACCCACCAAAAATGCAATTAGTGTTGCGTATAATGGGAAAGCAGAATAAGCAAAAATGTTAAAAAAGCCGCACACGTAAAAGAAACCCGGCAGCTGCAAAATAATAATAGCTAACGGCGTTGCCAGTTTACGGAATTTACCATTGTACCTGATGCAGAATAGCAGGAAAGACGAAAATAAAAAAGCCATGCTAACCACGTAAAATGTAGGTATAAGCAATAAACCAAGGCACGATACTATTGATAAAATAATTAATAGAAAACCTGTTTTGTGCCAGGGCGCAACATTGGTTTTTGTTTCCCGTTGATGCGCAGCTACCTTTTGGGGAACCTGCTTTTGCTTTTGATAATTCTCTGTAGCTTTTTCAATAATTAAACTATTTGGCTGGCTGCTGCAGGTGGAATAAATATGTGCCTGAGGCAACAATGCTGCTGGCATACGCTCGCCAGACGCGGCAAAAACAACTTTTCCCCGCAAATTGTATCTGCAGCTATCAGTATTTATAACTGGAGCGTTTTTAACATGATGTTGTTGTACAGCAAGCGTGTAAATATTGGCCGGCTTTGGTGTACCGCACCCGAAACACACGCCAAGCCAAAACAATATAAAGTATTTTTTCACAAACACATATATGCGTTGAATAAACCGCTGCAGCCTGTGCATTTATTTCTTAATGTTTTAAGCGTTTATTTTATCAAATCTACATAACAATATAACATCAAAGCATTTTGTAAGCATGTTATATATGCAAAAAAAGCCCGGCCTGCAAAACAGGCCGGGCTTTGGCAGCAAATAAGTTTTGATAATTATTTGCTAATCACAATACGTTTTGTAGCTGTGTGATTTGCTGTAGAAACATTAAGCAGATACACGCCTGCCGGCTGGCTGCTTAAATCTACCTGGAATGCGGCATTGTTCATCAGCCCATCAGTTATTACAGCTACTTCCTGGCCCAGCATATTTGTAACAGTAAGTTTCAGTTTCTCGGCGCCTGGCAATGCTGCCTGCACTGAAAACTTACCGCTGTTAGGGTTAGGGAAGATGGAAATGGCTTTTTCAAGTGCATTCGCATCGCCTATGCTAACATTTGTGGCGCAAGGAAATTCGTACGGTGAGCGAACCCATATTGTTCTCCATTCGGAATACCCAATATTACCCGACTTATCAACCGCTTTGTAGCGAAGACTGTACGGCCCCTCTATGCCTGAGCTGTTTGCAGTCCAGTCGCCTTCGGTTGTAACGGTAATATCGGCATTGGTGTAGTAATTATCAGCTACATCATACCCCGCATCTGCATACGCCTCCCAACGGCAAACTGTAGCGTTTGGTGTTCCCTTTAATGAAATTACAGGTTCTGTTTGATCTTTAACTACTATATAACGCGTTTTAGATACACTGTTATTGCCCATATCCGTTGCGGTATAAACAATGTGGAAAGTATCTAACTGCGTAGGAATACCATTCGGGAAGTTAGAATAGAAACTGCCCAAAGTTTGTTTTATTATATTGGTGGTGTAATTATCTGTTGCGTTAAAGCCCGGGTCCTGGTACCTGGTGTTAACCTCAACCACTACAATTGTATCGCCAATAATGCTTACAACCGGCGGCACCATATCGCCAACAATTACAATACGTTTAGTTGTGGCCAGGTTACCACTGCCATCCTTAACAGTGTAAACATACTCATACGTACCAGGTACATTTACATTAAGGTTATTTGTTGTAATCAACGCATCGTTAAGCGTGTTTACAGGGTAATAGTTATCCGTCATTGTTACGCCCCAGTCCACATAAATATCGCTTACATTATGGTAGTACGGGTTATCGCCATAAACTGTAATTACTGGTTTTACGGTATCTTTTACAATTACGGTTTTTACCACTGTTGCCGTGTTTTTAGATACATCTGTAACGGTATATGTTACCAGGTAAGTATCTACCACATTCATATTTACAGGATTATCAATCTTCACAATTCCCGACAGGTCACCGTCAACAAGATCATCGGCCTGTAAAACAGCTGGCGGCGTATAAGCTGCTGCGCTGTATAAAATGGTTTCCAGCGTATCGCCTCCGGCAACAATAAGCTTAGGCGCGGTAAAATCGGCTACAACAATAATTTTACGTATAACTTCCTTAGCCTGGTTATCTGCAACATCTTTCACATTATACCGGTAGTAATAAGTACCAGGTATGGTATTAAAGCCAGAAACCGGCTCGGTAACAACTATACTTGCAGTTAAGTCTCCGTCAAGGTTATCGTTTGCAGTAGCGCCGGCATCAACGTAATTGGTTCCCTGCTCAAAAGTAATGGTTGTATCGCCAATTAAAGTAATAACCGGTTTGGTCATATCTGGCCTTATGTAGAGGCGATAATCCTCATACTCACCAAATTCGTTTCTGCCGCAGGCTTTATTTGTATAAGTTCCCTGGTTAACAGCTACACGCATAACTGTTGCGCCTGTAGTAGCATTAAGCGGAATTGATATGCTTGTGTTCCAGTCTTTTGCCGTACTGTTTACTTCCTCTGCAACTTTTTCGGTTACATTGTCAAACTCGCCATCATAGTTCCAGTCTATCCAGATAGTACGGGTTACCTTATGCTTGTTGGTATTGCGTTTTACATTTACTGTATAGCTTACACCCAGCTCTGCATGTATGGCTTTACTAGCATTATTAGTATAATCGGTAAATGCGCTTTCGCCCTGTGCGGACTGGCTGCTGAAGCTGCCAAACTGAACTTCACTTATTCCAACATCCTGAATAAGGGTTTTTACAGCTGGTTTGCAATATGGCTCACGAACACGGATAAAACAGTTCACTTTTACTTCATCTTCACCATTGGAATTAAGAACATAAAGTGTAACACTGTAGCAACCTGTATCGGTAAATCTCACATTCGGGTTAGGGCTTCTTTCAGATGAGCCGTTTACAAAAATGGCTTCGCCTTTGCCAGATGCCGGTGTAAATTTCCAGGTGTAATCATCAACACATTGTGGTACGTTGGCAGTTAAAAATACTACATCATCTGTAGTTGGGGTTGTATTATCTGCCATAAACTGTGCAATTGGCGCCTGTGGAAGGTATACGCTAATCTCTTTGCTGAATGTATCGCTTCCGCCACAGTTGAACGCAATCATGCTTATGGTGAATTTACCATCCATAAAATACATGTATGATATATTTTTACCTAAAGCTTCGTACTCGCCATCTGCATCCGGATCCCAGAGGAATTTCATATCATCGCCTGTGGATTCGTTACTAAATGCAATTGGCGAATTGATACAAACTGAATCGGCACTAACGAATTTAGCTACTGGTGCAGTTTGTTTTTTAGGCTTCACCCAGTAATAAGCTTCAAAACCAGCAAAACTACGGTCTGTATTGGCCGACATTTCTATGTACATACTGCCTTTTGCCTTAAAAGTATCTGTACCGGTTAATGTAATTGGTGAGCAGGCATTAAGGCAGGAGCTTGCAGCATTACCTGTTAAGCCCGGGCCATATCCCCAAGGAGTTGTATTGCTGGTACAGTGTAATGCACGGCCACGATTGTTTGTACCTTCATAAATACGAAGAAAATCGCCATCAAACTGGCCGCAATTCAGGTCGAAAGATTTAAATACCAGGTAAACAGAATCTGCACATTCGCCTATAACCAGTCTATCCTGGTACGGCTCAGCATACCTGTACGGCTTGTCGCGCCCGCCATTATCAAATATATAGCCCGATAAATCCGATACTTTAACTGTTCCGCTACCCAGGTTAACACTTGGCGTTACTTCTATATAGCTGGTAACACACTCGGTATTTCCGCTTCCTACAATATTTGAGGCAGTATAGCATACTTTGTAATTACCGCCCTGCAGAAACCTTACCTGTATATTCTGGCTGGTTTCATCACCATATACGAACTCATAAGCAGGCTTCATTTCATCACCTTTAAAAACCTGCTTTGGTGTAATTTCCCAAAGCCACGCGCTTGGGTAGTTTGTTGATATATCAAACAGTTTTACCGTTTCACCTTGTATAATATTGCTCTTGTTCGAGATAAAATCGGTTACAGGTACGCTGGTTGGGGTTTTAACCTGTACTACAGAAATAAAAGAATCCATACCGCCACAGTTATAAGCAACAAGTTTCACTGTATCATTAGGACCTTCCAAAACTGTCGCAAGGTGCATTGAATCTGTTATCCAGCGGTTGTTAATGTACCAGGAGTATTTCTCTGCTTTACCTGCTTTCGCATCATTTTCAAAAACTACGGGATTTTTATGATAAACCTCTGCAGGCTCAGTAAATGATGGCATGCCCGGCTGCGCGTAATGATCATTATTCTTGTAAAATGACTCATCGGCACCCGCTGTAACAAAAGATTTACAACGTGTTTCACCGTCTATATCATCGGTAATAAATGTTATCGGTCCCCAGGGAGCCTTTGTGCTTTGATCTAAATGTAAATCTCTTGCACCTTTAAATATAACATCCATGCTCTGATCGTAAAGGCCATGGCCAAGTGCAGCAGCAGCTGTTTTATAATCGGCTATATTGGTATATGCTGAGCGGCCGTATTGCACCAGGTCACCTGTATTACCATTGTAGAAATTGTTACCGCTTATAGCATCTTCTGCCTGAGGATAAAGAAAAGACATTGCTATACCACCTTTTCTGCGGGTAATACTATTATTAAGTACCTGTACACCTGTTACATTCTCATTTTCTACAGAAAGCGCCTCGCCTCGTGGTGCATTAACTACATTAATGGTATTATGCGCTACAATAAAATCTACCTGTGCGGGGCTCCATGCATAATAAAACACGCCTATACCGATGCGCATATTAGACGAGCGCAGGTTTATAAAATTGTTGTAAACCTGGCCGGGCGTAGTATTGTTGGAAATATTGTTCTGCGTAAAATTCATACCCGAAGCATTATTGTGCCCAAGTATGCTGTTGTAAGCTACCTTTATCCCGCTGCAGTAATCTGCGCTCAATGCCAGGTTATCGCTGTAATCAGCGCTGTCAATTTCGTTATGTACAAACTCCAGGTTTTGCCCATCGTAAAACTGTATGGTATTATAGGTACCGCCAACAATTTTATTATCCGAGTAAACATCATACCCACTGCCCCAGTAGCCGGCATTTATGGTTAAGCTGCCGCCGTTAAAACGGTTGTTTGTAAATGTATTAAATGATGAACCTTCTATATGCAAGGCTTCCAGCCCCCAGATATTTGGCAAATTACTGCAGGCTGAGGCTCTCGGCGCTTCAATATGGCAGTTATCAAATACAATTTCACTGGCGTAGATAAGCCCTACCGTAAAACGGCCTTCTGTACAATTGGTCTGCTTAATATGCAGATCCTTAAAAATAATGTTGGTTGCGCTGTTAACTTCCAGTACGCTGGTATAAAAATTATTAACATCAAAAGTTAGTAATGTACCGCCTGTGCCTTTGCCCGCACCTTTAAACGTAATGGTATTGCCTGAAGATGCACCGCTAATGTATGGTATTTTTACCTGCTCGTTAAATGTACCCGCGCTTACTTTAAATTCAACCGGGCCGCTAACACCAACCTGCGCCAATGAATCTACCGCATCAGTGAATGTTTTGAAATCTCCCGTTTTACCAATGGTGAAATTACCGCTTAGCTGTGCATTTGCCACATTGGTAAAAAATCCTGTAATTAGTAGAATCGCCGCCACTTGCAGCTTTTTTTGCAGACGGTTCCGTGCATAGACAGTCACCCTGCTCTTTGTGTCAGTTTTTTTCATTCGATAAAAATTGTAGTTAAAAAATATACCTTAACCTTGCTACAGATGCTAATATACCACAAAAAGTTGGCTTTTGGTTGCTGCCTAAGCCTGTTCATTTTCCGCAGATTTTGAACCTGAAGTATTTTTTAAGAAGTGGATATATGCAGGTTTTTTCTATGAAATCCGTATTTTGCTTTTTGGTATGCAGCGGATAAAAAAATAATTAAAAAATTTTAATTATTTTTTAATGTTAACGGAAAATCATGCCTTAAACTACCTTTGAGGGCACTTTTAAGCAAACCCGGATCACCAAAACTCAATTTTTAAAACAAGAGATGAATATTACTGAAATATTGGTTTGCCCGCACACACAAAATCCTTTAAGGTGGCTTACTGATGAGGAAATCTCAGCGCTGAACCTTCATATAGGCTTATACAGGTTTTATACCGGTGAAGTAATAAATTTTTCGATTGTTAAAGCGTTAACCGATATCCATCAGAAATTTATTTATCTGTATAAAGAAGGTATTTATTTTTTAATGAAGAACCTGGCCATTTGTAAAACCAGCAGGCTGAATATTTCTTACGCAGATGAGAATTATAATACCGAAGCTTATAAGCAGGCGAAAATTTTCTACGAAAACTTTGGCTGGCAGCTAAACAACGATGATGAATATAATGATGGCGCTATTTTTAACGATAACCGCAAGTTTGCAAAAGAATACGTAAGCAAATGCCATAAGCGTGTAAATAAATTCCTTGACTATACCGGCGAATATATGGTTGATATCGCTTCCGGGCCCATACAGCACGAGGAATACATTAAATATTCAGAAAATTTTAAAAAAAGAATTTGCATTGATATTTCTGTTGAGGCTTTAAAGGGCGCAAAGCGTAAAATAGGCGATCATGGCGTTTACATACTGGGCGATATAACCAATATCCCGCTTAAATCCGGTTCAGCCGATGCTGCCATTTCTTTACATACCATTTATCATATAGATAAACAAAAGCAGCACCTGGCTTTCAGAGAATTGTACAGGATTTTAAAAAAAGGCGCAAAATGTGTAATTATTTACAGCTGGGGCGGCAAAAACAGCCTTAACACAACAGAGCAACATTTTTCTCATTTAATTTCACCGTTTGTAAAAGGGCTTAAACGGTTCATTTCAAAAAACAAAGCTATAATGAATACACAGGCAGCGCCAATGCCATTGTACTTTTACGCATATTCGCCAATAGAAATTAAGCAAATGCTACAGCGCGAAAATATTAAGGCTGAATTTTATTTATGGTGCTTACTGGATATGTGGATCATTAAAAAATACCTGGTTGCTGAATCAGCCGGCAAACCTTTTCTCAAATTTGCATCGTTTTTAGAAGATAAATTTGCAAAACAATTGTATAAATTTGGAGCCTATCCGTTAATACTATTAATCAAATAACGTTTACATAACATCAAAGCATTTTTCAGCAACCTTATATATGGAAAAACACATACCCAACCTGCTAACATTAGGCAACCTGTTTTGCGGTTTTCTCGGAATACTTTTTTGCCTCGAAGGTGACAGCTGGAGAGATCCGGTTTATAATATTGCTTTAGGCGGCATAATGGTATTTGCCGGCGCCACTTTCGATGTGTTTGACGGCATGAGCGCCCGCCTGCTGAAAGTAAGTTCGCCTATTGGCGGCGAGCTGGATTCGCTTGCCGATGTTGTAACATTTGGCCTGCTGCCATCGGTAATTGTATATAAAATGCTGGTATTAACCCAAACTAGCTGGCTGTACCTTTTTTATGCAGATGATGTTCCTGTACTTGCGCTTATCTCTTTCCTAATAGCAGCATGCGCTGCCATTCGCCTGGCGAAATTTAATGTAGATACCACGCAGTATAAAACATTTAAAGGCATGCCATCACCAGCTAATGGTATGTTCTTCGCTTCGTTGCCGCTCATGTTAAGCACCACTTCTCCCCTTTTCGATTTCGACGCAACAGATATTATTCTTAACCCAATTACACTTATTGGTTTTACCATTTTACTTTCGTGGCTGATGGTATCTAACCTGCCCTTATTCTCATTTAAGTTCAGCTCTAAAAAATGGGAAGACAACAAGTACATTTATATATTCCTGATTTTATCGGTAATACTTTTTGCAATGCTTTTATGGGCATCTATACCGGTTATCTTATTCTTATACGTAATTTTGTCGTACTTTAACAAACCAAAAACACAAAATGAAATACAGAGCGCAGATTGATATTATGCCAATGGAAGAAATTCTGGATCCGCAGGGAAAAGTTGTTACCGCAAGCCTGCACAACCTCGGCATAAACGCAGTGGAGAATGTACGCATTGGTAAACACATACGCCTGGAAGTAGAAGCCGCCGATAAGCAGCAGGCCGAAGAAATGGTAGATACCGCCTGCAAAAAGCTATTGGCCAATATGATTATGGAGCGCTATACTTTCCGCCTGGAAGAAGCAGTTTAATCCATTTAAAATAACGAATGCTTTGCTGATGAATTTAAAATTCTGTGGCAAAGCATTTTTTTGTGCGTCTATATATGTGAAAAACTTTAATTAAGGCAAAGAAGAATTGCTCCGCTTAAATGAATTTTTGATATTTTAAGGAAAAGGCTTTATTTTGACGATATGAAACATGCAGTTAAAGCCTTTCTTTTTTTGTTCATCCAGCTTTTGTTTTTAAGTTTCAAAACACAAGCGCAGGATACTGCTTTCGCCCGCAAAACCATGGATACCTTATGCACAAAGTATTTTGGCGGCAGAGGCTATATAGACAGCGGCGATTACCGTGCGGCGCATTACATTCGCAAAGAGTTTATTAAATATGGCATAAAACCCGGCCGCAATGGTTCTTTTCTGCAGACTTTCCTGATGGATGTTAACACTTTCCCTGGTAAAACAGTGGTGGTTTTCCATTCAAAAACCGGCAGTAAAATACTTAAATCCGGCGCCGATTTTATTGTAGCGCCAAACAGCGGCGGCGCTAATTTTAATAATCTTAAGGTTTTTTATGCCGATTCATCAGCGCTTTACAAATTACTTGCCGGTAAAAAAGTAAAATTTCCCAAAGGTAAGTTTGTTTTGGTTTTTGATGCAGATATTGCAGTTAAGATAAAGGAAAAAGGCAACCTGCGAAGTATGCTTACATCCTCAAAAGCCACTGCCATTATAGAGCTTACAAGCGGCCGCCTGGTTTGGAGCGTTGCGCACAGCGCTTTAAAAATTCCATATATAGAAGCTGCAAAAAATGCTTTTGATAAGTCGGTTACCAGCATCTCCATAAATATTGAGCAGGAATTACGCGAAAGCTACCAATCGCAAAATGTTATCGGCCAATTGAAATCACCCAAAAGCCCCGATTCATTCATAGTTTTTTCCGCGCATTATGATCATCTGGGTAAAATGGGTTCCGATGCTTATTTCCCTGGCGCAAACGATAACGCAAGCGGAATTGCCATGCTGCTGGATCTCGCCCGTACATACGCAGCATCGAAAGATACACCAAAATATTCGCTTGTATTTATTGCTTTTGGCGCGGAAGAAGCCGGCTTAATTGGCTCGAAATATTATACCGATGTGCCAAGCGTGCCATTAAAGAACATTAAGTTTGTTATTAATATGGATCTGATGGGCAACGGGCAGGATGGCATGATGGCCGTAAACGGATCAGTTTTTACAAAAGAATATGAAAAGCTTGTTGAAATAAACAGGCAGAAATCTTATCTTAAAGAAATAAAAGCGCGCGGTAAAGCAGCCAACAGCGATCATTACTGGTTTGTGGAAAACGGCGTAAAGGCTTTCTTTTTTTACCTTTTGGGCGATTACCCATATTATCATGATATTTATGATACTGCCGAAAAACCTACACTACAAGGCTACAATGGCGCTTTTAAGCTGATACAGGATTTTATATCATCATTATAATTTATCAGCCCTATTGATTAAACAATTTTTTTAGTTATGCGATGTTAAGTCAGGTATTCAGGCTTTTATTAAAATATTAATTCTCACTTAACTAAGCAATGGTTAAACTCCCTGCCGATTTAAAGGATCATCCGTTGGCTGATAAAATACTGGCAAAAATCAAAGCTATAGATGCTGTTGCTAATGATTTTCCAGGTGTAATTGTAGTTAATAATATCCAGAGTTATGGTTCGGTAATTTATATGTCGCCGCGTGGCTTAAAGCAGCTTGGCGTTACGCTGCGCGAGCTGCAGGCAGTTGGAGGAATGGATTACCACGAAAAATTTTTTAACCCGGAGTACGCCCAGGAATATATACCTAAGGTTTTTGAGCTGCTTGAGCGGAACAATGCCGATGAATCCATCTCGTTTTTCCAGCAAGTGCGCAAATCGCCCGGTTCAAATGAGTATATATGGCATATGAGCAGCCTTAAAATACTCATGCACGATGTTAAAGGCAACCCACTGTTATGTGTTACAACTTCGCATGCCATTAACCCAGAGCATGAGCCATCACAAAAAGTATCGAAACTGCTGGACCAGAATAATTTATTGCGCCAGAAATACCAGCTTTACGCCAGGCTCAGCAGGCGCGAACGTGAAATACTGAAGCATATAGCCCTGGGTAAAAGCTCTGCAGATATTGCAGCTGAGCTTTTTATATCCGCAGCAACCGCAGAAACGCACCGCCGTAATATAAGGCAGAAATTAAAAGCCTTTACATCTTACGAGTTAACGCAATATGCTCAGGCTTTTGATCTCATTTAAAAATTGGGGTGGTAAGGGGTAAGTTATAAATACAAACCATGCGTACTAGTATACCAAATACCTTAGGCAGAAGGCGGTTACATGGATAATTACAAAGTTTATTTTATAACGGTTTGAATCAATTTCCATTCAAAACTATTGGTAAAAAAAACCGTGCGCAATACCTGAAAGCAGGTATTTTTTAATGTTTACACATGCAATTACAGCAGGCTTTTACTTATTATTACCTACCCTGAGCCAATAGCAGATATTGCAAACCCTGTAAACGCTGCATCAATTGCGGTTATAATTTCAAAGCGTTAAATGACAGGTAAGTTCAAAAAAGATTAATCGCTGATTTATCATACACGCAAATAAAATACAATCTTTAACAGCAGCCAAAAATGCTTTACTTTGCAGGAAATGAATTCGCCAATTAAATTTTCACTTATTGTACCGGTTTTTAATCGCCCGGACGAAGCGCGTGAGCTGTTGCAAAGCCTTACAGCACAAACTTATGCCGACTTTGAAGTGATTATTGTGGAAGACGGCTCGCAGCAAACCTGCGAAAAAGAGGTTGCGTTATACCAGGAAAAGCTGAATATAAAGTACTTCAGCAAAGCCAATGAAGGCCCGGGTTTAACCCGAAATTTTGGGGCGCAGCGCGCAAGTGGAAATTACTTTATTTTTTTCGACAGCGATTGCCTTATTCCACAGGCATATATGCAGATCGTAAAAAATGCTTTGGAAACAAACTGGCTCGATGTTTTTGGCGGGCCCGATGCTGCGCATCCTTCTTTTACACCTATACAAAAAGCCATTTCTTACAGCATGACATCTTTTTTTACTACCGGCGGCATACGCGGAGGAGAAAAAAAGGTAGATGTTTTTCACCCGCGCTCATTTAATATGGGTTTTAGCAGGGAAGTTTTTGAACGCACCGGCGGCTTTGCAAAAATGCGTTTTGGCGAAGACCTGGATATGAGCATGCGCATTATAGAAGCCGGTTATAAAGCAGGCCTTATTCGTGAAGCGTTCGTATATCATAAGCGCAGAACAGATTTCCGGAAGTTTTTTAAGCAGGTGCATAACTCCGGCATTGCAAGGATAAACCTGTACAAGCGGCATCCGCAAACCCTGAAACTGGTTCATTTCGCACCGGCAATATTTGTTATCTTCCTGGCATTAGCCATACTTGCTGCTTTAGCCGGGTTCTGGAGCGGAATTATTATGCTGCTTATTTATTTTGTGATTATTTTTATAGATTCCTGGCGCAAAAACAGCGATGTAAATGTGGCGCTCTTTTCTGTACAGTCGGCATTTGTGCAGCACATGGGTTACGGAACAGGCTTTATAAAGGCTTTCTGGCAAAGAATTGTACTTGGAAAACCGGAATTCCATGCCTACGAGAAGAATTTTTATAAATAGCCTTATGCTGTAAACAGTACTTCTTCTTTAGTTTAAGTTTTTCCGGATATTAAAATATTTGGTAGTGGTTTACAATGTATGATAATGTGGAAAACTACAATTCGGACGCAAAACTAAGTAGTTGTGCTCCTCGGTCTGTGGCTCACAGGCCGGGATTTGACTGAATTGTTATGGTCTGTGAGCCACAGACCATGGCCTTCTAAAGACCATTTCTATTTATCATACATTGTAAACCACTACCAAATATTTATTTTAATATTGATGTAATCGTTGGCTTCGCATTGCGTTAAGAAGATCAGTTAAAAGCATAGTTATGTGGTGATTTGAAAAACTATGCGTGAAAGAAACACAAAAATGGCTTACACAGTAAAAGGCGAACCAACGCCAAAGATCAACAAGCACAAAGCGAACCGGCGGCTCCTTTTACGGATGAACAAATGTTTTTAGCTGATTTTTAGCTAAGCCTTTACAGCCTTAATTTTGCTCCATTCCGATGCATCGGGAACAAAGTAAAAAAACAACTTTACGAAGCGAAAAACGAACTAATAAAGGCACAAGAAACAACTATAAAGCCATATATATAAATCTCAAAAAATACTTCAAGTTCATAATTACCAAACATTTACTAACTTAGTACTTCAAACCTTTAAGCAAACCAAAACTAAAAGCAATGAAGAACAAAATTACCTGTGCGGCACTTCTGCTGCTTAGCGCTTTTACAAGTTCAGTAAATGCGCAATGGACCAAAGTGGGTTATATGATAAACGGCACCGATACTGTAGCCGGCGGAAACTTCAGAGGGTATGGCAATAATATGTACAGCGCTACAGATAAAGGCCTTTTCCGCAGCAGTAATAACGGCGATTTATGGACCAACATTACAGCCAGCAGTGCCGGCACAAGCAATGAAAAATTCAAATCGGTTTTTGTAGCCGGCAATGGCGATATTTATGCCGGTTCCGACATGAAACTATTTAAAAGCACCGATAATGGCAGCACATGGGCGCGTATCAGCAATCTGCCCGATTCCATGTATATTTGGGATATTACAGAAGCAGCCGGAAATATGGCCATAGCTTTTACCAAAGGCACAAATTATGGTGTATATTATTCAGCGGACCAGGGCAGTACTTGGACCATGGCTACCGGGCTGGAAAGCGCGCCAAGATATTTTATGCGAGACGGCAATACGCTATACCTCGGAGGCACAACAAAAGGAGTTTATATAAGCAGTGATAATGGGCAAACCTGGGCTTTAACCGGCACCGGTTTTCCTGATTTACCTGGCGTTTGGGGAATTGCGAAAACGGGCGATAACCTTTTTGCAAACTCTATATCCGGCAAAGGTTTATACAGAAGCACAAACAATGGCAGCAGCTGGCAGAATACAGATACGAGCGTATTTAAAGGCTTTTGCCAGGTATTTTCTATGGCAACTGCAGGAAATACTATAATTGCCAGCATGGATGGCGTATGTAATGCGGGCGTACCCATAAAAATGAGTAATGATGGCGGCAATACCTGGAGCGCATTTATGGATGGTATTTCTGCAGGTTTTTACCCTAATGTAGGCTCAGGCAGCTCAGGCAACGCTTTTTATACCAAAAAAGGTAAAGAAGTTTATCGCTATACACTTGCATCGGGCATTGCGCAAAATCAATTAACATATCCCTTAAACGTTTTTCCTAATCCTTCCGCAGGCCATTTGAATATTAACTTGCCTGGAGAAAATTGCCAGCTGGAAATAATAAATGCCTTAGGTGAAATTGTTTACGCGCAGCAGCTTAAAAACCAGCGCAATATCTCTTTACAGCTACAACACAATGGTTTGTACTTTATACGAGCTAGCACAAACCAGGCAAAATATTCCGGCAAAGTTATTATTCAGAATTAACATATTGAATACCAATTTTTTAAAGATCCTGCTGCACGCTTTTGCTGCAGGATTTTTTTTGTAGAAACCGGAAACTGAAAAATTTCCATATATAGTGTGCAACCAAAATACTTAGGCAGGCATCTTAGGGTTAAAATCAAAATTAAAATTGTTATGAAAAAAGTATTTTTAATGTTCACAATGGCGTTTGCGATCGCCGCAACTTCATGCACAAAAGATCCTATTTTTGGCGATGATCCTAAAGGCGGATGCGGCACTAAAGACCCGAAACCGGCAAGCTGTGAAGCTATGAAGGTTGAAGAACCGAATGGAAAATTAATTGACTGTATTGCAAACGACCAGATCAAACGCGCCTGGATAGATGGCAATAACCTTAAAATAGAAGTAGCTTATGGTGGCTGTAACGAGCACGATTTTGATCTTCGCTGGGATGGAAGCATCATGAAATCAAATCCTCCGCAGGTAAACCTCGAGTTACTGGACAACACCGGCCCGCAAATGTGTAACGCTTACTTCCAGCATACTATATGCTTCGATATCAGCAAGCTGAAGAGTGCAGGCAGCGGCAGCGTAAAAATCCACCTGAATGGTTACATGCAGGATCTCGAGTACAAATATTAATACCAGTTTAAAAAAAAATCCATATTTAAATTTTTATGAAGAAGACGTTTTTGATTTTAAGCATGGCGCTCTCGGCTTTTATGTTCTCATGCACAAGGCAGCTGGATGGTACGGATGACGATGACAAAAAGCCACGTGAAACCTGCGAAAGTGTAATAACTGATGTATCCTGCGGCGATAATGTAACTACATCTTCCGGTACAAATGTCATGAAAGCGTGGATTGAAGGCGACAACCTGAAACTTGAAGTTGGTTACAGCGGCTGCAATAAACATACTTTCGATTTATATTGCGATAAGAATCAGGTAAATCCTGCCATTTATCCAAATCAACTGGTTGCAAAGCTGGCAGATAATAATGGCGAGCAGTTTTGCCAGGCTTATTTTACCGAAACACTTTGCTTTGATATAAGCGGTTTGAAAACCGGCAAACATGGCACAGTTCAAATAAAGCTTCAGAATCACGATAATGTGAGTGTAATGTATAAATATTAAATTGCCTTATTGAGCGCTGCCGGTTTTATGAAGCCGGCAGTGCTTTTTTCATATATACACTTCTTTAAAAATACCTTTTATGAGAATGTTGAATCTGGTTTTACTGGCAATTGTATTACTAATTACAGCCTGTAAAAAGGAGAAAATAAATATTACATGCAAGCAACCATCTCCATTATCAAATATAAGTTTCAATAAATTTAATGGCGAATTCTTAAGAATCGACACCTTATGGCAGGCAGGGAATATTTTACACCTTCGTATTAATGGTACTTGCGTAACCGAAACGCAAAATATTGCATTGCTGTATGATTTTAGCCCCAGAATGCCTGCGCAACCTGTTTACGAATACAATTTATACCTTGCCGACAGTGTAAACAACAGCCACCTTATTGATTGCAGAAGCATGCGTACTTTCGAAATGTGTTTTAACCTGAATGCATTGCTGCCGGATTCCGGCACCGCTACTTTTCGCCTGTATAGGTTCTACCCAAATGATACGTTAGCGCCTAAAACTTTTTACGTAAGAAAATAACACGTTGCCGGTAGTATATACATGTCTGGCAGCTGCTTAATATTCCTACATAAATTATGTGTTTCTTATATAAGTACTGCATAAAAATAGTTTATAGTAAGGTATTTGCAAGGTTTGCCAGTTCACTCCGTTCTCCTTTTTCCAGTGTAATATGCGCGTAAAGTTTCTGGTCGCGGGCTTTATCTATCAAATAACTTAAACCATTACTCTGCGAATCGAGGTACGGTGTATCGATCTGGAAAATATCGCCCGTAAACACAATTTTGGTATTTTCACCGGCACGGGTAATAATGGTTTTAACTTCGTGCGGCGTAAGGTTCTGCGCTTCATCTACAATAAAATATATATTGCTTAAGCTGCGCCCGCGGATGTAAGCCAGCGGCGTTATAACAAGCTTCTCGGTTTCAAGCATCTGTGTAATTTGTTTATGCTCTTTATCGTGCTCGCCGAACTGGCTTTGTATAAATTTTAAATTATCATAAAGCGGCTCCATATACGGGTTTATCTTGCTTTTAATATCACCCGGTAAAAAACCAATATCTTTATTACTTAGCGGCACTATTGGCCTGGCAAGGTAAATCTGGTGGAAATTCCGCTTTTGTTCGATTGCCGCTGCCAGTGCTAAAAGTGTTTTGCCTGTACCTGCAACGCCTTGTACCGTAACAAGTTTCACACTTGGGTTCAACAAGGCATGCAAGGCGAAAGCCTGCTCTGCATTACGTGGTTTTATGCCGCAGGCAGCCACTTTATCTACACGTTCCAGTTTGTCATCGGCCGGATTATAATATGCTAAAACCGATGATTTATGATTCTTTAAAATATAGAAATGATTGGCAACCGGCTTTTCCTTTTTAAACAGCTTACTGCGTTCTATAAAGCCTTCTTTATAAACCTCAGCAACCTGCTCGCTGGTAATGTTTTCAGCTAAAGTGCGGCCGGTATAAAGCGTATCGAGGTTTTTAATTTTCCCGGTTTCGTAATCTTCCGCAGCTAAACCAACGCTTTTTGCTTTAAGGCGGAGGTTTACATCTTTAGAAACCATAACCACATTACGCTCAGGGAATTCCTCTTTTACATGCAGCGCGCAGTTTAGTATTTTATGGTCATTTTTTTCACCGAAAATTTCTTCAGCATTTACTTTGCTTACGGTATTCATTACCACTTTAAACTTGCCTTTGGTTGGGCCGTTCAAAGGAATCCAGTCGGTAAGTGAATGTTCGCCGCTGAGCTTATCAATTAAACGAATAAACTCGCGCGCAGCAAAATTTATAGATTCATTTCCCTTTTTAAAATTATCAACTTCCTCCAGCACGGTAATCGGTATGGCTACATCGTGCTCGGCAAATTGTTTTACCGCGTTATGATCATACAGAATTACAGAAGTATCGAGAACAAAAATTTTTTTATCGGGAGCCTGGGAGATCGTTTTCTTTTTCGCCATATACAAGATAAAAATAAAGCTATTTTCTTGTATAAAGATAAAGAAATTGTTAAGGTTTTATTTTGTGAATAACTTTTTAAGCCGAAGTTTTAAAACGCTGTAAATAAGCAATTTAAGCAAAGTTAAAATTTCAGAAATATTATAAGT
>DAIUCM010000050.1:0-23444 GCA_036846145.1 Bacteroidota bacterium
GCACTTACTTTCTTTATTAACTATTATAACAAATCATTAGATTTTTAACATGACCTTTGTTTTTGCAAGTTCTTGCCATTCCCAATTTTTAAAAGTATATATCAAAACATCATTCCACCAGCCTTCATGAGTTCGAGAAAATATTATAATTTCGTTAGCATTGTCATTATTTACATCTGTAGTTTTAGACACAAAAATACCTCGGCTTTCACCTAAACTGATTTTGGGAATGTTGTTTTGGAATTTAATTTCTAAAGAACAAATCTTTTTATCACATTCAATTTCATCAGTTTCTACATTCCTTCTTTAAGTAATATAAGCAGTATCATTTCTTTTGTCACTGTTGAAATCACCAACATAATATTTTTTATTTTCTATGGTGATTTTTGATTGAGTAATATCTTTTGTTTCATTTTTATTTAAATCAGCGCTTTTTTCACTCTTAACTTCACAACTGAAAATAATGGATAAAAATCCCGGAGTTAATATCCTAAAATGAATGTTAGTTTTAGCTAGTAGAAAGGTGAATTTTTTTACTCTAATCATATGTGGTTTTTCTCAAGATGCAAATCAAAGCATTTTTTAACGAAGTAATATATGGGTTTGAATTTTGTATCTGAAAATCTGATATTCCTAGAACTTCTTCATAATAACCACACCCCCAATAATTAAACATATACCGAGTATTTTATAAATATTTATTGGTTGAGGATTCGCTACCAGGATATTGAAATGTTCCAGAATAGATGACATAAACATTTGCCCGGCCACAATAAGCCCGAAAGTAAGTCCGGGACCAAGTTTGGGAAATGCCAGGATGACGATGGTTACATAACAAGCGCCCAACATTCCGCCGGTCCAACCCAAAGCGGGCACTTCTTTAAGCCCAGAAAAGGAAAAGGTTTGTTTTGTAGCGATCATATAAGTTAATAAAGAAATTACACCGACAGAAAATGAAATTAAAGCTGCGAGGTAAGGGCTTTCAGCTGCTTTGCCCAGTTTACTGTTTAGACCACCTTGTAAAGGTAAAACCGAGCCCGCAACTACAGCAAGGCAAATCCATATGATTGATTTCATTTTATTACTTTTAAGTTTTTAGAATGATTTGAAAAGATGTTAATAAGCTCGCTTGTATTGCCACGGTATCTCAATGTCAATGCCTAATGCTCTAGCTGCGTGCGTTGCGAAATATGGATTCCTGAGGTGTTCCCGTGCAATAACTACTAGATCGGCCTGCTCGTTTGCTATGATCTGGTTTGCTTGTTCCGGCGTGGTAATGAAGCCTACTGTTCCAACAGGAATTTGTGTTTCTTCCCTGATCTTTTCGGCGAGTGGCAACTGGTAATTTGGGAAAACCAGCGATTGATTGACTTGTGTAAATCCGCCGCCGGAAGCAGTAACCAGATCCACACCATTTTCTTTTAAAATATGAACGAGTTTTACACTGTCTTCAACCGTCCAGCCTTCTTCAGCATCAACATAATCGGTTGCGGAAAGTCGCACCAGCAAAGGCATTGTTTCTGGAATTACTTTCCTTATTTCCTGTACAGTTTCTACTAACAAGCGAATGCGATTCTCAAAACTCCCACCATAAATATCTGTACGTTTATTAATAATATGGGAGTAAAACTGGTGAAATAAATATCCGTGCGCGGCGTGTAGTTCTATTATGTCGAAACCGGCTTTTATGGCTCTTTTTGCTGCTTCTGTAAAATCAATTTTTAGCTGCTGAATTTCATCAATGGTTAACTCCTGCGGTACAACGCCGTTTATAGCTGTTGCGCTTGCACCTTTAACGATCCATCCGCCTTCTTCAATAGGTAGCGGTTTCATGTTTTCTTTGGGGTGCTTCAGGCTGCCTTTACCGCCCGAATGCCAAAGTTGAACAGCTATTTTCGCGCCTTGCTCATGTACGAAATTTACGATTGGTCTCCATGCATTCAGTTGGGCATCATTCCAGATTCCAACATCGTTTAATGTTGCCATACCTTCAGGGGAAACGGCTGTACATTCGGTGATAATTAAACTTGCGCCGCCAACTGCACGACTGCCTAAATGCACCAGGTGCCAGTTGTTTGGTATGCCATCTGTAGCGCTGTATTGCTGCATTGGCGATAATACAATCCTGTTTTTGAGCGTAAGCGCTCTTAATTGTAACGGGCTGAATAAATGCTTCATTTTTTATCTTTTTGGTACAAGGCAAAACTCAGCCAAATGCCAAAGAATAAAAATGAAGCAGGTTAAGAAAAAAGGTTGAAGCAGTTCAACTTTTCTTCTTCGTATTATTGTTTCTTATTTTGGATAAAAATTCAGTCGTCATGCCTAAATAGGAGGCCAAAACGTACTGCGGAACATGCTGTATAAACTGCGGATATTTCTCTGCTAAAAGCGCATAGCGTTCCTCCGCGCTGTGTGTAAGGTTTGTAATAATTCTGCGTTGCTGCGCCGCTAATCCTCTCTCTGCCTTAATCCTGAAAAACCTTTCGTATTTAGGGTTATTGTCTTTCAGTTCCTGCTCTTTTTCGAAATCCAGTTGTAAAACGGTGCTGTTGGTTAGCGCTTCTACGAAAAGAGTTGCCGGCTGCTGATAAATATAGCTGTTGTAATCTGTTATCCACCAATCGTTTGTAGCCAGCGCAATGGTGGTTTCTTTGCCGGAATCTGTTAAAATAAATGATCTTAATGCGCCATCTATTACGTAAAACCGCTTCTTCGCAGTAAAGCCCGGTTGAACAATTAATTGCTTTTTCCTGAGTTTTACTTCTTCAAATTTCTCACTGAAATAAGCTGCTTCTTCGTCAGAAACATCTACATAAAGTTGTAAATCCTTCTTTATTTTATCGTGGTTTTCGGACATTGGGTTTTAAAGGCTGGGTTGAGAAATGAGCGCTCTGGTTTAAAGCATTTTTTGTCAAAGTGAGATATGGGAAAATTATTATTCTAAGATTTTTATTATGCTAATTCCAATCAATTAAAATTAGTCGCCATTTATTTGAAATTACATTATCTAGAAATGCAATAAATTTTTCTTTATCTGCCTGAAATCGGGCATCATTGAAAGCCGTATTAGTCTGAATTGTCAATTTCATAGTTCTTGCATCCGCATCTGTAATTTCATTATATATAGTTTCGCCATTCAGGATTGGTTTTAGTTTTTCGTCCCAATATCCTCTTTCGCCATAAATAATTTCATCTAATTCTTTATTGTTGTCACGTAGAAGAGAGAAGAAAGTAGCATTAAATTCAAAATGACCTAATGTTGTCTGATGCCATTTGTAAGTGAACGAATCGGGTAAACATTTATAAAAGAAAAGATATGATAAGCTTGCCAAAAAATATTCCTGTGAATCAATTGTAGATTGAATTACACTCTGCGCTAACTCATAACTGCTAACATCAGGTTGTTGTGTGTTTGATGTATAATTAAGTTTGTTTTCAGAATTTTCTCGAGGTAATTCAAAAGATAAATTAGTTAGAATGTTTTTGATATCGCGAATAATAACTGCATTTTCAGCGTTTAATGGTTCATACCTGGTCATAAAAGAATCAATATTATCCTTTTCGAAAACCAAAAATGTAAATTGGTCTTGATTATTGCTATAATATTTCACTCTATTATGTACTGTTTTATTTTCCGATGGCTTGCAAGAAAATAGTAAAATTGCAATTACAAGATTTGTTAAAAATCTAAGCATTTTTTCGCAAACTTATATATATGAATAAAACATAGACTACACTCTCAGAACTCCACGAAAACCTCTCGCGCCGTAATATGATTCCGCACCATTGTGATATGTAAAAACATGATTGAAACGACGGTCACAAAAAATAGCGCCACCTAATTTCCTTATTTCGGCAGGTGTTTTTACCCAGCTACTTGTCTTCATATCGAAAGGGAATATTTCCTGCAGTTCATGATATTGTTCTACTGTTAAAATATCAATTCCCATTTCTTTTGCCATGCCCAAAGCGCTGTGTTTAGGTTTGTGCTCCTTGCGGGATTCCAAGGCTTCATGATCGTAACAAATGCTTCGGCGGCCTTTCGGGCTTTCGGCTGCGCAATCCATGAAAATGTATTCACCGGTTTTTTTATCGAAACCCACAATATCCGGCTCACCTTCGGTAATTTCCATCTCATTCAGCGACCATAGCTTTGCAGGATTGGCTTGCAGTTTGGCTTCCACATCTTCCCATTTGATGTTTTTGTGGCGGTTCATGTTTTTCTGGAAACGCGCTTTTAAAGTGCCAAGCAATTCTTCTTTTATTTCTATAGTTAATTCTTTTTTCATTTTTATAGATTTTTCGGTTGATAAATTAAAGCATTTTTCGGCAATCTGCTATATGGAAACGATAATTCAGAATTGGCCACGCAGCACAAAGACACAAAGTAATTGCTTTGTGCCTTCGCGCCTTTTTGGCTATTTGTATTATACTGTTACTGGAATTAATTTCTTTTCTACCGGCCTGAAATACCATGAAATCATAACCATGATTGCAAGTATTATTGATGGCATGGCTTCAGCAAAGTTTCCCATCACTAAATGCGAAACTACAGCTCCGCTCATGGCAAAGAAAAAGCCCGCATAAGCCCATTCTTTTATCAACGGCAATCGTGGCAGTAAAATAACTATGGCGCCGAGAATTTTCCACACGCCTAAAATGGTTAAAAAGTACATCGGGTAACCCAAAGGTAAAACAATATCGGCGAAGCTTTTCATCTGGAAAACCTGCTGTACGCCGCTCGCAACCATAGCCAAAGCCAGCCATATCGTCGCGATCCAGTAAATGATTTTGTGTGATTTTTTCATGTTGGATTATTTTAAGTTTTGTACTATTTCCTGCAATCTGTTATGCGCCATATTCAATCCCTGCGCGAAGGGAAGTTTCAGCATCTGATCACGGTGAGCAACGGATTTGTACACGATATGCATGCTGAGTTTACTGGAATTATCACTGAGCGACTCAAATTCAAAGAACTCCAGCTGCACGGGGAAAGGTGTGTTTTCCATCTGGAAAGTGCGCGTAATTCTCCGGTTGGTTTCAAAATCGTGGAAAACGCCATTCGCGCCAAAAACCACATTTCCGTTTGCATCTTTGGTATGGTATTGCCAGCTTCCGTGTTTTTTGGGTTCGAATTTCACCACATTTGTGCTCATCCATTGCGCTACAATTTCGGCTTCTGCATGCGCTTTAAAAAGCAGTTCCAGCGGCAGGTCGAATTCTCGCGTGATCAAAATATCCTGCCTGTTTTCTTCCGCCTGTATTTTGGTTTTTCTTTCCATTTTTTATTCGGATTTTTTGGTTTTATATTGTTGCATAATACTTTCCAGCTTATTGAAACGCTCATCCCACATTTGCCGGAAAGGCTCAATAAAATCGGCTATTTCTTTCATTTTATGCGGATTAAGATGATAGTAAATTTCACGGCCCTGCTGCTCCTGTTTCAGCAAATCGCACTCGGTAAGTATTTGTAAATGTTTGGAAACCGTTGGCCGCGCCGTATCGAAATTAGAAGCAATGGCGCCTGCCGTTAAAGCCTGCGAGGCAAGCAGCAGCAAAATGGCGCGCCTTGTGGGATCGGCAATGGCCTGGAAAACATCTCTGCGTAAATTCATCATGTAGTTATTTGACTACAAATATATATGTAGTTATTTAACTACGCAAATTTTTTCTTAAGAATTTTTATGATTTTATTGCCACGAAGGCGCAAAGACACAAAGTTATTTTTGACCGCTGATTTATGATGATTTATTTGATTTCGCTGATTTTAACCTCTGCTTATGGAAGCATTTTTTGACGAACAGATATATGGAAAATTCACAGAATATTCAATCATTCAATCCTCCATTCATACAATCATTCAGTAAAAGCCATATCGTAACGGTGCATGCCGGTGGTGTAATAATCGTTGGTGATTTTGGTGGTTTGAAAGCCGCATTTCTCGAAAAAGCCATACGAAAACTGGGTTGTATCTATCACCAAAGGCCAGCCGGGAAAATGTTTTCTGATCTCCGCAAGCCTGAAATCCAGCAGCGCTTTACCAAATCCCTGCTTGTGAAAATCTTTATGAATCAAGCCCCAGGCCAGCGAAACGATCCTTTTTCCATCCTTATCGCCGAAACCGCCGCAGCCAATTACTTTCCCATGATTTTCCACCACGTAAAAATAGGTTTGGTTTAGAATGCCGTCGGCTATTTTGCGCTCATAATTCAGCAGGAAATTTTCAAAATCCACAACTTCATCTTCTGTAAAATACAATGGCACATTGCTCCTGAAAGCTTCCATACAGGCTTCCCTGTCACTTTTATGATATTCCCTGATTACTGTTTCCACGCTACAATTAAAATAAGAAATTCTTTATTGAAATACCTTTTTCCTTTTAAACCGGAACACCAAATATACTTCTATTTGGCAGTTCTCCAACAAGGCAAAGCATTTTTCGCGAATTGTATATATGTAAACTTCTACCCATTTGCCATTTGAGCGAGTTTGATTATCCAGCCCAACTGTAAAATCAATCATAAAACTTTTAAGAAAACTTCAGGAACAAAATTATTTTTTATTTAACTTTGAAACACAAAGTACTTTTTATTTGTAACTTTGAAAACAAGTAAACTGAAATATTATGCCGAAGCAAGATCAAACTCATTTACAGCCGGTTAACACAACTTTCCTGGCAGCAAGTATTCTCGCAGGCGCAGGCATTGCGCTGCTGGTTATCTCGTTTTTCGTTTTTGGCGTGGACAATCCTAAGCCGGAATGGGGACAATACTGGCGCATCAGGCCGCTGACTATCACGCCATTGGCCGGTGCAACGGGCGGCGCCATTTTTTACCTGCTCAATTACCTCAGCGCCAGGAAACGCATCAATAAAATACTGGCTGTTTTTCTTGGAGTAATTATATTTCTCATTGGGTTGTGGATGGGCATTGTTTTGGGGTTGGATGGCACCATGTGGGATTAAAAGCTAGCAATATGCAATTTTTTGTAAGGGAAAATTCTGTGGTTCGCGAAATCTGGGGCAAGAGCGATACTATATTATTCATTTTTGCGGGCTGCGCTGCGGAATTCGCGCTCAACAAAGCGGTGGACTGGCTCTATTTTACCGGCAAACTGCCGAAAGATCCGCTCGGGCGATTATTTTCTACCGTTCGTTACGCAAAAATGATTGTTTTCTCTCCGAAACATGTAGCAGATAACGCCATCGAAACCATGCGTAAAATTCATACAGCTGTAGAAGAAAATCGCGGCGCAAAAATACCGGACTGGGCTTACCGAGATGTGCTTTTCATGCTCATTTATTACTCCATTGCCGCTTTTGAATTGCTGGAACGCAAACTAACCGATGAAGAAAAGGAAGAAGTGCACAATGTTTTTTACCGCGTAGGCATGGGAATGGGCTTACAAGATTTACCGTTGAATTACCAGGAATGGCTGCCTGTTAGAGAAGCACATTTAAAACACGATCTTCAGAGGAGTGCATTTACCGAAGATCTTTTCAGGCAATACAAAAAACACCTTGGCGCCATTCGTTTCCGCGTATTATTGGAAGGCCAGAAACTGGTTTTACCCGATCATGTAAAAAAACTGCTGCATTTCAACAGTTTCTCTATGCTTTCGCCGGCGGTTCCGGTTTACAGAATTGTGAAGCTGATGAAATTTGACTGGTTGTTGAAAAGCTTTTTACTGCCCACGGATTATAAATCGCAGATCAACGCGCTGGATGTTTATCCGCGTTAAAGCATTTTTCGGCGTAACTATATATGGGTTAGAGTTTTGCACTAAACTCAATTGACTTTCCACTCCTCAAATTTTAGCGCAAGTTGATGTGCAAAATAGAGATTTAAGATCATCAAAACCAAGCCGGCAATCGTCCACAAAATAATTTCCGATGGGCTGAAAATGCCTGCAGATAAAAAACTATTGAGTGTATAAATGCAATACGGCAGGCACAACAAACTGGTAACAATGGAAGGAACATAACGCCTGAGCACCACAAACTGGATGAAATGCCCGATGAGATGAATAGAAAACGCCATGAAAACCGCGAACCACAAAGCATAATTTCCCAACCAAAGCGAGGTGTACGTAATGATGGAAAGCAAAACAAATTCTTCCGCTACGGCCAGGCTGAAACCTGCTGTCGACAACTTTTCCAGGTGCGGCAAAATACGTTTGGCTAATACCGGAAACCTGCTTCTTAACAGATCTTTATTTTTAGCAAGCCATGTTTTAAAGAATATAATTTCCTCGAAATCATGAAACATGAAAACCAGGGGAAAAACCGAAACCAGGAATTGTAAATCTACTTGAAACAAGGTTAGTAACGCTGTAATTGAAACGCAATTTATGGAATTTGTTTGCTGGTTGGACAATCGTTTTGCGTGAGTTACAAATCAGCTTTTCAATGCTTTCTGTATGATGTTTTCAAGCACTTGTAAATCCACATCCGCCAGCTTATTGATGTAAACGCAGCCGCCATCGGTTTTGTATTTTCCAAGCTCTTGCAGATCTTCTGTACGATCTTTCAACCCAACAGTAAGGTACAGCGATAAATTGGCTTTTCGCGGTGCGAAACCGATCAGGAACCAGTCCACTTCACGGCCGGTTTTTTCGCTTTTGTAACGCTTGTTGCCGAAACCAACAATGGAATTTCCCCACAAAACAGGTTCCTCGCCGCTGGCTTTACGCATCATTTCCATCAAAGTAAAACTGTCTTTTCGCTTCTGCTCATTTTCAACAGCATTGATGTAATCTTGCACGCTGGCAACGGTCGGTTTGGTTTTTATATCCGCCAGTTTTCCTTTTTTCTCAGCCATTTTGGTTGCGGTTTTTAGCGATACAATTTAAAGCATTTTTTGGCAAATTGAGATATGGAAGGCACAAGAACCGCTGCGCTAAATCTTGCGATAGCGGCAAAGCAAAAATAGATACTATGAGGATAATTCAATTTTTGTGTGATGGAATTTACTCCATTTTTAACTTCGCGCAGGTAATGAAATAGAAAGGGTAATTTTCTTCGATTTCTGAAATATCCGTTAACCCAAATTCGCCAAATTCTGCCTTAATAGATTCCCGGTCGTAAAAATACATATTTACGCCGCCGAATAATTCGTATCGGTTTTTACTGAGGTATTTTCCCTGCCCAAACGTATGCGCTGCTGTGGTAATGACCGTGAAAATCATGTAGCTGTTGTCTGTAAGCTGGCTGTAACAATCGCGGATAAGTTTCTTTCGCTCAACTTCATCCAGCAAATGAATCAGCGCATAGCAAAATATGGCATCATATTTCCTGTCATCAAACGGCATGTCAGTAACAGACCCATGGTAAATTTTCATGCTTTCGCCGAAATGTCTCTCTGCCAGATCAATTGCTGTTTGCGAAATTTCTATGCCCGTAACTTTCATGCCGGCTTCCACGAAGATCTGCGCATTCCTGCCATAGCCAATTCCGGGAATCAGCACATTTTTCACATCTTTCTCCACGAAGAAATCTCTCGACATTAGCGCAGATTTTGCTGGTTCAAATCCCCACATTTCCTGCTTTTCGATAAAGCTCCGTTCCCAGAATTCAGGTTTATTATTTTCCTTGCTCATATGCTTAATTTTCAATAGCTTCAATCCCTTGTTCCGCCAATCGCGCAAGCGCTTCTTTCATGTGTTGAACCTGTTCCTCCGGATGGCCTTGCCAGACTGTAACTTCCCCAACAACTTTAAACGGATGTTTGGAACGGTAAGACATGCTCGGATTACCCGGGAATTTTTTATCCGTCAGGTTCGGGTCATCTTCAATCGGGCCGGTTGCTTCTACCAGGTAAATTCTGCCTTTACCATTGCCGGATGCCAGTTCTGCGCCCCAAACAGCCGGGTCTAAAGTGGCAGTGCAATAAATGTATTTGGCACTTCGCTCGCCATAATTGGAGTTATAGCCAACCTCAATCAGATCGCCCAATTTTAAATCTGCTTTTGTACCATGGAAATATGTTTGTTTGAATGGTGTGTGAATGGTTGTTTGGTTTGGGATTTTTGGTGTTTGGTTTTCCATTTTTGTCACTATTTTTTTGTTATGAAAGCATTTTTGGGAGAAGTGAGATATGAGATTTATTTATGTCAACTACGATTTTTCCTTGCAATAAATCATATTAATATCTTCCGAAAGCAAATATGTAAATTCTATACCTGTAACTTTTTCGAAAATCCAATCATGGATTTCTTCACTGCCACCAGCTTTTTCGATTTCCAATAACGCTCCAAAATCAGAGTGAGCATCATCCATTTCCATAAGCTTTACTCTTCTGTATTTATCCTCAACAAAAGAATATCCATACATATCTGAAACAGTATTACGAAATGCTGCACATAACATTTTTACTTTAAACTTAGTAAGCAGCTCTAACTCTAATCCGCTTGGGATATTATTAAAAAATGAAAAAATATGATCCGGCACAATTAGTAGAGTATTTTTATAAAGTGTTAGCCAGTTTCCACCCTCCCAATAAGCTTGTGTAATAGATTCTTGCTTATCGTGAATTAATTGAAATCCGAGCAAATCAGCTATTTGTGATAAAGTATATTCTTCTTCAAATTTGACAGCTACTAAAGAATATTTATTTAGATAAACTCTATGCATAATGATACATCAAACCACAAATCAAAGCATTTTCCAACAAAACCATATATGCAAACCGAAAAACAGCCGATGTGTAAGGTACATCGGCTGTTTGTAGCGTCCTCACTATAAACTATTTGTATTGCTTGGTTCACGGAATCCGTAGCGAGGACGCTACGGAAAGCTGAGGGTCAGAAAATTTCTCTAAACCACTTATTACTTGTTTTCAGGTTAGCATTTTATATTTGCAGCATGAGAATGACTTTAATGCTATAATATTCTTCCCCGCGCTTATTCTTAAGCGATTATGCTGATAACTCTTATTGGCGAAACTTTCTATTGTCTCATTTTTACAAACAAAAACACGCCTTACTGCGCAACGAACATACGTTTTGCACGAGGTTTAAATAGAAATATTATGGCAGAAATATTAAATAAAGCAGATATTGAGCATTTCATTTCCAACGGATATATAAAGATTGAAAACGCGTTTCCCCGCCAGCTTGCCGAAGAAGCAGTGGACATACTCTGGAAAGATATTCCCTTCGAAAAAACAATTCGCGATTCCTGGCCCGAACCTGTGATTCGCCTCGGCATGTACACGCAAAAACCAATTGTAGATGCTGTAAATACCCCGGTTTTACAAGCAGCTTTTAACCAGTTGGTTGGCGCAGATAGATGGATTCCATGCCGAAGCGTAGGAACATTTCCTGTAAGATTTCCTGCAGAGAAAGCACCAAACGATGTTGGTTTCCACGTAGATGTGAGTTTTCCCGGCGATGATCCTGTCAATTATTTTACCTGGCGCGCGAATATTAAATCGAAAGGCAGGGGTTTGCTGATGCTGGTTTTGTATTCGGATGTAAGCGGGAACGATGCGCCCACCATTATCAGGAAAAAATCTCACCAGGATGTTGCCAGGCTCTTATATCCCGAAGGCGAGAAAGGACTTTCATTTATGGAAATAGCGGAGAAGTTGCAGGATTTTCCACCTCGTGAAGAAGCGCTTGCCACCGGTAAAGCCGGTACAGTTTATTTGTGTCATCCTTTCCTGGTGCATTCTGCGCAGGCGCACCATGGCACAGCGCCCAAATTTATGGCACAACCACCTTTATTGCTTCGCGGCGAATTAACAATTGCAGATTCTGAAGTTGGCTATGCGCCGGTGGAAGAAGCCATTCGTTTGGCTGTAAAATAATCAAGTATATACCTGGAAAAGAGGCTGCCCGCACCGCAGCCTCTTTTTACTTTCGTTAAAGATATTCGAAATATTTTCTTCAGTAAAGCTTTAGCCTTAATGTGAGATAAAGCATTTTTTGGCAATGTGCTATATGGGAAAATTAAAAATCAAGAAATAGAAATGGAGATTTTTCTGCCCAAACCAACTTCCAGTAATTTATACAAAGTGGAAAGCTGAATATCTGTATGACCATTTTCTATGCGGGAAATAAAGCTCTTTTTGGTGCCAGTTTTTTCAGCCAGTTGCTGCTGTGTCATGTGCGCCAGCCTTCGTTCTTCCCTTATCAGTTCGCCTATGGCAAACGCTTTTGCTTTTATTTCAAAGTTGGTTCTTTCTTCCGTTCCGGTTTCTCCGTATTGTTTGTCGAGATGTTCTTCGAAAGTTGTAATATTTTTATTGTTTTTCATGGCTTTGTTTCGATTTAAAATATTCATTTTTCAGTTTTTCTGCCTTCTCAATTTCTGCATTTGGTGTTTTGTGGGTTTTCTTCTGGAAACCGTTGAATAAAACAACCAATCTGCCTTCATCGAAACAGCAAAATATGCGGAAAATATTGCCGGCAAATTCTACTCGTATTTCATAAATTCCTTCGGTTCCTGTTAAATGGTCCAGGAATTTTCTGGGAACACGCTCAATAACTGTCATCATAAAAAGTACTTCATCTATTTTATTCCGCACTTTTATATTTTGCGCATTATAGAATTCATGGAAATACTCCTTAAAGAATACAATCTGCCGTATTTTTTCCATCTATCAAAGTTAACGAATAATGGAACAAAAAGATTGCAGCAATATTTAATTTAAAGCATTTTTTGAGGAAGTGAGATATGGAAACAAGGGCACGAGCTACAAGCTCGCACCAGCATTATGGTATTTGCAAGCTAAAAATAAAAAATTTATTTTGCGTTTTCAAGAAGTCTTTTAAACATTGTTTCCAACAATTTTTCTGCATTCTTATTGGCCCAAAAATTTTCTCTTCCAATTGCAAAAATTACAGAAGCATCTTTTGGGTCTTCTGGTTTCAAGTCATATTCTGGCTTTCCTCCTAACATAGCCCTAGTTTTAGTTGTTGAATGTGGAAGAAGTGAGTAAAATATTTTCGAAACATCTTTTTTTGAAATATCAGCATCTAAAGAAAACTGTTTTGCGGCTTCTTCTGTAGTAAGCTGATTAATATTTACATTTTGTGAGATTAAATATGCTCTAAAAGTCTGGCTTTTGAGAAGCTCTGGGACACCTTCTTCAAGTGAGCCAGATACTATTTCAGTAATGTCTTTTAAATAATAGTTTTCTTCATTTAGTAAGAATCTAAATGCAATTGAGAATTTTCTAGCAACCTCTTGTTCATTTTTTAGAAGAATATGGCGAAGGGTAGTTATTTCCGAAAGGATATCTTTAATTTCTCCTTTAACTGGATCAAAATGTTTGGTAAGTAAGTCACCAAAAATATGAGCCATTTGCTTTTTTAAATTTTGTTTTGCAGACTGTACATTATTATATAGTACAAAACCATTATTTGATTCAGAGTCAGTGAATTCTTGAATCAGTTGGAACAATTTAGTTGGATTTTCCATACCCGGAAATGAGATACTTTCTCCATTTTCATTGTCATCATAAACCCTCTTAAATGATTGACATTCTTCATTTACTAAAAAAATTATAGGTATCTTTTTTTCTCGAGTAGTTCGGAATTCATTATGAGTTACACTTAATCCATTTTTAGAAATCGAACCATATCTTTTCCCAATTATAAATATTGCAAGTTGACAATCTCTTAAAGCAATATAACAAGAATCTTCTGCTGATGCAGAAGGCAAAAAACCTATTTCTCCATATTCGCTCATAATTGGATTGTAACCTAATTCCAGAATCAAGTCTCTTATTGAATCTCTGAGATGACTCAAATCTTGTATTGTTGAACTTATAAATATATTTGGTATCATTTTGAGGATTATTGTTTACATTGAACAATCATTTAACACGGCTATCTTATAGCAAATCTAAGCAGATTATTGTAGCAATTTACTGTTAGGTTATAATCTTAAACCATTTTCCACCAACTCAATATATGTAACCCAAAAACACTTTCCATTTTCCTGCTAACCATTCCCCGAAAAATCCTTAATTTCGCGTACAAATTATTTGAAAAGAACAAGATGAATTTCGAACTTACCGAGGAGCATAAGATGATTCAGCAGGCTGCGCGCGATTTCGCACAGACCGAGCTTTGGAAAGATGTTATTGAGCGCGATGAGAAAGGCAAATTCCCTACAGATCATGTCCGCAAAATGGGCGAGCTTGGTTTTATGGGCATGATGGTGGATCCGAAATACGGCGGTTCCGGCCTCGATACCATTTCTTATGTGCTGGCTATGGAAGAAATTTCTAAAGTAGATGCTTCCTGCTCGGTAATTATGTCGGTAAATAACTCTCTGGTTTGCTGGGGTTTGGAGACTTTCGGCAACGAGGAGCAAAAACAAAAATACCTTACCAAACTGGCAACCGGCGAGATCATCGGTGCTTTCTGCTTAAGCGAGCCTGAAGCAGGTTCCGATGCTACTTCCCAGCGCACCACTGCGGAAGATAAAGGCGATCATTACCTGGTAAACGGTACAAAAAACTGGATCACCAACGGTAATTCTGCCGATGTATATCTTGTTATTGCTCAGACAGATGTTGAGAAAGGCCACCGAGGAATTAATGCGCTGATTATTGAGAAAAAATGGGATGGCGTAACGGTTGGTAAAAAAGAAGATAAAATGGGGATCCGTTCTTCCGATACGCATTCAATTATGTTCCAGGATGTAAAAGTACCTAAGGAAAATCGTATAGGCGAGGAAGGTTTCGGTTTCAAATTCGCTATGAAAACCCTGAGCGGCGGCCGTATTGGCATTGCTTCTCAGGCATTAGGAATTGCAAGCGGCGCTTACGAGCTGGCAGTGAAATATTCTAAAGAACGTAAAGCTTTCGGTAAAGAAATTTCGCAGCACCAGGCCATACAATTCAAGCTGGCAGATATGGCTACAAGAATTGAAGCGGCCCGTTTGCTTTGCCTTCGCGCGGCTTATCTGAAAGATACACATGGCGATTATGGACAAGCTTCTGCCATGGCGAAAGTTTTCTCTTCCGAAACGGCTATGTGGGTTACAACCGAAGCGGTTCAGGTACACGGCGGTTATGGTTATGTGCGCGAATATCATGTAGAACGTATGATGCGCGATGCAAAAATCACCCAGATCTACGAAGGAACTTCTGAGATTCAGCGTATTGTAATTGCGAGAGGCGTTTTGGGATAATTACGAATTAACAATTACAAATTACGAATGCCGCGATGCGGCAGCTGGTTACTGTTTACTGGTTACTGGTCACTGAACGAAAGCATTTTTTGAGATATTGATATATGGAAAAACGCCACGCAGCTTAACCTGTGCGGCGTTTTTGTTTTTTTCTGCGAGTCTTTTTCTCACAATCTGAAAAAAATTGAAACGGCTACACTTTATTTGTTGGAATAATCCCCAAAGCATAGCGCTTTCCGGCAATAAATATATACTAAAGGGCGCCTCTAAAAACCTTAAGATCAAGGCGTGCAGAAAATTTATCCCGAACATTCGGGAACAGTAAGTAAATGAGGATTTTAAATTTGATAGCAAAACGCAGAGATTGAGGTTTTTAGAGGCGCCCTTTAGTGTTTCTGTTATCACTGTTTATGTCAGTTATTATACGCTTCTATTTATTATTGTAGCTTTCCTTTTGATAATATTTCACGGTTTTCCTTTACGAAACGGGCTCATTTAAATATTTCAAATCAAAGAACATAAATCGCACAAAATTTGCATGTTGAAACACTTTTTACAGGTTTTTCACTGATCATGGTTAACTGATAACTGATCACTGAACCGTACTTTTGTAATCTCAATTTTATTGTTTCAAGATGAAAAGGTTATTTCCATATATACTTCTGCTCATAAATGCTTTCGGTTTCACAAACGCAAACGCACAAGCCCCAAAACGCTACAATGCCGCCGAAATACAGCTCATGCTCAACAAGCTGAATGTGGTGGGAACGGTTTTGTACATTGCAGCGCACCCCGATGATGAAAACACAAGATTTATAGCGTATTTAAGCAAAGAAAAACTGGTAAATACCGGCTATCTTTCCATCACCCGTGGCGATGGCGGACAGAATTTGATTGGTCCTGAAATTCGTGAGCAACTGGGTGTAATCCGTACGCAGGAACTTTTGGAAGCGCGGAAAATAGATGGCGGAAAGCAGTTTTTTACCCGCGCCAATGATTTCGGGTTTTCTAAAACGCCGGAGGAAACATACAATATCTGGGACAAAGAGCAGGTTTTGAGCGATATGGTTTGGGTGATAAGAAAGTTTCGCCCGGATGTTCTGGTAACCCGTTTCGCGCCTGATTATTTTAAAACGCATGGCCATCATTCCGCATCGGCGCAACTGGCGGTGGAAGCATTTTCCGCAGCAGCAGACCCGAAACGATTTCCCGAGCAATTGCAATATGTACAGGTTTGGCAGGCGAAACGCATTTTATGGAATACCGGCGCATTTTTCTTAACGGAACAGGAACTTAAGGAAGGAAAATTATACAAATACGATGTTGGCGTTTATAACGAATTGCTGGGAAAATCCATCACCGAAATTGCTGCAGAATCACGCTCCATGCACCGCAGCCAGGGATTTGGAACAGCGCTTGTTCGTGGTGAAACCTGGGAATACCTGAAACATTTAAAAGGCGACAGCGCTAAAACAAACGATATTTTTGAAGGTATTGATTTAAGCTGGAACCGCATTTCCGGTAGCCAGAAAGTAGCAAAACTGCTCGCCAAAGCAGCCAAAGATTTCAATCCTGAAAATCCTTCTGCTATTGTAAAAACACTTTTGGAAGCGAGGAAAGAGCTGCATAAACTTCCTGATTCTTATTATAAAAAAGAAAAGCTTGCTGAATTAGATGAAACTATTAAAGCTAGTATGGGCATGTACATTGAAATAACGACCAATGAACCAAGTATTGTGCTCTCTCAGCCACTAATGATGAACATTGAAATTATTAATCGTTCAAATATAAAAGCTATTGTAAACAATATAAATTTCAATCGAGCAGATGACGATACAGTTTTTCAAAATGATTTGATCAGCAACAATAATAAACCTATCCAATTTAAAGATGAGATAAGGAATTTTTATAAAGACTCAAATAATACAGATAATCAACCTTATTGGCTAAAAGAAAAAGGAACAGAAGGTATGTTCGCAGTCAATAACCAGCATAGAATTGGTCTACCAGAAATCAATTCATTTTATGCTGAAATTAACTTTACAATTGAAGGGCAGTATATTACTTATAATGTTCCAATTGTTTACAAACGAATTGACCCGGCTTTCGGAGAAAAATATCGCCCTGTAACTTACGGTCCGCCGGCTTTTGTGAACCTGAAACAGGATGTTTTTATGTTTGCCGATACAAGTTCCAAGCTGGTTTCTGTAACTGTTAAAGCGAATAAAGATAATGTTAGCGGAAATGTGCAATTATTCGCAGATTCCAAAGATAATTCTGGCAAGGAAAAAGTTTTCTGGCAAGTATTTCCCGAATCTCAGCCGTTCTCATTAAAATCTAAAGGAGAAGAAAAAACTTTCACTTTTAGAGTAAAACCTCTTGCAACTGAAAACAATGGGGAGTTTACCGCTTTGTTAACAATTGATGGGCAAAGATATACAAAAAGCCAGGTGGTGATAGATTATCCGCACATCGCTACGCAGACTTTATACCCTGAGGCCAGCGGAAAACTGGTAAAACTCGACATCAAAACCAAAGGCAGAAACATTGGCTACATTATGGGCAGCGGCGATGAAATTCCGCAAAGCCTGGAGCAGATCGGCTATAAAGTTACACAGCTGAAAGAAGATGAAATTACCGCCGAAAACCTGAAAAAATTCGATGCGGTGGTTATTGGCGTTCGTGCGTATAATACTTTGGAGCGGATGAAATTTCACCACGCCAAACTGCTGGATTATGCCAAAAACGGCGGAACCGTTGTGGTGCAATACAATACCAACCAGAAACTTTCCGCAGATGAATTGGGCCCGTACAAACTGAAACTTGGCCGCGAGCGCGTAACCGAAGAAAACGCCGAAGTACGTTTCCTGAAACCTGAACATCCTGTCCTCAACACGCCAAATAAAATTACCGCTAAAGATTTTGAAGGCTGGGTGCAGGAGCGCGGCCTGTATTTCGCCGAGGAATGGGAGCCGGAATATGAAGCCATTCTCAGCGCAAACGACCTCAACGAACCACCAAGAAACGGCGGCTTGCTCATCGCGAAACATGGCAAAGGTTACTGGGTTTACACGGGTTATTCCTGGTTCCGCGAACTGCCTGCCGGCGTTCCCGGAGCATACCGTATTTTCAGCAATATTATTTCGATAGGGAAGTAACCCCGCCTAAATCCTCCCCCAAGGGGAGGACTTTCCGTGCATTGCCTATTGGCGTTTCAAAGCATTTTTTTGCAAAATGCTATATGGAAATTGTAATGCCAACAGAAATAATCTAATAATTAAATCAGCATTCGGAGCGCCAAAGTCTTCCCATTGGGGGAAGATTTAGATGGGGTTAAAACAAAGCATTTCCTACCAAATCTATATATGCAAATCCAGCTTCTGAAAATCCAACAATAAAAAATCCGGTTCAAAATCAACAGCCACTTTATAGAATGAAATCCGCATCTTTGCTATTTAAATCTTTGCATATGGGTAAATCTACCGGCTTCCGCATTTTACTTTTCACGCTTTTGCTGCTGTTTTCAACGACAATCAACCTCACAGCCAAAAACGGCGATACAGTAAAAATAACAACTTTCACTTTCGGTTCTCCGCAGGATTCCACCTTCCTTTTCCCCAGCGATACGGTGAAATTCGAGAAGATACTGATGCGCTACACGCTGAAATGCAACCCAAAACAAACACCTGCCTGCGGCGAATGGGATTATTTAACCTACACGTATTTATACAAAGATGGCATCCGCTATGAATTGGCCCGGTATATTACCCCTTATGGAAATGGTTTGAGCCTGGGAAATGGCTGGACCTGGACGTTCGATGTAAGCGATTACCGTACATTGCTGGCCGATAGCGTAAGGCTGGCGGCGGGCAACTGGCAGGAACTTTTGCAGATGGAATTCTGGATGATAAAAGGCATCCCACCGCGCGATATCATCAGCATACAAAATATAAATAGCGGCAATTTCAACTATGGTGTTGATGGCGACCCAATCGAAGAAAAGCTTACAGCCAAAACCATACAGGTGCCGGAAAACGCAAAAGGCGCCCGCATTAAATCGCGCATTACAGGGCATGGCTTTGGCGATGGCGGTGAGAATTGTGCGGAATTCTGCGCCAAAAAACATACTTTTAAAGTAGATGGAACACAACGTTTCGAGAAGCTGGTTTGGCGCGATAACTGTGGCGTGAACCCACTTTATCCGCAGGGCGGAACCTGGGTTTACAACCGCGCCAACTGGTGCCCGGGCACCGAGGTTTGGACGTACGATTTCGAGCTGACACCATATATAGAAGCCGGGAAAAATGCTTCAATTGACCACGATGTACAAGCCGATTACGAGTGGAATGGTCAGGGCACAACGCCCTACTATGTTATTGAAGACCAGGTGGTTTTTTACGGAGCGCCCAATTTCCGTACAGATGCTGCCATTGTAGATGTTCTGGCGCCGAGCGATAACCAAATGTATGCGCGCATGAATCCGGTTTGCAGCCAGCCTGTTGTAAAGATCAGGAATACAGGCCATACGCAACTTACATCGCTTACAATTTTTTACGGCATGGGCTGGGACAAAGCCAAATATGAGTGGACCGGCGAGCTGAACTTTATGGAAGAAACTGAAGTAAAACTGGGCGCTTTCGAATGGAATACATCGGGCATTTTCGAGGTGTTTATTACTTCGCCGAATGGTGTAATAGATGAATACGCGCCGAACAATACTTTCATTACCAGAACCACGGCACCGCAGCTTTATCCCGAAAAAATAATCGTAGAAGTGAAAACCAATACCAATCCCGATGAAACTTCTTATACGCTTACAGATGCCACAGGAAAAACCATTCTTTCACGCAGCGGATTGGCAGCCAATACCACATACCGCGATACCTTAACGCTGCCAACCGGCTGTTATGAGTTCCGCTTAAAAGATGAAGGAAATGATGGTTTGAAATGGTGGGCCAACCCGAACCAAGGCACCGGTTTCGCACGCATCAAACGCGAAAACGGAACTGTGCTCAAGAACTTTAATGCCGATTTTGGTTCGGAAATTTTCCAGCCTTTCAGCGTAGGCAGTTTTGTGGGTTTGCAAGAGAAAGGCTTCGTAAAGGAAACGCAATTCAAGGTTTTCCCAAACCCAAGTAATGGCCAGGTACACATCAACCTTGATTTTGCAGAACGAAAAACCGGCTCCGTTGAAATTCGCGATATCACCGGTAAAAAAGTATTCAGCTACAGCTTCAAAAACACTTTTGCCGAAGGTATTGATGCAGACTTAAAGCATTTTTCCGCTGGTATATATATGGTAATTTTAAAAACCGGCAACGAAATCCAAACTCAGAAGTTGATTATTAGCAAATAACCCCGCCTAAATCCTCCCCCAAGGGGAGGACTTTCCGTGCATCGGTTATTGTTAATTTGAACTTTGAATCGAATTAGAGATTATTAAAACACAAAGAATAACATTCGGAGCAGCTCTTCGGAATTTGCAATTCCGAAGTTATAAGTATGCAGATTTGTAATCTGCAAAATATATTGAAATAAGTAAACGGATTACAAATCCTTATACTCAAGCTTCCGGATTACAAATCCGGAAGAGCGAGGCAGGGAGGAAAAAGGTGGAAGGTAAAGCATAAATTAAATTAAGTGACCCATGCAATTGAAAAGTAAATTTTACCTATATTCATTTATTGGGGTTATTTTATATTCGCTTGGTTGCCAGCGAAATACCAATTTTTCTAATTCATCAGATACACATGCAGCGAATAAAAGCAATTGCGAAGATTTAATTAAACAGTTGATATTGAACAGCAACTTTAAACCGGTTGGTAACGAAAATCCAAATTCATTAAATTACTTTACTGATGATAAAGATGGACAAATTATTACGATTGGAGTAAGCAAAAAAACAGAGGAAAATGGCGAAGTAAATATCGGCTGGATTTGGATTAATCTTGAGAAACAGGAGTTGTTGGATGTAACCTTAGATCCGGACAATCCTGTAAATTTAAGCTTTAGCAAAGCTGTTTTTATGAATGTGAAAGAAAGCTGCAACTAAACCATTTCTAACACAAACCATATATGGAAATCTTAAAACACGATTCGCGAGATGAGGTAAAAACAGAAGAAGGCAGGCCGCCGTTTTTCAAAAACTGGCGCGGCATGTACTGGCTTGTCATCATCAACCTGGTTGTGCTTATTGTTATTTTCAGCCTTATTACTTGGTATTACCAATGAAATAATGAAAGCAATGCATTAATGGAACAATAAATTACGCTTTACGCATTCGGATAGGTCAAGCCCTGCCCCTGCAAGGTTATTTCCATATATGCAAATGCCCAAAAATGCTTCAATTTTTAATTAAACTATAAAAAAAATAAACTGGTTACTGATAACTGGTTACTGGAAACTGAAAAAGTGAGTTTACTCGATTGGATAGTTTTAGGCAGCACCCTGGCATTTATTGTGGGTTACGGCACCTGGAAAACGCGCGGAAGCAAGAATATGGAATCTTATCTGCGGGGCGGCAACAACAGCTCCTGGTGGACCATCTGCCTCTCCATTATGGCAACACAAGCCAGCGCCATTACTTTTCTTTCTACGCCCGGCCAGGCGTTTGAAGATGGCATGGGTTTCGTGCAGTTTTATTTTGGGCTGCCCATTGCCATGGTTATTATTTCCATCACAGCAGTTCCCATTTTTTACCACTTAAAAGTTTACACTGCTTACGAGTACCTGGAGAATCGTTTTGATTTGAAAACACGTTCGCTGGCAGCTTTTCTCTTCCTTGTACAGCGTGGCCTGGCAGCCGGTATTACCATTTACGCGCCGGCCATTATTCTTTCCACTATACTGGGCTGGAACCTTAATTTACTGGTAATAATTATAGGCGCGCTGGTAACCATTTATACTGTTGCAGGCGGAACAAAAGCGGTAAATGTTACACAGAAACAGCAAATGGCGGTAATGATGGGTGGCATGCTCGTTGCGGGAATTATCGTAATCAGGCTGTTGCCGGATAATATTTCATTTGGCGAAGCCGTACAGGTTGCCGGTAAAATGGGCAAAATGGAGGTGGTTGATTTTGACCTCAGCTTTACAAAGCGATATACTTTCTGGAGCGGCATTACGGGCGGTTTGTTCCTGATGCTTTCTTATTTCGGCACCGATCAAAGCCAGGTTGCGCGTTATTTAACAGGCCGTTCAATCGCGGAAAGCCGAACCGGTTTGTTGTTCAATGGCTTGCTCAAAATACCCATGCAGTTTTTTATTTTGTTTATTGGCATCCTGGTTTTCATTTTTTATCAGTTCAACAAGCCACCGGTATTTTTTAATGAAGTTGAAGTACATAAATTGAAGCAATCGGCATACGCAACACAATACCAGGCTTTAGAGCAGAAACATACCCATGTTTTTAATAATAAGCAGCAGGAAATAGATAACCTGGTTTTCGCTTTACGGGAAGGTAATGAAACCCATATAGCACAATCTAAAAAAATACTTCAGCAGCACGATGCTGAGATAAAAAACATTCGTAAAGAGTTTAAGCGCCTCGTGGCTGAAAGCGCACCCGGCAGAAATATTAAAGATCCGGAAAAAGAAGTAAAAGATACCGATTACGTATTTATTTCGTTTGTAATGAAGCATTTGCCCAAAGGTATTGTTGGCTTGCTTATAGCTGTAATACTTTGCGCGGCCATGTCTTCTACGGCATCTGAGTTAAACGCCCTGGCCTCTACTACTGTGGTTGATATTTACAAACGCAGCCTGCAAACTGCCGGTACCGAGCGGCATTATGTAAGGGCATCCAGGGCATTTACTTTCGGCTGGGGCGCGCTGGCTATTTTCTTCGCCACAGTGGCCAGTATGCTCGATAATCTTATACAGGCTGTAAACCTTTTAGGATCATTATTTTACGGTGCTATTTTAGGCATTTTCCTTGTAGCTTTCTATATAAGGTTTATAGGCGCAAACGCTGTGTTTTTTGCTGCGCTGCTTGCGGAAAGCATTGTACTGGCGCTTTATTTTATGGGCAAAGCAGGCTGGTTCGGTTTCGAGATCAGTTTCCTATGGTTTAATGTAATTGGCTGCATGCTGGTGGTTTTATTTGGTTATTTGCTTCAGTTTGCGATGGCTTCAAACAGTTCAAAATAAGTGTTTTTGTTAGCGTTATAGCATCTTTAATGATTTTTTAATATCGAAAAACATGCGTTTAAACCATTTAAACGCATGTTTTTTATAAAAGCCTGGTTTGTAGCGAATTATTTACATGTGATTTAAGTTATGCGCTAATTGAGAATGATAT
>DAIUCM010000051.1:0-23378 GCA_036846145.1 Bacteroidota bacterium
CAAAACAAAAATACAAAAGTTGTCTAAAAGTACAACAAAAATTTTATACTTGGGTTCTTAAAATTACTCAAATAAAAAAGCCGAATTAAAAACTCCGGCTTTCCATATATCAATATCTCGAAAAATGCTTTTAAATTGTCTTAATCATGATTTACAGGATTTTTGGATTAGCATGATTCTATAAAATCAAGAAAATATTATGATCCTGTTAATCCCGATTCAGACAAAAAAATCGTGCGCCAGCAAATTCACCATTTACCATTCACAATTCACCATTAAAAAATCACTTCCCGGTAAACTCAGGTTTGCGTTTCTCGTTGAAAGCACGGACACCTTCTTTATAATCGGCGCTGTAACCGGCAATTTCCTGGCAATAGGCTTCATAATCCAGCATTTCATCTAGAGTGGAAGTATATGATTTATCCAGCATTTTCTTCATCAGGCCGATGGCTTTGGTTGGTGCGTTGCGGTAATATTCCACTAGCTTTTCTACGGCGTCATCCAGTTCTTCGGCAGGCACAACCTGGTTCACCATGCCCAGTTCCAGTGCTTTCTGCGCTGTAACTTTGCTTCCCATGGTTGCCAGTTCAAAAGCTTTGTGACTGCCAACTACACGCGGTAAAAAGTAAGATGAGCCTGAATCCAAAACCAAACCAACATTTACAAAAACCTCAATCATAGAAGCATTTTCCGCTGCAATGATCATATCGCAAGCCAAAGCCAAAGAACAGCCTGCACCCGCAGCAACACCATTCAAACGGCAAATAACAGGTTTCGGTAAATTGCGCATGGCACGGATGATCGGATTATATCTTTTATGCAGCGAATCGGCGAGGTTTCGGTTTTCTGCCTGTGCAATGGCTTTCAGATCCTGGCCACTGCAAAAAGCTTTTCCGGCGCCGGTTAAAACCACAACGCGCACATTATCATCTTTTGCAACCTGTTTAAATGCATCCTGTAAAGCATAGCTCTGCGCATCGTCAAAAGCATTAAAAACATCTGGGCGGTTTAAGGTTATATAGGCTGCTTTATCTTTTATTTCTATTAATACTGTTTCCATTTGAAGTTATGAGTTTTGAATTATGGATTACCTATTTGAATTTTTACGAAAGCAAACTTAAAGCATTTTTGCTAGATGTTATATATGGAAATGGCGAAAACCAGTTGGCCTGAAAATTAAAAATGCTTCACCGCAACAAGCAGCAAAGCATTTTTTAAGATTGTTATATATGTATTTTGAAATACAAATTCAATGTCGTTTAGTTACGGAGTTATAAAAGAACGTTGGTTTGTGAGCCAAAAACCAGGGAACGTACACCAACAGTCTGAAAGACTGAGACAATACAGCTTTGGGCAACGCCCCATGTAAACTAATCGGCAGATTTACTTACTGCTCGGCTTTTTCAGGTCGAATTCCTGTTTCTTTACATTCCAAACCATTTCGTAAAGTGTTGTGGAAAGGTGCGGCTCTTGTATCAGGATCTTATTATCGTCCGGCGAAATAATATAAAGCAAAGAGTTTTTAAGCGCTGTTTCATCGTTGTAGCCTTTACTTTCATATATATCTAAGCCCTTAAATGCTTTTTTGTAAACCGATTTTAAGGTGCCCGACATATATTTATAGTCCAGTTCCGGCAAATAATCTGCACTTACATCTTTCCATTGCCCGGTATCCTTCCTGTAGAATTTTATCTGGCTCTGGCAGCCGCCATTTTCGCAAACTGTTGTTTCCATGCCTACCAGCTTGTTTCTTTTATTCGTCTCGAAAAGCTGTATGCGCGTGTGTTTTGGCTCGCCAGCTAATTGCAGGTGAATATACTGGCGCGTTGTATCCAAATTTCTTACAAACCCGGTACGCAGATCTTTGGTATCTTCTGTTTTTACGCGTGGCGCCTCAGCTTTTCTTTTGGCAATATAAGCTTCCACCTGGCCTAAATACTCCAGTGGAATATCCTCATAAACAAGTTCCACGGTAGATGGCTTTCTTACAACAACTTCTTCTTTCTTGGGTTTTCTTTGTGCGGCGGCATCAAAAGCGCTGCCCAAAACAAACAACATAATTCCAAACCAAATCCAAATTTTATTTAACATATTCTGCTTATTTACTATACCTTCCATTTTACAAAAATACAGTCTTGAAACCATTTTGCCTAAACTATGCAAACTGAACGCCAAAAATTTCAGGAAAATTTTTTATATTGTATGCTTAAGTTTGCCTTATGATTTTAATTGCAGAAAGCGGATCTACCAAAACACAGTGGTTGCTAATTAGTGAGGACAAAAAAAAGAAAGATTTTACTTCGCGCGGCCTTAACCCGTATACACAGAAACGTGAGCAGATTTGCGAGATAATTAAAGAAGAAGTTGCACCGCATGTGCAGGAATTTCAGCCCGAGATACATTTCTACGGCGCGGGCTGCAGTACCGATGAAAACAAGAGAATTATTTTTTCCTGCCTGAAAAGCTTCTTCCATAAAAGCGAAATAAATGTAGAGCACGATCTTTTAGCTGCGGCAAGAGCTGGATTCACCGGTGAGGCTTGTATTTCCGCAATATTGGGCACAGGCTCAAACGCTTGTATTTATGATGGGAAAGATACGATATCCGTATTACCCAATTTGGGTTATATACTTGGCGATGAAGGCAGTGGAGCGCATATGGGCAAGCAGCTTATAAAAGATTTCCTTTACCGTAAAATGCCTTTCGCGCTGAGTGAAAAACTGCGCGTAGAATATAATTTTGACAGGGAAATAATTCTTAACCATATATATAAATTACCAAGTCCTAATCGCTGGCTGGCCTCATTCTCGTATTTTATCCGCGAGCATATTAAGGAAGAATACTGCATGAACCTGGTAAAAAATTCATTTCGTGCGTTTTTTGATATTCACATCACTTCCTTGCAAAATGAGAGTAAGAAATTGCCTATTCATGCAGTTGGCTCCATAGCTTTTCATTACCAGGATTTTTTAAAGGAAACAGCAGCGGATTTTGGTTATGAAATTGGTAAGATTGTAAAATCGCCTATGGATGAACTGGTGAAATATCATATGCAGATTGGAAAATTGGAAAATTGAAAGATTGGAAAATTTTGCTTTCGCCTGATCATTTGAACATGGTTTTTAGGTGTTTTATTTAATCGTGATTTAGTGCTGTATATGTTTTATCATTGTAAATATATCAATTAAAAAGCATTTTTCAGGTAGTTGACATATGCAGAAAAGTTTAAAAAATAAACTTTAAGCTGAGTTATTTACATTTTCCCCATATATACTTTCCTCGAAAAATGCTTTAAACCTGTAATTTGCGACGCTTTGCAGATATTCACTCATTTACTCAACCACTCATTTACTCATTCCAAAAATGTCATCCAAAACCACAGAACAGGATTCTAACTACCGAAACCTCGAGCAAAAATCAACTTCAGAATTATTGATTTCAATAAACCAGGAAGATAAAACTGTTCCTTTAGCCATAGAAAAACAGATTCCGCAAATTGAAAAACTGGTTGATGCGGTTTATGAGAAGATGAAAAATGGCGGAAGATTATTCTATATTGGTTCAGGAACAAGTGGCCGATTGGGTATTTTGGATGCAAGCGAATGTCCGCCGACTTTTGGTGTTCCGCAGGGAATGGTAATTGGTATCATTGCCGGTGGCGATGCAGCTATCCGGCAGGCACAGGAAGGCGCAGAAGATAATATGGAAGCAGCATGGCAAGATCTACAGCAACATCAGATTACGGATAAAGACCTTGTGGTTGGCATTTCAGCATCGGGAACAACGCCTTATGTTTTAGGCGGATTGGCAAGCTGCAGAAAAAACAATATATCAACCGGTTGCATAGTTTGTAATACAGAAAGCGAAATTGCGGCGGTGAGTGATTATCCTATTGAAGTTGTTGTCGGGCCGGAATTTCTTACCGGAAGCACAAGAATGAAAGCCGGAACTGCACAGAAACTGGTGCTGAATATGATCACAACATCTGTTATGATAAAGCTGGGTCGCGTGAAGGATAATAAAATGGTGGATATGCAGCTTACAAACAAAAAACTGGTAGATAGAGGAACACGAATGCTGGTTAATTTGTACAATTGGAAATACGAGTTTGCAAAACAAAAGCTGTTGCAGTATGGCAGCGTGCGCAATGTAATGCAGGCCGAAACAGGTACAAATACAGAATAAGAACAGAGCGCCATGCATTCCATAGAGCCATACTTTAACTGGCGGCATTTTTACACTGCCGAGGAAGACGAAAATTCGCCGTTTTACCAGCGCGAATACAGCGAGTTTTATTTTACCAACAGCGTTTATGATTACTATATTCACCCGCAATGGGATGAAATGGGTTCCAATACGCTTTACCTCAAAATACTTTTTGCCGATTATGATAATGATTACGCTATTATAGAATTTATCGGCGAGTGGAACGATTGTATCTCTAACGACATCATGTATTTAAAGCGTGATGTGATTGATATAATGATAGAAAGCGGCATCAATAAATTTATTCTTATTGGCGAAAATGTGCTCAATTTTCATCACGATGGCGAAGATTATTACGAAGAATGGTTCCAGGATGTGGAAGACGGCTGGATTGCCTGCGTAAATTTTCAGCCGCATGTTTTGCAGGAATTCCGTGAACATAACCTTGATTATTATATGAATATGGGCGGTGAGCTGGATACATTAAGCTGGAGAACTTTAGAACCAATGGATTTCTACCAGAAGATTGATAAGATCATGAGCCGGAGACTGGGTGAAGCAGCGTAAGATTTATCTTTACTTAAGGCTTAAAATGTAATGTTATTTTACTATACTCGCCTTTTTCTATTTTTCCGTTCAGATTCTTGTCTATAAAAACAGCGATATAAATAGTTTCTTTTTGCATTTCACTAATGTGAACAGCTGGCTCATTGAAGTTAGTCGGATCCTCATTTAATATGAAGCTATCCACTTCAAACTCCAGACGCAAATAATCCTTATTATCTGAAAGTAACTTCACTCTTCTGTTATTTTCATTTTCATAATATAAGCTTGTATGCGCCATATCAGTAAAATTTAGATTCCTGTAAAAATTATCTTCGTAAGGCGTCATATCTGTTCCGGGAAAAAAGAACAGTAAAGAGTCTTCAGTAATTTCACCCGCTTTTACACGATCCAGTTCAGCTTTAGTTTTCAGTGTTGCAATTCTTGCTCTGTATAATTTTTCTGAGCCCTGATCGTAACGTTTATTATTAAATCTTATTGCGAATTTTTTCTTTTCAATTGAAATGCTGTCTTCAATATTCATTAAATATTCCTTTCCATTCTGGTAAATTGCAACATTTATTAAAAAATCTTCTTCATTAATTTTTATGCCCGATTTGCAGCACAAAAACATAAATGCAAGTAAAACAAGTAGAAAATGAAATGCAGTATTCATCCGATTAATAATTAAGTTATTACCATATAACAACATTACAAAAAATACTTAAGCAGACAAATATTATAATCTCAGCTGGCTTAAGTTTGCAAACATTTCCGGCTTTACATATATTGCATTGCCACAAAATACTTCAGGTATGTTTACTTCAATAAATCCGGCCAACGGAAAGCATTTAGCAGAATATAAAAATTTTACAGATGCAGAACTGGAGGCTAAGATCAGCATGGCACAAAACGCATATATGCACTGGTCGGAAAATACTTTCGGTGAACGTAAAAGGTTAATGCTGAAACTGGCTGAATATCTGCTGAGTAACAAGCATAAATACGCCCGAACGATAACTGCCGAAATGGGAAAACCCATTAAGCAAGCCATTGCAGAAATAGAAAAATGCGCTCAATGCTGTGAATATTATGCCATGGTAGCAGAAAGAATGCTGGCGCCTGAAAACAGGAAATCTGACTATTCATACAGCGCCATACACTATGAGCCCATTGGTGTAATTTATATTATTATGCCCTGGAATTTTCCGTTCTGGCAGGTGATACGTTGTGCCGCGCCGGCAATAATGGCTGGCAATACTATTTTACTTAAACATGCCGAAAATGTACCTCAATGTGCCCAGGCTTTAGAATTAGCATTCTTAGAAAGTGGATTTGCTAATGGTGTTTTTCAGAACCTGTTTATTTCGCATACGCAAAGCGATAAAGTAATTGAAAATGAGAATATAAGAGCAGTTTCTTTAACAGGAAGCGGCAGGGCAGGAGCTATAGTTGCTTCACAGGCGGCAAAACATCTGAAAAAAAGTGTTTTAGAACTTGGCGGCAGCGATCCGTTCATTGTTCTGGCAGATGCCGATGTTGATTTTACAGCAAAAAACGCGGCCAATGCACGCATGCAGAATGCCGGGCAAAGCTGTATTGCCGCTAAACGCTTTATTGTGTTAAAAGAAGTAGCAGAAGAATTTACAAAGAAATTTATTGAGGAAATAAATAAGCTGAAAATTGGCGATCCGCAAAACGAAAATACGGATATTGGGCCTTTGGCCAGAAAAGATCTGTTGGAAACGATTGTTAAACAAGTAGATGAAAGTGTTGCCAAAGGCGCGCATATATTAACCGGCGGAAAAATGCTTCAAGGTGATGGATTTTATTACCAACCAACAGTTTTAACTAATATTAATGCAGATTCGCCCGCATTCAAGGAAGAACTTTTCGGGCCTGTAGCCAGCCTTTTTGTTGTTGAAACCGAGGAAGAAGCTGTTGAACTGGCGAATAATACACAATTTGGCCTGGGCGCAAGCATCTGGAGTAAAAACACAAATCACGCGCTTGCGTTATCAGCTAAAATAAAAAGCGGTTGCGTTTACATAAACACCATCGTGAAATCAGATCCGCGTTTACCGTTTGGCGGCATAAAAGCTTCGGGTTTTGGTCGCGAACTGTCGGATATTGGCATTAAAGAATTCGTTAACCTTAAAACTACTGTAATTGGCTGAGATGCAAAAAGTTGCTTTGTTGCTTGGTACTAACCTTGGCGAGCGTGAAATTAACCTTAAAAAGGCTTCGGAATTAATTGAAGAAAAAGTGGGAAATATTTTGGAGCAATCTAAAATATACGCAACTGCGCCATGGGGAAATACCGAACAGCCGGGATTCCTGAACCAGGCGCTTTTGGTATGGACAATTTTGGAGCCCGAACAGGTAATGCAAACTTTGCTGGACATTGAGCAGCAAATGGGCCGCGTACGCGATGAAAAATGGGGCTCCAGACTGATAGATATAGATATACTTTTAATTGAAGACACTGTTGTAGATTCTGAAACACTTAAAGTTCCGCATCCGCATCTGCATGAGCGTAATTTTACCCTTTATCCGCTAAATGAAATTGTGGCAGAATGGGAGCATCCAATTTTGAAAAAAACTGTTAACCAGCTGCTTATAGAAAGTACAGATAAAAGTGAGGTAACTATACACATATAAGTATTTTTTGATGTACACATATATAGCAGTTGAGGGAAATATAGGCGCCGGAAAAACAACGCTCGCCACAAAATTTGCACAGGAGTTTGGTGCCGAACTGATACTTGAACGGTTTATTGAAAATCCTTTCCTGGAGAAATTCTATCAATCGCCCGCCGAGTATGCTTTTCCGCTGGAACTGAGTTTTTTAATGGAGCGTTTCGGACAGTTGAAGCCATACGCAGCTACAAAGCATTTTCCGGAGAAAGTATATATAGGCGATTATTTTTTTGACAAATGCCTTGTTTTCGCCAGGAAGAATTTACCTGAAGATCAGTATATTTTATACCAGCAATTGCACAACGCGCTCGCAACACAGCTTCCGAAACCGGAAATAATCCTTTTTCTGTATAATAAAGTAGAAACATTACAAAAAAATATTGCACAGCGTGGGCGCGAATTCGAGCAGAATATTCCTGATGAATATTTAAGCGCGATTGAAGAAAGCTACGCACAGTATTTTGAAACCGTAAAAGACAAACCTGTTATTATTGCCGATATTACCAACTGTGATTTTGTGCAGGATGAAAGTAAATATAAAGCACTTAAAGCGGTGTTGCAGCAAAAATGGCCAGGCGGCAAAAGCTTTATAAAAATTTAAAATGAAGTGTAAATTTATTTTCGGAAATTTGTATAAATTTTCAGATTAATAAATGCGGCTCTATTTTCAGAGATATTTTACAATAATAGTTTTTTGCTTAACGGTAACCTTAGCATACGGGCAGGAAAAAGCCACATTATACGGCAAAGTAACCGATAGAAACGATAATTCTCCGCTTGTTGGTGCCAATATCATCATAAAAGGTACAGCGCTCGGTAAATCTGCCGACCTTGATGGCAATTACAGGATTGAAAATATTAAACCGGGCGAATACTCCATTGAAGTTAGTTACATAGGCTATGAAAAAATGCTTTTTACCGGCATAAAACTAAAAGATGGAGAAGTACGGCAGCTGAATGTAAAACTTGGTACGCAAAACCTTACTGTGGAGCAGGAAGTGGTTATTGTTGGTGAAAGGCCGCTTGTTGATGTGGAGGAATCTAAAAGCAAGCAAACCATTGGTAAAGATAAGATTGAGAACGCGCCGGCCAGGCAGATCCAGGAAGTGCTTAACACGCAGCCCGGTATAATAAACTCGCCTACAGGTTTACATATCCGAGGCAGCCGCAGTTATGAAACCGGCTTTTATATAGATGATGTTTCAGCTAAAGATCCATTATCAGGCACCGGCTTTGGTGTAGATATTGGGTCTAACTCATTAAGAGATATTGAAATAACCACAGGTGGCAGCGGCGTTGAGTATGGTAATAATACCGCAGGCGTTGTAAATGCGCAAACCCGTACCGGCGGCGATAAGTTTGAAGGCAGTTTCTTGTATAAACGCGATAATTTTGGCTTTAACCGCAACTGGAACTCAGTTTTTAACCAGCAGGTAATGGAGCTAAATTTGGGCGGGCCTATAAAAATAGTAAAAAACAGGCTTACTTATTTCACCTCACTAAGGTTCAACTTATCCGATGAGTATTTTAAAAATCCCGCAAACCAGTTAACATCTTCGGTTTATAATAAAAATTTCGGTAATTTCTGGTCGCCGCAACAGGATAACCGCTGGTCGGGTTTGTTTAAAATGAGTTACCAGCTTAGACAAAATATGTTCCTTACTGGCAGCTATATTAAATCAGTTACAGTAAACCAGGATCTTAACATGCTGCGTATCACAGGTTCAGATATTCCTTATACACCTGGATATCAGTATTCTTTCAGCCGGCAGATGGATAATGCCAATACTTTTACGCACGATCTTAATATGCAAAGTTTAACCCTTTCGCATAACGTAAGCAGCAAAGTATCTTACAAACTAATTGCATCAAGACTATTTGTGAAACTGCGGGCCGATGCCAATGGCCGAGCCTGGAGGCCGGAAGTAGTTAATACAGAGTTCGATCCGCGTTCCATTATTGAATATCCTGTAGGTTTGTTTAATCCGGGCGATAGTGTTGTGTTTGTAAATTCACCAAGCGGTTTTATTAATAATAATGGTATTGCTACTTTGTGGCACGATCACGTAGTTGATGAAAAAACGCTTCGTTTTACCGGTGCCGTTCAATCAAGAAATGGTGTTAACAGGTTTAACTTCGGTTCTGAATTCAAGCACCAGTATTTGCAGTGGATTGATATTACAAGACCATGGATAGGCGCACCAATTGCATTAGCATCAGGAGGTGAGTCACAATCTTTCCGTTTAGGCGAAGTTAGTGATATTTGGCGGGTAAAACCAATAAACGGTGCGTTTTTCGTATCAGACCAGATCAGGTTTTCCGGCCTTATAACTGAATTTGGCGGCCGTTTTGAATATTGGTTGCCAGGAAAATTTGTTGATGATGCTATTGCAGATCCCAGGTCGCCAATACGGGATGAAATTCGGGAACAATATAAAAAACAAAGCTTAAGAATAGGAGACAGGCATGTTAAAATGCGGCTGTTACCAAAAATCTCGGCTTCATTTCCTATAAAAGAGAACCAGGTTATTTATTTTAATTACGGCCACAGCACCGTGCAGCCGCATCCATCGTTTGTTTATACCGGCTTAGATCCTTATTACCAGGATAGATCCACTTTATCATTTGTAGGAAATCCTAATTTAAATCCGGAAGTAGATATTTCTTATGAGCTTGGTTTGAAATCACAGATCACTTCCGATGATGTATTAAGCCTTGCCGCCTTCTGGAAAGATAAATATGATTTTATTACGCTGGCATCTGTAGAAATTAAAGATGTAACCGGCCGGGAAGTTACCCGAACCATGCGTATCAACAGCGATTATGCGCGTACGAGAGGTATTGAAGCAACTTATATAAAACGAATTGGCAAATGGTTCAGCGGGCAGATTTCCGGTTCATATTCAATTGCAACCGGCCAGAGTTCCTCAGCATCAGATGCTTTACGAGATATATTAAATACCGGCAACAGGGAAGATACACGCGAATATTATCTGCCCTGGGATAATCCGGTAGATCTTAAAACCAATATACTTTTTACGCATAATACAAGCCACGGTTTCCTGAACATCAAGCCATTAAACAAGTTTCGTATATATGCAGAAGGAAATTTTAGAACAGGCAGAAGATATACGCCATTCAAATTAACAGGCTACGAACAATTTTCCGGCAGGCCTATATATGAGGCGGAAACAGATCCATCGTTAAGGTTCTCTAAACTGGCAACTTCAACATTTTCTGCTGATCTTACTATTAATAAATGGTGGAATGTGAAAAAAGCAAGGATCACCTGGTCGCTGGAAATCACCAATATCTTCAATAATCGTAATACCATTATTCCAAACCCGGTTACCGGCACGGCTTATTCTTATGGCGATCCTGTTCCTGAAAACTTACGCGACCCGGTTTATGATGATCCGCGCGATCCGAGATCAAGAAACTTGTCACCCGAAAATCCTGCAAGGTATTTACAGCCGAGGCACTTCCTTACCGGTTTTGGTATAGCATTTTAATTTATTGAAGATTTTCATAAATTTTATAAACTATTTACTGCTTTAGGTTTTACTTTATTTTGAATAATTAGTTGAGTTTTCAGGACTAACTTAAAAAAGCAATAAATTTTACCATACGTTAAAACATGCTTTCGCCGGTGAATGATAATACAGAAACCTATATCAGTGGTTTGGAAAATTTTTTTCTCCCGGTTTTGTCTTTCAGCCTTAACGGCGATTTAAAATTCAATAACAAAGCTGCTGTAAAATTTTTCCAGCCGGTGCATAATATTACTGAGCAGCCACAAATAAGCAGCTTTTTTAACCTTTTTAATAAGGAAAAAGATTTCTGGCAAAACCTGGTAAGCCGCTTAATGATGCCAGATGCGCTTAATTTTCCGCTCGCCGAACAATTCAATTTACAGTTAAATGGCAGCCAATGGGTAATTGATGCAAGTTTCTGCCTGGCGTCACAAGCGGAATTCCCTGAGATACAGTGCGCTATTCATAAATTTGAAAAAAAGCCTGAACCATTGCATACCCTGCCGGATGTAACAGCTGATGCAATAAACACGGAACATAATATTTTATTCAAAAGCCTGGGAAATTTAATGCCTGCCGGTACGCTGATGGTTTTTAACAGCAACCTGGAATATACTTTTATTGAAGATGCCGATAGCGGGTTGTTTATTGCTGATTATAAATTATTTGCAGGTAAAAAAACCATCGAGCTGCACAGCCTTGCCTATACTGATGTATTACAGCCTCTGTATGAAGATGCGCTGCAGGGAAAAATATCACATACTGAATATCAGTCCGAAAACGGTAACTGGTTCTATATATCGGTAGGCCCTAAAAAAAAAGGTATTGATATTGATGGCGGATTTGTAATGGCTTATAATATAAATGCTTTTAAAAGGGCTGAAGTTGAGCGCGATAAAAAAATTGAAGAGCTGTGGTACACGAACAACCAGCTGAAGATTGAGAACGGCGTTAGAAAGCTTATTGAACGCAACATGTACGAGCAGAAATTCGAGCTGGAGCAGAAAAACCAGGAGCTTGAGCAGTTTGCATATGTTGCCAGCCACGATTTACAGGAACCCTTGCGTATGGTTTCATCATACACACAGCTGCTTGGCAACAGGTATAACGATAAACTTGATGAAGAAGCGCGTGAGTTTATATCTTTCGCAGTTGAAGGCGCAACGCGCATGCAAAGCTTAATTACAGATCTGCTCAGTTATTCACGGATCGGGCGCAAGGAAATGACTTTCGAGAAAATAAACCTCGATATTATTATACAGATTGTAAAACGCAACCTGTCAATACTTTTACAGGAAACCGACGCCGAAGTAAACTGCGATAAGTTTCCTTTTGTACAGGCAGATGCTTCACAGCTTGTGCAACTTTTCCAGAACCTGATTTCAAACGCAATAAAATTCAGGCAGAATAATGTAAAACCTGTCATAAATATCACTACCAAAAACATTGGTAAATTTTATCGCATCTGCGTGGAAGATAATGGCATTGGTTTGAGCATGGATTACAAGGATCGGATTTTCCAGATCTTCCAGCGATTACATACCCGCGATAAGTATCCCGGCACAGGCATTGGGCTTGCGATCTGCAAAAAAATTGTTGAACGCCACGGCGGGCAAATCTGGGTAGAGTCTAAACTAAATGAAGGAACACGGTTCTACTTTACACTTTCCCGTTAGTTTGTACTTTAAGCTGCAATAAAATAATCCATATATATATTGGCTTAAAAATGCTTTATTGCATTTCTAAATCGCACAAAAGCTTTTTGTCAGCTGCTATGCCTTGCTAATTAATCGTGAATACGGAATTTTGTTGCCAATGTCACGCGTAAATACGCGCGCCAACAACGCATTTCAGTCAATTTTTCTGTCAATAGAAATAAATCGCGCAGTTGACGCGCGTATTTACGTGTGCCCAAATTATCATTTATTATCCATATGATAAAAGCATTTTTCAGCACATCATTATATGTAATTGCTCAATGATTATCTTCCACAACAATTTCAGTTTATCAAACAAATATTTTCCTCAGCAATTACCATGTTTTTCCTCCGATAAACTCAGATTTTTGTCTTTTTTTATGGATTTTTTCTGTGATAATTTTGAATTATTGAAAAATGAGAGATTATGTTCAAAAATACGAGCATATCTTTATGAAAATCAATATTTTACATTTACTGCCAAAATCACGCTAAAACTGAAATTAAGGCATGTTTTTAGCTATACTGATGTAAATTTTCGCTAATTTAGCGGTTCAAATTAAGGAGAAAAAAATATGGAAATAGGAGAGAAGATTATTCCTATTAATATTGAAGAAGAAATGAAAGCAGCCTACATCGACTATTCGATGTCGGTAATTGTTTCGCGTGCACTTCCGGATGTAAGAGATGGTTTAAAGCCGGTACATCGCCGTGTACTTTACGGTATGACGGAGTTAGGTCTTGCACACAATCGCCCATATAAAAAATCGGCGCGTATAGTAGGCGAGGTTTTAGGCAAATATCACCCGCACGGCGATACCTCTGTTTACGATACCATGGTTCGTATGGCGCAATACTGGAGCATGCGTTACATGCTGGTAGATGGCCAGGGAAATTTTGGCTCGGTAGATGGTGATAGCCCGGCAGCTATGCGTTATACAGAAGCTCGGTTAACACGCATTGCAGAGGAATTACTTACAGATATTGATAAAGATACGGTAGATTTCCGCCCGAACTTTGATGAGTCTTTAAAAGAACCATCGGTATTACCGGCAAAAGTGCCAAACTTATTAATTAATGGTGCATCGGGTATTGCGGTTGGTATGGCTACCAATATGCCGCCTCACAATATTACAGAAGTAATTGATGGTACTATTGCATATATAGATGATAAGGAAATTACTTTAGAGGAACTTCGCAAATATGTAAAGGCACCCGATTTCCCAACCGGTGGAATTATTTACGGTTACGAAGGCGTAAAACAGGCATTTGAAACCGGCCGCGGCAGAATTGTTATGCGCGCAAAAGCATATATCGAGGCTTTGCCTGGCAATCGTGAGCGCATCATCGTTACTGAAATTCCATACATGGTAAATAAAGCTACCATGATTATGAAAACGGCTGACCTGGTGAATGAGAAGTTCCTGGAAGGCATTTCAGAAATTAGGGATGAATCTGACAGAACGGGTATGCGTGTGGTTTATGAGATCAAGCGCGATGCTGATGCTAACGTTGTTCTGAACAAATTATACAAATACACAGCGTTACAAAGCTCTTTCAGTGTAAACAACATTGCGCTTGTTAATGGAAGGCCGGTTGCGCTGAACCTGAAAGACCTGATTCACCATTTCGTAAATCACAGGCACGATGTTGTAGTTCGCCGTACTAAATACGAGTTGGCTGAAGCTGAAAAGCGCGCGCATATATTAGAAGGTTTATTAATTGCTATTGATAATCTTGATGAAGTAATTAGAATTATCCGTGAAGCGCGTACGCCAGATATTGCAAGAACCGGTTTGATTGAAAGATTCGGCTTAAGCGATATACAGGCAAAAGCAATTCTTGATCTACGCTTACACAGGTTAACCGGTCTTGAGCGCGATAAGATAAAAGCTGAGTATGAAGATATTATGAAGCTTATTGATTATTTGCGAAGTGTCTTGGCCGATGAAGGCCTGCGTATGCAGATAATCAAAGATGAGCTTATTGATATGCGCAAGAAATACGGCGATGAGCGTAAGAGCGAGATCGTATATTCAGCGGATGATCTTTCGCTTGAGGACATGATTGCTGATGAAGAAGTTGTAATTACAATCAGCCACTTAGGTTATATAAAACGCACAACTTCAAGAGAATATCGCAGGCAGAACAGGGGAGGACGCGGCTCAAAAGGCGCAGCTTCCAGGGATGAGGATTTCATTGAACACCTGTTTGTTGCCAGTACGCACAGTTACATGCTTTTCTTTACAGAAAGCGGTAAGTGCCACTGGTTGCGTGTATATGAAATTCCGGAAGGCGGAAGAAATACCAAAGGCCGTGCGATACAGAACCTGATCCAGATTGATAAAGAAGATAAGATACGCGCTTATATTGCTGTAAGAAATTTCAACGATAAAGAATACGTAGATAATCATTTCATATTCTTCTGTACCAAAAACGGTGTAATTAAAAAGACTCCGCTCGAAGCATATTCACGTCCGCGCCAGAAAGGTATCAACGCCATAAATATTGTAGAAGGCGACCAGCTGATTGACGCAATGCTGACAAACGATAAATGCGAGGTGATTATGGCAACACGCTATGGCCAGGCCATTCGTTTTGAAGAACGCAGGGTTCGCTCAATGGGCAGGAATTCAACCGGTGTGCGAGGTGTAAGGCTAAGCGAAGAGGATGATGATGCTGTAATTGGTATGGTTTGCGTGGAAGATAAGAATGATACCGTGCTTGTATTATCTGAAAAAGGCTACGGAAAACGCTCTATTGTAGATGATTACCGTGTAACAAACCGTGGCGGAAAAGGTGTAAGAACCATAAGTGTTACAGAAAAAACAGGTAAACTGATAGCCATACTTAATGCGAATGAAAGCAATGATTTAATGATCATTAACAAATCTGGCATAATTATTCGTATGAGTGTGGAAGACATCAGGACAATGGGCCGCGCAACGCAAGGCGTAAGATTAATCAAGCTCAGTGAAAAAGATGAAATTTCATCTATTGCAAAGGTTGAGAAATTTGAGGAACAGGAAGGAGAGGAGTTTGACGCTGATGGTAACCTGATTGAGAAAGTGATGCCTTTGAATGAAACTGACCCAAGTGCAGAGGCAGCTGAACTTTCAGAAGAGGAGATCTTGGTAGCTGAAGAAGACGAGCCAGAAGAAGATGATGATGCAGATTTTGATACTGATGAAGATAATGATAACGAATAAATAAACTATATATACAATATGAGAAAAATAGCTATATACGGTGTGCTTGCGGTTTCTTTACTGGCTGCTGAGCCTGTGCTTGCACAAAAAAGTAAAGTTACCACAGCTGTTATCGCTATGCGTGGCGGCGATCTTAACAAGGCAAAATCTGCAATTAACGAGGCTGCCAATCACGATGCAACTAAAATAGATCCGGATACCTGGATGTATCGCGGGCAGATCTATAAAGCCATAAGCCAGTCGGATAAATTCAGAGCTGCTGAGCCAAATGCCTTTGATGAAGCTTTTAATTCATTTGTTAAAGGAATAGAGCTGGACACAAGAAACAAAAATGCCGACATCAGGAATGAAATGAAGGAAATGGCGCTGATGTATTATGATCTTGGTTCAAACGCTTACAATGGCCAGAAATATGACATTGCTTTCAAGAATTTCAGCAATTACCTGGTGGCAATTAATACTTTAGATGCAGGCCGCAGGAGCGAAATTGAGAAGCTTCTAAGGGATAATAAAATAGATCCGCAGTCAGCGAAACTCTACGCAGGTTACTCTGCCCAGCAAATTAAAAACAACGAAAAAGCATTGCAATTTTATAACGAGCTTGCAGATGCCAAGTACAATGAGCCGCTGATTTACATTTATTTATCTGATATTCATAAAACCAGTGGCGATACAGCTGCTGCTTTGGCTGCATTAGATAAAGGTATGGCGAATGTAACTGATAAAAAAAGCTTGCTGATTGATAAGCTGAACATTTACATTACACGTGGCCAGACTAAGGAAGCACTTCAGTTAGGGCAGGATGCGCTAAAGCTCGATCCGCAGAATACTTCGCTGATTATAGCTATGGGTAATATTTATGACAGGCTTAAAATGACCAAAGAAGCGCAGGAAATGTACGATCGCGCTTTAGCTGTTGATCCGAATAACCTGAATACGAATTATTCTATTGGTATCAGCTTTTTTAACCAGGGCGCTGAAAAATATAACCAGAGCAATGAGACTCGTGACATGAAAAAAAGTAATGCATTATTAGCGGAGTCAAAAGAGAACTTCAAAAAATCTATCGTTTACCTGGAAAAAGCTTTAGCGGCAAATCCTGAAGACAAAGGAATGATGAAAGATATTTTGACTTCATTAAAAGAAATGTACCTGAAATTAGATAATGAAGCGAAATTCAATGAATACAACACAAGGTTAAAAGCTTTGAAATAATATAAGGAGAAAGGGAGTTCAATATGAGCTCCCTTATTTTTAAAAAACACTATTTAACATAATGTAAATTATATAACACTGTGTTTCCTTGTTTCCTGCAAAAATAGTATTTATTTAATAATTCCCAAATTGTTCGGTACTTTTTTCATATTTTTTTGCTTTTTCAGCTATTGAAAGACTTCAATTTATTACTATGGCTTTAACTGGTATCTTTTTCTTTATCCGTGTAATTTTCTTTATCGGATAATTTTCTGTGTTTATAAACTGGCTGTATATTTTTTTTGCCTCTGTTACATTTTTTGCTTTTACGGTAATTGAATCAATTACACGCCTTACCTCTATTATATACTTATTCATTTTAATTCTACTTTATTGATTGAATAATATTTATTATCACTTATACACTGCTCGTACGAATGCCATGTAAAATTTAAATTTTTCGTTTGGCTTGTTATATAATCAATTGCATCCTGTTTATTTTCAAACGCTGCAATTGGTTCACAATCGACCATATTTTGACCATGTAATACTACGTATATTTCCATTTCGAACTTTGTTTTTAGTTGGCTGTTATTACTTGATTTTTCTATTTTGAAATGTTGAGTAAAGTTAAATCCATTATGTACTAAGTTATATTGTGCTTGTTTGTCAGTTAGTTAATAATGGAAGGGGAATTTAATTTTTAATGAGAACCTTTAAAAGGCTGACAGGTAAACACTATAACCTCTCATTAATACCTTCCGAAGTGTCAACGTACCAAGCTGCACGAATTCTATTGCCGTACCGCTCAAATCTTCTTAAACAGCCGTATGCGTGTGGTTTGCCATTCACACGCATTTTAAACGGCTTGTTCCTGTATGTTTCGCCTTTGTAGCTGCCGTCAGCGTAAAACTGTACATACCTGTTTTTATAGCTTGATGCCATTAAAATTCAAAAATTAAAAACCAAATTTTATCACCACTTGCAATATTTGGGGCTATTGCGTTTAAATTAAAATGCCTTTTACCTGCTGGCATGCAATATTGTTCCTCAATCCAATCTGCATCAATTGACTGGTGCTGGTTCCATGCGTTAGAACTTATATTTTCAAACTCCGTAAATCCTAATTGGACAGAGTTAGCGGCTTTCATTGAGATACCGTACAATGCTGCATTGTTTCTATACCGGTAAACACCTGCGATAAAATGGGGCTTTGGGAAATTTAAGTCAAACGCTAAAGCTCCATTTACTTCATATCTTATCCAGCGTGTTCTTGTTTTTAGTCTTATATGTACATCTTGTATATTATCCATTGTTTTTTACTTTTGCGCCTTTAATTGTATAATAGAGCGTCACGCCTGTTATTATTAAATGGCAGATTATTTTTAAAATGTTTTCCAAGTTTGACAGATCAATACCAGGCGGATAATGCCCACCGGTAATTGAATTTATTTCAATTAGAACATTTCCGAATAAGCCACGGCATATTGGAATTATTCTATATATTTGCGTTTTTACCAATCCTAACATATATGAAAACTTATAAAATTTTAACTTTCGTTTTTGCTTTTACTACCTTGCTAAGTTCTTTTGTTGCTTTTATGAATTACAATGATTTTGCAAGAGTTTCAAGCTACAATTCCGAAATGCGTGAAGAAATAACTTCCTTACGTTCTGACAATGATAAATTAAGAGGCGACCGCCGTTTTCTTAATTCTGAACTTAAAAAAAGTAAAAAGAAAGTAATTAATTTAAATGCATTGTTTGACTAATCAAACAAATGTGATATTTTTTGGTATTGCTTAGTATTTAATTCAGATTGCAGACATTTCTTTAGATTTTTTCCTTCTGTGAATGTGGTAAAGTAATCCGATAATGTTTTTATTTGGTTTTTTTGCCACATTTTTACCTCTGCTATTATTCCTTCTTCATCTTCAAATAAAACGTTTTTTTCAAACCAGCCTTGATCTACATGATAACCCATCATCCTGGCTAATTTTTCAGCACTTTTTTTTATACTTGCCAATATACTTGCATTGCTTTCTTTTGTCGTATCTTTAAAAAATGCTTCTCGACCTTTTTCTAAGTTTGTTTTACCTGTTTCAGGCCTAACATTACCCTCAATTTTTGCCTTTGTATTTATTACGGCATTAGTAACCGATTGTGTTGCGCCTGCAAATATTTGACTTATTGGCTTAAAAAATTTATATAGTACATACAATATAAATAAGGCAATGCCCCATTTAAATCCTTCTGAATTTGTTATAGTTTTTATTTGATTTTTCATCTTTTGTTACATTTTTATATATTTGATAAATTCCGAACAAAAAAAAACCGTTACACCAATTGTAACCATAAAGTAAGGTAATATTGCCGTAAATAGGTTTTTTAATCTGTTATCCCAACCGTTTGAAAATACTGCCTGTGATGCATCTTTTTTAATCAAGCTTTTTAGAAAATTGTACCGTTGCACATACAGCATTGGAACGAAAACAACCGAAGGCACTATATTAATTGCACTTAATGTTTTCGGGCCAGCTTTGCCGTCAACCGCCAAATTGAAAAAGGGATTAATTGTGTTTAACATTTCCTGTACTTTTTTTGTACCGCCTGATATTCCGCTATGAAAGCAATAATCTGCAAACATCACCGCCTTAGATGTATTTTTTATTTTATCTGCTTTGCATAGCTGCCAAAAGTAATTCACGGCTGTTTGCCATTGGTTTTCAGTCATGTTTCGCAAACCATTTAACGAGGAATCAAAACCAAGTACTGTGGCTATTTCCTTCCAAAATGTAAGCGTGAAACCTCTATATGTTGCGCCGCCTTTATCATTCGGATGCTCTTTGTCTTTTCCTTCCGCAGGCGATAAGAATTTTTTCCATACTTCTAATGCTTGCATTATTCCGCTTTTTTATTAGTTTCTAATAGTTCAGGTTTTTCAACTGCCTGTATCCTGTTAATGGTATAATCCAAAATATCACATGCAGCCTCATAATAAAGCACAAATTTTCTTAGTGACTTTATGAATGTTGCAGCTTTTTTTAATCCGCCTAATACGCTTGTTGCTGTTTTTAGTGTTTTTAACATTTGTTTTAATTTTTAAAAAAAAGCCTGCCTATTCTTTTGACAGTCAACAGGCTTTTTGTTATTTAATTATTTTAATTATTTTCTCCGATATGTCCCTATATATCCGCCATTTGGCGCAGACGGATTCATAACCATGCCTAATCGTTGCGCAGTTACTTTTTTATTATCGGGATTATATATTGCAGGTATGATAACTGTTTGCCCGTTTTCGTACTCAGCTTTTATGCAGCAGGTATGCCTTTCTTTACCGTCACGGTTTTTATATACCCTGCTTTTTTCGTGGAAAAATGCCAAAAATTTCACAAAGCCATACCTACGGGTTACACGCCAACCGCAGCTAATGCCCTTACCTACTCCGCCTCTTGTTACTTTACATCCGCTTCTCTTTTTAGGCTTGCTTGCGTATCGTTGAGGAGTTTCGTAATTCCTGCCATTACTGTAACCTGTATTGTATCGGCCATTATTGCCCCTGCTGTATTGATTCCCTGTTGGGTAAAATCCTCCAAATTGCATATTACTACCTCCTGTTTTTATATTTGTTTTTACCTTTTTGTGTGAAATAGTAATAAACCGCAAACGCACCGCCTACAATTGCAAGAGCTAAACCGTATACTTTTGCTTTGTTAGATTCCCACCACATTTCTTTCGCGGCCTTCTCTACTTTTGCTCCTTGATGTGTTCCGCTGAAGTATGACCACAGACCTCCAAGACCGCTTTTTACAAATTCAACACCGCCTGTTTTCAAGTCAAATGATACATTTGAAGGGCTTACACTTCCTATTATTGAAGGTGTAAATACAGCTTCGGCAGGGCTTACACTTACTGATTTGGAAGGAGTAACTACAGGGCTTGCACCGTTGCTAACTGTTTCAGGTTTTGGCAATACAGGGGGTGAACCTTGTAAAAGGTTTACGCCAGCCGCTACCTGACTTACTATGGGTATATTCATTTCTTTTACAACACCTGTAAGACCTCTTACTGCATTGCCAACCAATGAGCCACCATCTACTTTTTTAAATGGATTAAGATTTATACGAGCCATTTTTTATATATTTTTAATTGTTTGTACATAATATTCAACTTCTTGCCCATTGGTAGTAATTTTTATTTCCTTGATGTCACGGAGACCAAGTACTACTAAATTTTCACGAGCCCATATCATTTCGGCAAAATTTCCACCAACACGGCTTATATCGTTTGTTTGGCGTTGCTGGTACTCAAGTTCAGCTTTCGGGAATGTACAAGTATTTCCTTCGGATGTCCTGAATTCCATTTCAATAACATTCGTTGGGTTAATTGCTATATTATGCAGTGTGTCAGCTGGTATAATTTTTTCATCTTTACCTGCCTGTATTACATCACGTCCATAATGTACAATTGAACGGCGGTTTGTGAAATGTTGTACACCGTATATTGAATAGGTTGCCTCTGCTTCCATTTCAGTAATTTGCACATTAATACTTTCACCATCAGCAAGAGCAATTCCAGCTGATACGCCTATTGCAAATGCACGTTCTTTTTTTGTTCCCTGAATTACATTGTAACCCTCTCCCATTTGTTTAATTTCGGATAAAGGCTTTACTTTCTGGGCTGTTGCAATACTTTCTGATGTGCCGTTTTTACGCACAATTTTTACACTTACTTTTTCTGTGTCGAAGTCAGTAAGTCCGCCTTGTTTTACAATTAAAATATCTTTAATTGGCTGATCAACGTCGAGAATTCCCGAATCTGTTTTGTTTGTGAAATTTGAGATTAACATTTGTATCCTTTTTTTTGGTTAATTATGGATACAAAGTTCTGTTAGGTTTTTACGCTATTGTAATTTTTAAGGCTTGTTAGGTACGAGCCATGCCTTAACTTGTTGAACGTCTTTATTATAATTTCCTCTAATTGAAATTTAAATTATTGTGTTTTAGCAAAGTTTCATAAACATTTGTTCTTAGCCATGGCTGAGTTTTATCGATTACAAATGGCGCAACCTCATTTAAAATAAATTCATTCCATTCGCTTAGCTCTTTATAATGCTGATGAAGAATATTATTATCGTATATTGGGTATAAACTAAAATGCTCCTGAACATTCCATTCAGCAAGCTTTTTACAATTCATCTCACCTGTTTCTTTATCTGTATATACATAGAAGTTTTTACCGCCTGACTGTATTTGTAATTGGCGTTCCTCGGTGCTAAGAAATCCAGTAAAAAGCATTGAAATTGTACGGCTGCAATGCCATGTTGCGCATTGCATTATTGATTCGTTTTTAGTTATGTACTTTGATACATATACACATGTTTTGCGAATGCTTTTTAAGTATTCGACATCAAAACAAGAATGCTTGTTCGGGTTATACAATCCGTAATTTAATTGTATATTATACCATATATCATTGTATTTGGTAATTTCCCATTGTTTATTATTGATGATGTGAAAGTGTGGCCGTCCGCTTTTTTGATGCTCTGCAACCCACAGGTATAAAAATTGCGGTTCGTAATGCCTTACTAACGTCAGGAATTCGTTAAGCATTTTAACGGCTGTTTTGTCGCTAACATCCTGAATAAATGTAAGTGTGAGGAAAGTTAAAGGCGCTATTGTTTTAGGTTTTTTTCGGCAACTTGCGAGATACCATGCAAGGATTTTTTTTCTGATTTTGCTTTTTGTTTTGGAAGACATAAACCTACCATTGCTTGTATTATCTGTTTCGCACTGTATTTCGGGTTCACTCTGCGGATACTTGAAATATGCGCTATCACAATCATCATTTGTATTATTATCAGCCATATTACTAAGGCAACTTTGTTCAAATTCTTTTCCATGTTCTTTTATAATTTTATTTGCTTTTGATACTGGTTTTCTTATCAGGCTTGAGCCTGTGAATATATGATTAGGTAGTTGTTTTAAATTCTGTATTGTTGTTGTTGTATAATGCAATAATTTCATTTAGTTCCTTGTATAAACTTTTGAGATAGCGACATCCCACGTTCTTTTTAGCTAATTCTGTTTTTAGCAATCTTTTAACCTTAGTCGCTTTTTGTGGGGAGAAAGGGACGTACATATTAGGCACGCCCCTTGAATTGTTTTTTCTTGCCATTGGTTTTGCTTTTTCGTGCGTTTAAAATTGCTGGTATATATTCGTGAGTTCTTACGTCCCTATACATCCAACAAGTGTATCTATTCCGAAAAAATAAATATTCTTGTTCTGTAAGATTA
>DAIUCM010000052.1:0-23267 GCA_036846145.1 Bacteroidota bacterium
GCTTTGGAGTATACGTTTGGCTTAAATGAATGCACCTTAATAATGCCTAACTCTTCCTGTTCTTTTTTCTTATTTAAAGAATCAAGTTTCTGATTTAAGGCTTTGATCATTTTCTGTGTTTCTGTAAGCTCAGGCTTCTTTTCGACTGGCTTACTTGTGTCGGTAGGAGGTGTTGAATCTTTCTCTGCATCTTGTGCAGATGTTGTTAAGTGAAGTGCTAATAAAAGCATCACAAACGTAATCTTAATTATATTCATTGTATGTGATTTTATTTTGTCTTTTTTAAATTTATCCTACATCACATGTCCTTTCTATTACTATTATTATGTATTTATTTTGTTAATTAAATATTTCAATATGTCGATTTCAAATTCAGATTTTAACTAACTTTTTAACTTCAATCGGATTTATTGTTGATCAGCCACAATTTGACGATGTTCTTTTTGCTAGTATTTTAAATGCTTAAGGCGAAAAATATGGTATTTTACGTGATGGAAATTATTTTTCGTTGGTTAAAGAAATGGAAGAAAGCACATTACTACTATTTTGGTTTATGCGTTGTGAGTCGAATATGGATTTTGTACAGCTGCTTTGTATGAATCAATCATTTATAGCTAACTTTCCAGAAATCGTTGAGAAATTGCAGAAAACCATTTCCCAGCCTTAGTAGTAAATTCCGGCTTGGTAATTACATTGGTTAGTATTTTTGCTAATACATCTATACCATAAGATGAAAGCTTCTCAAGCAGTTTGCTCTTCTTTTTCTCAGGTGCGTCATTTGAATTAATTATATCTTTTAATTCATTTATTTGCGTTGCATTTAACTCTTGCTCTAGTGCGGATAAAACTATGCTGATGTTTATATTATTATCATGGATATAATCACCCATGTGCATGCTTCCCTGCACTTGTCCGTGATTTATAATGCTATTACTATAATTATTTGCTATTTGTGATTTTTTCTGGTCTTCTAAATCTAAAAACTCTCGTATTCCAGATTTAGCAGCTTGCATTCCAGGACGCTTTAACCTAAATAAATGCTTCCTGTCACCATAAATTTCTATTAGTCCTTCTTCCTCCAGAAATCTCGTAACTTGAGAATAAATTGTGATTTTTATTAAATCTTCACGGACAAGTTTTCCAACGTCGTCCATATCAATTTGCCCACCTTTTTGATCCATGTATTTAAGAAAAATATCAGCGGATTTTTCTAGTTCTGTATTCATAAAATTATGACTTAAGCATTTTTTGATTCATTGTATTATAATTTGCTTTTTTATACTTACGTGATTCGTAATGGATAATTTACCTTTTGGATAATTATGATTATAGTTTTAATGGATCGAATCCATAAAGCTTTCCTTGAGAGTTTTTACAAACCAAAAAACCAGCATCAGTTATTTCTTCTACTATATGGTGGTTCCCAAGAATTTTAACCTCTTGCCCAATAGAATATTCTCTGCTCTTGATAATCCTTAAAAACTCATCCACTCCATTTTGAAGATTGTCAGAATTAGATACGGCAAAATTCTTAGATAATGTTTTCCCTCTTTCCATAGTGCCTAACCGGTCTGATAAATTATTAATGGCTTTTAATATCAGAGTCGAATCAGCATTCAATTGTCTAGGATCTGGCTTTTCAGCAGGTCTTATCTGTAATTGCTCAATAATTGAAAATCTTTTCTCTTTATTATCGTATGTAGCATTAATGGATTCAGCTAACCTCTTCCTTGCATCCAGGACCAAATCGTACCTTAAACTGCTATGATACGTTACATCCCTGAAAATTTGAGTATCAAAAGGCCTTTCAGTCCTATCATCTTTAATAAATGTTACAGGTTTATCAAATGCCTGGCGCAAACCTAACTCGTAAAAAACATTTGGATTACGGGTACTGGTATCACAAACAGCCATTTCTGAATCTATTATCCGGCGAAGAATATCAACTATAATAATGCTTGATTCTCTAATATCACTAACTAAATCAGGCTTAAAGTTTGCATCTTCTATAGCCGGGCCAATAATATCTTGATATACTCTTGCAAAATGGCCATTATCATAGCCAGCTACATCAGAAATTGGCATCATAACAAAGCATATCTTTTCTTTTTGGTCTGCCTCTGTTTTTTCCTTGGTCTTAGTACTCATATTTAAAGCATTTTTCGCATTACCTATATATGGATTTATTCTTCACAATACTTCGGCCCTAGTAAATAGATGTAGTTGATCATGCTGTCATCCATATTATATTTCTGAAATAACTTTTTTCTTTCCTGCGTTGTCAATTCATAAAGGTAATCCGTGCGTTCTGAGCCATAATCTGGGTACTTTTATCAGCTCTATTTATCTGCTTATTTTCCATTTCCAGGATTTCCCTTCGAACCAGGCAAAGTGTAATATTACTCTCAAACAGCATAGTTACAAAGCTAATTCAAAATAATATTGATAAGAATTAATACTCCAGGATTCTTTAAATAATTTTATTTTTTTGGAGCTTTAATCAGGCAAAATAATGTCCTATTTTATTGCATTTGTTGAAGGTCATTAATATATTGAAGAACATTGTATTTGTCGTAAGCACACAAACCAAAAAACCGCTTAAATCATACAATTTAAGCGGTTTTAGTACATTTTGATATGTAAGTTGTGGAGCTGCAGAGATTCGAACTCTGGTCCAGATACAGAGCGCAATACGCTTTCTACATGTTTATTGTTTCTTGATTTGTTAGGCAACGCTAGGTGAAACAATTACCTGTCACGTTGCTTAAGCCTCTGAGTTTCGGTGCTGCTGCGAGGCGAAGCAAGACCTAGCCTTTACGAACGACATCCCATATAGAGAACCCGTTAGGCGAAAGTTCTCAGGGATGGATGACTATGCTAATTACCTAGAATTAGGCAGCCATTGCGTAAGAAGTGTTGCCAGTTAAGGCTGTTGTAAATCTGATTAACGAGTGAATCTACAAAACTCGACATGCTTACATATCCGACCCCATCCTGTCAATTCCATGTCAGCCCCAATATTTTTAAAGAACAATATCCTGCATTCAGGATACAAATAAAAGACAAAATTAGGCAAAAAATCGTTCCGCTTTTCAATAATCAATGACCAATAATCAATAAACATTATAAACCAATAAATTATTCTTAATTGCTAGAAACCCATAGCATTTTTTAGCACAATGAGATATGGAAGTACATACTACTTCTTCAGCTAAAAGGATAATTGTATATTAATAATTGGTCATTGAAAAAATGTATTTTTGCGAGCATGCAGCAGCTAAAAATAGGAATTCTTCGCGAAGGCAAAGTACCACCAGATAACCGTACACCATTAACGCCAAGGCAATGTTTCGAATTAAAAGAAAATCATACAGGATTAGAGATATTTGTAGAATGGTCGCCAGTGCGCTGTTATACTGATGACGATTACAGGAAATTTGGTATTGAAGTTTGCGAAAGCGTAGAAGGCTGCGACCTGCTTCTGGGTATTAAAGAAGTGCCGGTAAATAAGCTAATAGCTGGTAAAACTTATATGTTCTTCTCGCACACTATAAAAAAGCAGCCGTACAACCGAAAGCTTTTACAAACCATACTACAAAAAAACATAAGACTTATCGACCTTGAATTGCTGACCGATGATAACGGAACGCGATTAATTGGTTTCGGGCGCTGGGCTGGAATTGTTGGTGCGCATTACGCTTTGCTGATGCTTGGAAAGCGAACGGGAGCCTATGAATTGCGGGCTGCAAAAGATTGCGTAAACTTACAGGAGCTTGTAGATCAGTATCATAACATACAATTTCCGGCTGCAAAATTTGTTATAACAGGTGGCGGACGAGTGGCGAACGGGGCACTTGAAATTATGAAACAGGCCGAAATTTTAGCAGTTAGTAAGGAAGATTTCTGCCATAAAACTTTTGATGAGCCGGTATTTGTACAGCTTCATTCCGATGATCTGTACGAACGCATTGATGGCGAGCCGTTTGACAAAAAGCATTTTTACCGTAACCCCAATATGTACAAAAGTGCTTTTGCTCCGTATGCAAAATGTACCGATGTGCTGATAAACTGTATGTACTGGGACCCGAACGCACCGCAGCTTTTTCAGAAAAATGCGGTGATCGATGAAAATTTCAAAATGCTTACAATTTCAGATGTTTCATGTGATATTAATGGCTCTGTACCGTTAACAACGCAGGAAACTTCCATCCAGGATCCCGTTTTTGGCTACCACCGCAACGATGGAAGAATTGGTAAACCTTACCAGGCCGATACCGTAGATGTAATGGCCGTGCCCAACCTCCCGAATGAATTGCCAAGAGATGCTTCGCGCGATTTTGGTGTAGTGATGTTAGAAACTATAATTCCCCGTTATTTGCAAGATACTGACAGCAATATATTTGCAAGAGCAACAATTGCCGAAAATGGAAAGCTTAAAGACAGATTCGACTATTTGCAGGACTTTGCTGATGGGAAATAAAGTTAAAGAGTTAAGAACAAAGAACAAGGAACAAAGAGTTTGGACCAATTAAAAATGGTGAATTAAAAATTGCCGAGACGCGGATTATTCATTAAAGCATTCATGCTTATATTCAATATTCCTATATATAAGTCTCGCCAAAAATGCTTTGAATCAGCGCTAAAGTACTAATATGATTTTTGCTGGAAGTATGTATTTAAACGCCGGCCGCAAATCGCCAGCCACATAACTCTTAAAGATCAAGCAAGCCTTCAGGTAAATCAACCAATATGGTTTTACTTCGCTTATTTATCTTTTTTACAAGGTCGGGGTGATAAGGCACCAGGAATTCCTTGCCTTCAGGGGTCTGTGCTTCAATAATTATCTGGGGATCTGCTTCAATATAGTCTGTTACTGTTCCAAGGTGGGTTTTTTCCTGGTCAATAATTTTGAAACCGATCAGCCACTCAAATTCGCCATCCGCTTCTTCCTCAGTTTCTTCAATGTAATCCTGCGGCAGCCATACTTCTCTTTTTGTAAGTTTTAATGCTGCTTCTTCTGTGTCAATATCTGCCAGTTTTACAATACAATTGCTTTCATCCTGCCATTGTATGGTTTCTATGAGGTATGGAACCGGCTTTTCATTCCATTCAATATATAGAAAAGCGCCTTTTTTTAATTTTTGCTGATCTATATAAAAAGAAAAAGCTACCCTGACGTTGCCAAGGTAGCCATGTTGTTTTATAATTTTACCAGCGTGGATTCCATTTTCCAGCGTCCACAACGGCATATAAACTATTCGTTTTCGGTTGAACCTTCTTCAGCAGCTTCTTCTGCGCCACCTTCGTTTTCTTCAGCAGCTGGAGCTTCTGCGGCAGCTTTACGAGCCAGGATATCCTGCGCACGTTTGTGTGCAACTTCAGATTCGCGCTGTAATCTTATACGCATATCTTCGTTTACTGCATCTTTCAGTCCGCTGATCTTTTTGTCGATCTTGTTAGCTTTTTCTTCTAACCATTGCGCGAATTTCTTATCAGCTTCTTCTGCAGAGAAAGCGCCTTTTTTAACACCACGCTCTAAATGTTTGCGGAACATTACGCCTTTGTAAGACAAAATTGCGCGGCATGTATCAGTTGGTTGAGCCCCGTTTGCTAACCATGTAAGCGCTTTATCGCCATTGAGGTCGATAGTTGCTGGGTTAGTGTTTGGGTTGTAAGTACCTATTCTCTCGATAAACTTGCCATCTCGTGGCGCTCGAGAATCCGCTACTACGATATAGTAGTACGGCATTTTGTTACGTCCTTTACGTTGTAATCTAATTTTTACAGACATTTTTGTGAATTATAAAGCTGCAAAGGTAGGGGAAATAATTAAAAATGAAGAATTAAAAATTAAAAATGCTTTGTGTTTTCCCTGTTACCGATAGCAAGCGCCTTTTTCATATATTTTTTCACTTCCTCATTCAAATCATCTTCATCATAAATACGCAAATAGTGGTTGAAAACGTTGCCTTCGGGTAATCCTGCAATTTTATGGAAACAGAAATTATCTTCATATGCTTCAGGAAATTGTAAAACCACATCCACAAAGTTTTTACCCAAACGGTGAATATAACCAAAACGCACTTTGCCGGAAAATGCAATGGCAGATTTTGTTGCACGCAAAGTAAAATTACCAAGCTGCATATATTCATTTACAAAAAAATGATACAGATTTACCGTTATGGCAGATTTGCCTCGCAGGAAATCATCAAGTGTTTTATCGTTGCAGGAATGTGTTTGGTTTTGCCGGAGAAATTTCTGGTTGCATTTTGGGCAGGTAAACATTAGGAATTATTTTATCTTTTAATTAACACATAGTTGAAATTTGAAAATGAATCATTTACTTGTAAGCTTTTAGCTTTAAAGTCATCAAAGCAATCGCAGCAACCACCTGTTGGTGGATAGTTTTTATATTGAATTGAAGATAATTTAAAAGAAAAAAGTGAATCTTTCTGTAAGATCAAATAGTCAAATTCAGACTTATCGAGTTTTAAACCAGGATTTTGTAAACGAATATTATAAATTCTATAGGAAATAATACGTTGTTTCAAGATAAAAGTAGTATCAATATATGTATTATCTGATGCTCGGATTTTTATGATTTTAGTGGAATCCAATTCCTGTATAGAAAAACCATGCATTTCTGAAGTATCAAAAAACAAAGCAATTGCATCGTCGGGTATACAGGGTGCGCAATTGATTTCATTACAATCTATCTTTTCTTTACATGAAAAGAAGAGAAGAGCCTGTAAACTAACAAATATTTTAAATAAAAAGCGCATACAATCCTTTCAATATAATACGTTAAAAGTTTTATTAAGTTAGGAAATCTTCTCCAGCTTCTTCAAAACCTTCTCAATTCGTTTGCGCTTTGGTTCCTGTTCCAAATCCTCTAACCTGCATATAAGCGCCTCGCTTAAAATGCTTTTGTTGCTTTTGGTTGCAACTTCGCCGGCTTTTTCAGCATACATAGCGAGCTGGTTTACAGGCGCTTTCATTATTATTTCAATCAACAGTTCAAAGGCCTCATTATACCTCTCTACAGTTGATAGTTCTGCAAGAATATAAACGGTATGATCTCTGGCAATTACGCTTTGGGTTTTATCTACAGCTTCCAGTATCTGCGGTAAGGCTTCATAAATGGCTTCCGGCTGCTGAAGGGTAATTTTACTTAAGGCAGTAATGGCACCCCAAATCAGCCGCTGGTTTTTACTATCCAGCAATTGAATGAAATCTTCATAATAATCTGCAATCAAGGCAGGTTTGCGTTCGCCGATTTCGTAAAGCGTTTTAATACAGTCGTTTTGAATTTCACGCTTTTTGTTACTCAGGTTTTTTACCAGCTCATTTACTGCAGCTTCATCTCCAGCTAAAGCAATGGTTTTAGCCAGTTCAATATTTCGTCCTTCGCCTCGGCCTTCCTGCGCGTTTGCCAGTTTGCTTAATATTGTCAATTTTCAGGTTTAAAGTACAGCAAAATTATACTTTCCTGGCTAATGTTTCTCAGCTTAAAAGTATATTGTTTTGCCTTAAATACTTTTGTATGAAACTGATTTACATATACATACTTCCCAAAAAATGCTTAAATAAACAGGAAATCATAAAGCAATCAAATTTTAAGCCCGTAAAACTCAAAATTTCCCATAGCATTCGTAATTGGTAATTGAAAATTCGTAACTGAAAATTGTACCTTTGCCGTAAAGAATTAGCATACATGGTTGTTGTTCCCGAAATAGATTTTAATAATACTTCCGAAGCGTTTAAACATAAATCTACTGCCGAGCTTAAAGAAGCGGCTTTTATGTTCGAAATGCTGAATCATCCAATATTGGGAAAACCGGGTAAAAGCCTGCTGAAATTTGCCGTAAATGTTGGTTTGCCGGTAAAGCCTGTTATAAAAGCAACTTTGTACAAGCATTTTGTTGGCGGAGAAACGCTTGAAGATTGCCTGCCAACCGTTGCGAAACTTGAGCGCAGCAATGTAAAATCTATACTGGATTATTCGGAAGAAGGTTTACAGAACGAAGCCGGTTTTGAAAAAGCTTTCCAGGAATTGCTGCGGAATATTAAATTCTCAGGCGAGCATGATGCCATTCCTTTCTCTGTATTCAAAACCACGGCCATTGCATCTGAACATATTCTGGAAAAAGTAAGCCTTGGTGAAACCTTAACTTCTGCAGAAGAGGAAGAATGGAAAAAAGTGTATTACAGGTTTGATAAATTGTGCAATACGGCGTTTTTCAGCAAAGTGCCTCTTATGGTAGATGCGGAAGACAGCTGGATACAGAAAGCCATTGACGACCTTACGCTGGAAATGATGGAAAAGTACAATAAGGACAAAGTATATGTGCTTAATACTTACCAGCTTTACAAAAAAGACAGCTTAAATTACCTGAGAGAAAACCTGCAATACGCGCAGGAAAACGGCTTTAAAATAGGAGCGAAGCTGGTTCGTGGCGCGTACATGGAAAAAGAGCGTAGACGTGCGAATGAAAAAGGATACGCTTCACCCATACAAGATACTAAAGAAGATACCGACCGCGATTATAATGAGGCTGTAAAACTTTGTATGGCGAACCTCGATAAAATGATGGTAATTGTGGCGACGCATAATGAGGAAAGCTCCAAGCTGGCGGCCGGACTTATTCAAAACACAGTTTACAGGAATGATCATCCAACGCTTTGGTTTTCACAGCTTTTAGGAATGTGCGATCATATATCTTTTACTTTATCTGCGCAAGGTTATAATGTGGTGAAATATGTTCCATACGGCCCGGTAAAAGCTGTAACGCCATATTTAATTCGCCGTGCGGAAGAAAATTCGAGTATGGAAGGTCAGGCTAAAAAAGAGATCTCTTTAATTAAGACCGAATTGGCTGAACGCAGAAGACGAAGGAAATAAGATGCCATAGACCAATTTGAAGATTTGAAAATTTGAAAATTCCATATATGATTTTGCTAAAAAAATGCATTACATTAACAATTAACTATTTCAGCTTTTATTCGGAAAAACAATTCAGCATTCAAAATTCAACATTCAAAATTTAAAGATGAGCAACCTTAACGCAATTGGCCTCGATGCAGCAAAAGCCGAAGAACTGGCTACCCAATTAAATGATCTGCTGGCGAATTATTCTGTTTTTTACATGAATGTTCGTGGCTTCCACTGGAATATAAAAGGCTCTAAATTCTTTGAATTGCATGTTAAGTTCGAAGAGTTATATGATAATATTATCCTGAAAATTGACGAGCTGGCAGAACGCATCTTAACTTTAGGCCACACGCCGGTTCACAGCTATTCGGATTATATAAAGTCATCTGAAATTAAAGAGCTCAGCAATGTAACCGAAGGCAAAGAAGCAGTAAGCGGCATTTTGGCTGCATTCGGTATTTTACTGAGGAAACAGCGTGCGGTGATGGAGCTTGCCGGCGAAACCAACGATGAAGGTACAAACGCACTGATGAGCGACTATATACGCGAGCAGGAAAAAATGGTTTGGATGTACAGCGCATGGTTAAACTAAACAAATGTGCCAATATGCCAATTAGCCAATGTGTATTAATTGGCAGGTAATGGCTTTTGTAGAGACGACATGCCTGGCCTCTCACCGCGATGACGGAACAAAACTGAAAGCATTTTTATAGAATACTATATATAGAATTTCAAATTCACACATAAAACAGCGCCGTAAACCATTGGCTAATTGGCACATTGGCACATTGGCACATTAAAAAAATGATAGTCGAACAAAAATTATCCGACCAGGAAATTCAGCGCAGGCAGGATCTCGAAGAGCTCATGAGCCGCGGAATTGATGCTTACCCGGCAGAAGAGTGGAACATTACGCATTACAGCACCGAAATAAAGGAGAAATTTACCGATGGCGCAACCGGTTTTGAAGAAGTTAGCCTTGCCGGCCGCTTAATGAGCCGCCGCATAATGGGTAAAGCCTCTTTCGCTGAATTGCAGGATTCACAAGGCCGCATACAGCTGTATTTTAATCGCGATGAGATTTGCCCGGGCGAGGACAAAAGCGCTTATAACGAGATATTTAAGAAGCTTTTGGATCTTGGTGATATTCTGGGTGTTAAAGGATATGTTTTCAAAACGCAGGTTGGCGAAACTTCCATTCACGTAAAAGAATTCAGGATGCTTTCCAAATCGCTTCGTCCGCTGCCGGTTGTAAAAGTTGATGCAGAAGGCCATGCGCACGATGCATTTTCCGATCCGGAACAGCGTTACCGCATGCGCTATGTAGATTTAATTGTAAATCCGCATGTAAAAGAAGTTTTCCTGAAGCGCACGAAAATGATGAATGCTTTCCGCGAGTTCTTAAATGAGCGCGGCGCATTGGAAGTAGATACGCCGGTTTTGCAAAGTATTCCCGGTGGTGCGGCAGCAAGACCATTCATTACGCATCACAATGCTTTGGATATGCAGCTCTATCTTCGCATAGCTAATGAGTTGTATCTGAAGCGATTAATAGTTGGCGGTTTTGAATGGGTTTATGAGTTCAGCCGTAATTTCCGCAACGAAGGCATGGACCGCACGCACAATCCTGAATTTACTGTTCTGGAGTTTTATGTAGCTTACAAAGATTATTTCTGGATGATGGAAACCACAGAGCAATTGCTTGAAAAAGTAGCGATTGCGACCAACGGAAATACAGATGTACAAGCAGGGGAGAACACCATCAGCTTTAAAGCGCCGTTCAAACGTATTACCATGTACGATGCCATAAAAGAATATACCGGTGTAGATATTTCTGATATGGACGAGGATCAGCTACGTGAAGTTTGCAGGCAGCAGCACATACAGGTTGATAATTCTATGGGTAAAGGCAAATTGGTGGATGAACTTTTCAGCGAAAAATGTGAGCATCATTTCATACAGCCAACATTTATAACTGATTACCCGGTAGAAATGAGTCCGCTAACCAAGAAACACCGCAGCAAAGCAGGATTGGTAGAGCGTTTCGAACTGATGATCAATGGAAAAGAAATAGCCAACGCTTATACCGAGTTGAATGACCCGATTGACCAGCTGAACCGATTTAACGAGCAGGTAAAACTGATGGAGCGCGGCGACGACGAAGCTATGTATATTGATTATGACTTTGTACGTGCATTGGAATATGGCATGCCGCCAACCGCTGGTATTGGTTTCGGTATTGATCGTTTAGCCATGCTGATGACAGGCGCGCAATCTATACAGGATGTACTTTTCTTCCCGCAAATGCGCCCGGAAACACAGCCCGGCGGTGAAGCTAAAGTGTAAGCAAAGCATTTTTTAAGCGTATGATATATGAAAGAGGTTGTTTCCAAAGGGAGCAGCCTCTTTTTTTTATTTGATTATACGGAATCAAAATGAGGTTTAATGAAAAAATCTTAATAACGTGAACTCGGGAATTAGAGACTGTTCCAGCAGAGTCTCCTGCAAGGGACTCTGCGCAATCGCAGAGCGCTAAAAACGCAGAGTCCTCTGCGAGAAACTCTGCCGGGAAATCGGTGAAAGTACATTCATAATTACACGAGTAACATCTTAAAATATTGATCCTCAGATATTGAATACCCGAGCTCACGTTTTTTATGGATTCGGTTCAGTACAAATAATTTATGCAGTATGAAGCAACACCTACGCTTTCTGCCAGGAATAGGATAGTTTAATAAAAAGACCACTAAAAGCTATACAAAGCCTTGACATTCAGGCCGCAATATATCGGGTGTTTTTTGTATTCTGCCTTTTTCAATTGCGGGCTTGCAAAAACATTGGCCTGCAATATAAAATGCTTCCATGCTTTTTGTCCGCCCACAGCAAAGCTTGCATTATTTAATGCTGTAGTCGCCAAAGGTATAGATATGTTTTGCCTTTTATCATGTTCATTATGCCTGTTCCTGTCAAATTCAATACTGTGTTTTGCAGCGATGTCAATATCTGTACCGCCCGAAAAAGCGATACTATAACTATTTTTTACAGGCAGCATATATGTAACTGATACCGGAATCTGCACCAGTGTTGTTTTGCGATGTATATTTTCAATTCCCAGTAAATTACCGGTATCTTTTAATAGCTCGCCATAAGCTTCGCGGAAATAAATTCCTTCACGTTCATAAAAATCTCTGATGTTCCGGAATTTTTCATTGCTTATATTCAGCACTTTTAAACCTGTACCAATGCCAAGGCGGTCCGTAAAAAACACCTGCGCTGCCAGGCCTGCGCCAGCCTGCTGATTAGCTTTTTCTACACTTAAACCAATATTGTAGCGCAATTTATGGTGCGTTTTTGGCTTATGTTCCTTACCTGTGTTTCTATTCGGATTGCCGGCTTTACCGGAGTTTTCAAAATCATCTGCCAGTGCAATATCTTTATTTATTACAGATGTGTCCGAAGTATTTTTTTCAATCATTATATATGCTGAATCTCTGAGATCAATGGTTTTGGTTAAATTGTATTTTATGATGGCGGGCGTTTCCAGACTATCAATTTTTTCTGCATTCGAATTACGGCCTTTTTCTGTATTTATTTTACTTTTTCCCATATTAGCGCCTGCTGAAAAATGCTTTGTAACCTCAGTGTTTCTGTTTTTTCTGCCAGTTTGTTTTTCTTCCAAAGCAAATGAATTACTATCTTTATTTAAATTATTCCGTTCCGGGTTTAATGTGGTGCGGCTATTATAAATATTAGTACCTGCATTCACATTACTTATAGTTGAATTGTTAACATTAGCGTCAATTTTTAATCCTGTTGCGCCTTTTATATTTGTATTGTCATTTTTTAAGGGATCGGCCTTTACAGGCAGTTTCTGCGACAAAGAATTTTCAAGCGAATCAACCTTTCGTGCCAGTTCTTTTTTTTCCTGTAGTTGAATAATATTCCAGGTTAGAAGCGCGGCAACCAGTACTGTTACCGCTGATATCATTACAGCTTTTGTCAGCTTTGCTTTTCCCAGGGCAGTTTTTTTCTGCTGTACGTAATTATGTACCTTATCAATGTCTTCTTCTTTATATGTATGGTAGATGCTGTTTACCTTTTTACGGATCGCATCGTCAAATTCTTCAGTTTTCATTGTGTTTGTTAAGTTTTACGGCATAGGCTAAATGTAAATGAGGGTACGCTTTTTTTATCATTATCTGTAATTTTCGCCTGGCATCCTGCAGGTTAGATTTTGAAGTTCCTTCTTTAATGCCAAGCAGGCCGGCAATTTCACGGTGATTGTAACCTTCAATAACGTATAAAGTAAAAACCATACGGTATGCCGGCGGCAGTTTCTGCACCAACGCCAAAATTTCATCAGCAGCAATTTTACTAATTACATCTTCACTGAAATCTGTTATTTCAACATTATCTATACCTGTATTCAGCGTGTATTTCTGGTTTTTACGGTAATAATCAATTGCGGTGTTTATCATAATAGTGCGCAGCCAGGCTTTAAATGGCTGTGTATCATCATATCTTGGCAACTTGTTAAAAACTTTCAGGAAACCATCGTTCATAATTTCTTCAGCCTCCTGTTCATTTGAGGCATATCGCATGCTGATGCTTTTGGCATAGCTGTAAAACTGCTTAATCAGTGTTTTCTGTGCCTCGCTGCTATTATGCAGGCAGGCATTTATTACACTGTTTAAATCGTTTTTATCGTACTGCGTCTTTTTCCTGAAAAACAATTTATATTTATTTAATATGCATTACGCAAGGCGGTGAAAAAGGGTGGGGAAGAGCTGAGATAGTTTATAAATAAATTTAGCGCCAGTTAAAATATTTATATTCATAAGTCAAAAGAAATGTGAATTTAGGCAAATAATAATAATGGCGCTAAAACCTGCTTAAAATATAAATGTAAAAAATTAGTTATCATTATTCAGGTTACAGGTTTAACAGTACATATGTACTTTATAAAAGAAATGCTTTATAGTAAATAAACCGGGCTCAATATTACCTGATTGAAAAAATTACCGGTTAGTGCTTATCGATCACTGATAACTGGAAAATTTTCCGTTATTTTGAAGCCCGATAACCCACTAACAATCTCTTCTCTTTTTTATGAATTCTTTTCGCTTCAAAGCGCTGGAGTTAATCCAGAATCGGGAACCAATCAGGCATCATTTCGACAAAACAAACATCTCGGATTATTTTGGCAAATATGTGTTTACGCACAGCACCATGCAGAAATATTTACCGAAAGAAGCATTTGAAAGCATATCGAAATCAATTGAGAGCGGCACAAAAATAGACCGTACCATAGCCAATGAGGTGGCTACCAGCATGCGCAAATGGGCTATGGAACATGGCGCAACACACTATACGCACTGGTTTCAGCCATTAACCGGTACAACTGCCGAGAAACACGACTCATTTTTTGAGCTGAAAGATGGCAACCCGATAGAGAATTTCCGCGGCAGCGCCCTTATTCAGCAGGAGCCGGATGCATCGAGCTTCCCCAACGGCGGCATAAGAAGCACGTTTGAAGCGCGCGGTTATACAGCGTGGGACCCAAGTTCACCGGCTTTCCTCATGAAAACACAGGCCGGGCTTACGCTTTGCATACCAACAATTTTTATTTCCTATACAGGCGAAGCGCTCGATTACAAAGCGCCGCTGTTAAAAACAATTCATTTCCTGGAGGAACAAGCTGTAGAGGTCTGCAAAATATTTGATCCTAATGTAAAGAAAGCCGCCGCTACTTTAGGCGTTGAGCAAGAGTATTTTTTGGTTGATGCAGCTTTGTACAACGCGCGCCCTGACCTGATGCTTACCGGCAGAACCTTAATCGGCCACGCACCGGCAAAAGGCCAGCAGCTGGAAGATCATTATTTCGGATCTATTCCTGAGCGTGTTGCCGCCTATATGATTGACCTTGAAACCGAGGCATATAAATTAGGAATTCCATTAAGAACAAGGCATAATGAAGTTGCGCCCGGCCAGTTTGAGTGCGCGCCGCAGTTCGAAGAAGTAAACATTGCCGTTGACCATAATGCTCTTTTAATGGATATTATGGAAAAAGTAGCGCGCAGGCATCATTTAAAAGTAATACTGCATGAAAAACCTTTTGCCGGTGTAAACGGAAGCGGAAAGCACTGCAACTGGAGCATAGGGACAGATACCGGAGTAAACCTGCTTTCACCAACAGATAATCCGGAGAAAAACCTGCAGTTCCTCACTTTTTTTGTGAATGTTATTAAAGCCGTACATGAACATGCCGATCTGCTAAGGGCTAGTATTGCAAGTGCGCATAACGATCATCGTTTAGGCGCAAATGAGGCGCCGCCGGCCATTATTTCTATTTTTGCAGGCCATCATTTAACACAGGTGCTTATGGAGCTGGAAGGCAGCGATGAGCACAATAAGCAGGATACCAACGCCATACTTTCTCACCTGAAAATAGATGTGCCTAAAATTCCGGAAATTAGCCTGGATAATACAGATCGTAACAGAACTTCGCCATTTGCATTTACGGGCAATAAGTTCGAGTTCCGCGCAGTTGGCTCATCCTCCAATACAGCATCGGCTTTAATTGTATTAAATACCATTATGGCAAACCAGCTGAAAGCATTTAAAGCAGAACTGGAAAATGCTGTTAAAAACGGAACTGATAAGGAAGAAGCTGTTGTTGCTATTTTGAAGCGCTATATAAGCGAGAGCAAAAAAATACTTTTCGAAGGCAATAATTATAGTGACGAGTGGAAGGAAGAAGCTGCAAGCCGCGGATTGAATAATATACCAACTACGCCTGAAGCGCTGGATGCCTACGTTTCCGAAAAAACAATAAAGCTGTTCGATTCCAACAATATATTTTCACACAGGGAATTAGAGGCGCGCCACGAGATTCTGCTTGAAACATATATAAAGCAGCTGCAGATAGAAAGCCGGGTTTTGGGAGAAGTTGCTTTATCTCAGATTTTGCCGGCAGCAATTGAGTACCAGAACGAGCTGTTGCTGAATTACTCGCAGCTGGCTGATAATGGTTTCCAGAATGAAGCCGAAGAGAACCGCGAGTTTATAAGCATGCTCTCTACACATATTACAGCTGTAAGAAGAAACGTATTTGGGATGATAGAAGCACGCAAGGCAGCCAATCATATAGCAGGAACAAGAGATAAAGCACTGGCCTATTGCCACCAGGTAAAGCCGTACTTCGATATCATCAGGTATAATGCAGATAAGCTGGAATTATACATTGATGATAATCTTTGGCCTTTACCAAAATATCGGGAGCTTTTATTCGTTAGATAATTATTTGAAAGTGTAATAAATACTTAAAAATGTTAAGTTTTTATTTTAAAAAGGTTATTTTGCGAAAAAATTAATAGAGTTAAGGGATGTATAAGAAAATTTTACTGTACACATTCTGTCTCGGCATTACCTTGGGCGCTTGTACAACGGGTGGAAATCTTACAGATGGAGACCGTGCCATGAAGCAGGAACAGTACAACGTTGCCATTGAAAACTATAAAGGCGCCTATAACGGTATAAAAGACAAAGCCATACGCGCCGAAGTAGCCTTTAAAATTGCGGAAGCCATGCGTTTTAACCGCGATTTTGTAAAAGCGGAAGGCTGGTACCAAAAAGCTATAGCCGGCGGACATACAGATCCGATGGTGTATTACCAGTTAGGCCAGATACTTAAAATGAATGAGAAATATAAAGAGGCGCTCGTACAGTTTGAAAGGTATGCCAAAGAAGCACCATCAGATGTACGGGTAATTGAGCAGATTGCTGCAGTTAATAAGATAATTTCAGAATAAAAAAATTAATAGAGTTAAGGGATGTATAAGAAAATTTTGCTGTACACATTCTGTATAAGCCTTGGGCTTAGTGCATGTAAATCCGGAGGTAACCTTACTGACGGAGATACCGCTATGAAGCAGGAACAGTACAACGTTGCCATTGAGAATTATAAAGGTGCTTACTCTGGCGTTAAGGATAAAGTAAAGCGCGCCGAAGTAGCTTTTAAGATTGCGGAAGCCATGCGTTTTAACCGCGATTTTGTAAAAGCAGAAGGCTGGTACCAGAAAGCGATAACCGGCGGACATACAGATCCGATGGTGTATTACCAGTTAGGCGAAGTGCAGAAAATGAATGAGAAGTACGAGGAAGCATTGGTACAGTTTGAAAGGTACGCGAAGGAGGTGCCTTCCGATGCACGTGCAACAGAACAGATTTCCGTAATTAAAAATCATATAGAATCTACCAAAAACCCGCGTACGCGCTATGTTGTTGAAAACTTTAAAACAGCCAACGGCCCGGCGAACGATTATTCTCCGATTCTTATAGATAAAGAAGGGATGATATTTTCATCGGACAGGGAAGAAGCTACCGGTAAAAAGATTTTTGGCCGAATGGGCGGTTCTTACAGTGATCTATTCCTGCTTTCAAAAGTAAAGTCGGGAAAAACCGAGCGCTGGAAAGGCCCTGCAACTGTAATTGGCGGAGGCATAAACTCAGATTATAATGAAGGCGCTGCAACGGTAGATGCCAAAGGCGGCGTAATGTACTATACACAATGTAACGGCGTGGATGGTAAAAAACCTAACTGTGTAATTATGATGGCGAAAAAGAAAGGTAAGGAATGGGTTCCGGAGCCTGCGCCGTTATCTTTCTGTTCAGATACTACGATAGATTATGGCCAGCCGGCCTTATCGCCAGATGGTACAAAAATGATATTCGCGCATGATGGCCCGGAAGGCGTTGGCGGTAAGGATCTTTACCTGGTAACGTACGTTAAACGCAGCCGTACCTGGGGCGATCCTGTAAATCTTGGCCCGGTAATTAATACTGCCGGTGACGAGAATTTCCCATATTTCTTTAACGATACAACTTTGTATTTCGCATCTGACGGACATATTGGTATTGGCGGTTTAGATATTTTTGTAAGCTATGGTGTAGGCGAAACCTGGACAAAACCAAAGCATCTTTCCGCACCATTAAACTCCGGTGGTGATGATTTCGGTATCGTATTCGAAGAGAATGGCGAAACCGGTTACTTTACATCGAACCGTAACGCTGGCAACTATAAAAGCCGTGGCGATGATATTTATTCCTTTACTGTAACACCGCTTGTATTTACACTAAGCGGTATAGTTTACGATAAAGACACCAAGAAGCCTTTGAGCAATTCAACCGTAACATTGGTTGATCAGAAGACAAAAAAGAAAACAAATGCTACAACCGATGCAACAGGCGCATATATGTTCAAGCTCGATAAAAACTCAGATTACCTGGTATCGGCAGAAAAAGACCAGTACCTGGGAAGTATTGATGAAGCGCAAAGCACAGTGGGTTTAGAGTTTTCTACCGATTTAACACAGGATCTTGTTTTATCAAGAAGCGGTTTCGAGCTGAAAGATATTTATTATGACTTAAACAGTGCTGATCTAAGACCAGAGTCAATTGTAAAGCTTGATACACTGATCGAGATCATGACCAACTATCCAAAACTTGTAATTGAGCTTGGCTCGCATACTGACTGTCGTGCGAGTGTTGATTATAATATTGACCTGTCACAGCGTCGTGCTCAGTCGGTAATCGATTATCTTGTAACTGCGAAAGGAATTCCTGCAGCAAGAATGGTTGCAAAAGGTTATGGCGAGTCTCAGTTAGTTAACCATTGTGCCTGTGAACCGAATGATGTTGGCCCGGGTAAAGACTGTACAGAAGAAGAGCACCAGGCAAACAGGCGTACAACAGTTCGGGTACTTAACTTTAATTATAGACCGTAAATCATTTTTTGCTGATACTATATATGGAAAGCCGCTCCGAAATTTTGGAGCGGCTTTTTTATAGACTATATTTTGCCTGATTTAGCTTCGAATTCTTTAAAGGAAATTAATTTCCATATATGAAAATGCCAGAAAATGCTTCAAAGCATTCACAAAATCATAAACCAGTCAGCGCCTGTGAAATACATATATGCCTTTGCTGAAAAATGCTTTACTTGCGCTTGAATATATAAACTTTTTATGCAGAAACTTCAAATTGGCTTAATAGTAATAGTTTCAACTTTATATATAAATCTGGCCGAAGCGCAAAATTATTATGTAAAAGCACTTGGTGGTTATGGTTTCAGAATTCCCGGTGAAACTTATTTATCTGATCCTGACAGGAAATATAGTTTTTATTCGCTGGGAAAAGGAATTCATTTTGGGGCCGGCGCAGGTTATCAATTTAACAAAACCATAGGTGCTGAATTATATTTTAATCATATAATAAGTAACGATCATATTGTAAGCTTTAGGTGGGATGAAAATTCATATTATAAAAGACCGACGAACAGTAACATGTGGCAGCTTATGCCTGCTTTTACATTAAGTAATAAATTATCGGAAAAATGCAGTTTTGTGAGTGGATTCGGGCCAATTATTGGTATTGGCAGAAAATTCATACAACATGAAGAATTTTACCTGGATAATAAAAAAATTTGGGAGGAAGAAATGCGGTTTACGGGAAGCACGCCTTTTGGCGCTTTCGCTTATCTTGAGTTTAATTATGATTTTAGCAATAAGTTGTATGCTATTGCACAATTCAGAATCAGCGCTTTATCCTACACACCTTTAAAAGGAGAAATAATTAAATATGAAAGAAATGGCGTAGATAAATTAGATTCTTTGCCAATAAATATAAGATACCGTGAATACAGTGAAAATTATCATGTCGAAACTTCGAATCCTAATGTTCCTTCCAGGTATCCTTTCACTTCGTATAATTACAGCAATATTTCGCTGCAAATTGGCGTTGGTTACCGGTTTATAAAAACTGAAGAAAACGGCCAAAGCTCAAATGTCAAAAAGAAGAAAAAGAAAAAACGCAGATAATCTAATAGATTATTTACAGTTTTCCCATATATCTAATCTCCAAAAAATGCTTTCATAGTTCTTTCGTAGAGACGTAGCAATGCTACGTCTAAACACCGCGACGAAGCCAATTCAACATTCAAAATTCAACATTCAAAATTTTCAACTGATCATTTTCAAAAAATCATCTTCTGTAATAATTTTCACGGTTCCCAGTTTTTTGGCTTTATCAACTTTAGAACCCGGATCTTCACCAACAACCAGGTAATCTACTTTGGATGACAAGGCGCTGGCCACTTTTCCGCCGTTGGCTTCCACCATTTCCTTGGCTTCGTGGCGGGCCATTTGCTGCAAGCTTCCCGTAAATAATAAAGTAGCGCCTGCCAATTTTCCATCACCTTCCTGGGCAGATTTTTGCTGTTTATCTGTACAGGTATTTACACCATATTTGTTTTTAAGTGTGAGGATTGTTTCAATGTTTTCTTCCTGCTGGAAATAGTTATAAACACTTTGCGCTACTTTCGGGCCGATGTCTTTAACAGTCAGCAACCGTTCAATATCCCAGTCTTTCAAATCCTCAATACACTGTACTTCTTCCGCAAGATTTCGCGCGGTAGTTTCACCAACATAACGGATTCCCAGACCGAATAATAAACGATAAGCCAAACGTGACTTTGAGTTTTCTATGGAATTGATAAGCTTTTCTACAGAACGCTCACCAAAACCTTCCAGCTCACGAATTTCATCATAAGGCAGATCATAAATATCTACGATTGACCTGATCCATTTTTCCTGGAAAATAAACCTTTCAACAATGGCTTTACCAAGGCCTGAAATATCCATGGCATCTTTAGAAACAAAATGCAGGATACGTTCAAAAACCTGTGCCGGACAAGTAGAATTTACACAACGCCAGGCAGCCTCTTCCTCCGTACGAACCAATTCTGAATCACAAGCCGGGCAATGCGTTGGGAATTTTACCGGCTGTTCATCGCCGGTTCGTTCATCATAAATTACATCTGAAATATACGGAATTACATCACCGGCGCGGCCAACCACAACAGTATCGCCAATTCTAATATCCTTATCTTTAATAAAATCCTCGTTGAACATGCTTGCCGAAGAAACCATCACACCACCAACAGGAACAGGTTCCAGCTTTGCAACTGGCGTAATGGTGCCTACACGGCCAACCTGGTAATCTATTTTTAAAAGCCTTGTTCGGGCATTCCTGGCAGAGAATTTAAAAGCCATTGCCCAGCGCGGATGATGCGAAGTTGTACCGATTTTTTCCTCAAGATGAAGATCATTTACTTTGATCACCATGCCGTCAATTTCATAAGCATAATCGTCGCGCTTTTCGCCCCATTCGTGGCAATAATCCAGCACTTCTTTTATGTTTGGAAAAACTTTGTAAACACCGCGCGGCGTTTTAAAACCAAGCTGGTGAAGCATAGTTAAATTTTCACTTCTCGAATGTAATGTTTCACCTAAAAGATCATCGCCGTTTTTATCTACCGCATAGCTAACGTGGTACATAATAGCTTCCAATCCACGTTTTGAAACTTCCGCAGCATCTTGCGTACGTAACGATCCGGCGGCAGCGTTCCGTGGATTCGCTAAAGTTGGCAAGCCTTCTTTTTCGCGTTTTTTATTGAATTTTTTAAAAGTTTCTTTCTGAATAATTACCTCACCGCGAATCTCAATGGTTTGAATGCCATATTTTGAGAAATTCGCTTTGAGCGGAACAGATTTCAGCGTTTTAATATTCGGCGTAACATCTTCACCTACAACACCATCGCCGCGTGTAACAGCTCTCGATAATTTATCATTTTCATAAACCAGGGAAATACTTGTACCATCGAACTTTGGCTCTACAGCATATTCCATTTCTGTTTCGCTACTTAGCTGTTTTACTTTTTTATCGAAACTCAGCAGATCGGCTTCATCATAAGAGTTATCCAATGAAAGCATTGGCGTTAGGTGATTTGCCGGCGGAAATTCCTTGGTTAATCCAAACGCTACACGAACCGTTGGCGAATCGGCAGTTTGCAAATCCGGATATTCTGTTTCAATGTGTTTCAGCAACTTGAAAAGCGAATCGTACTCGAAATCAGTAACAATTGGCTCGGCCAGAACATAATACCGGTGATCGTGGAAATTAATAACATCGCGCAGATCATTGGCAATATTAGATGCTTCATCATGCGATATCTTTTCGCGATCTATTTTAACCAGCTTATTGGTAAGTTTCGTGAAATCTGCAATATCCTGTTCGGTGTACATGGCTTTGTTTTAATCAATTACATGAAAGCATTTTTGGCGCTTATCATATATGCAAGTTGCAAAAAATATTATTCCTGAACATGATTAATTTGATTCTTTAAATTAACATGATTTCAATTACATATACTACGATGCATAAAAATGCTTTGTTAAAATAAATGATTCTGGCTTGGCAATAAAATTACTATACTCACATAAAAGCAAAAGCCACAGGCGGATTTACCTGTGGCTTTTGCTATTAGAATTTCTATATAATTATGGCTTAACGAATATTACAGTATTTGTCAGGTGAGAATCGTGAGGAGAGTTGGTTGATTTAGACATATAGAATGTAAGTGGTGCAGAAGCTGCAAATGGAGCCAGTACGGCATCTCTGCCAACCTGCCCGACAGCATTGTTCCACTCGTACGAAACTGAAACCAGTGCCGGTGCTGATTTACCGGTTGCATCAATTAATTCGGCAGAAACATTATATTTTCCAAGCGGCACATCGCCATTAAGGAATTCAGAATTCACGTCATTCTCAACATTAATTTTAACATCGCGTACCACCACGCTTCCCTGGCTTCCATCCATCAAAGGACCATCAGGTGTAAAAGTTAAACGCACGGTAGAGCCAACTGGTAATGTTGAAGCATTCTGGTAAGGCTCACTTTTATTAAAATAATAATCTTTTTCATTTCTCACTTCAAACGGGCCGCCATAATAAGAGAATTTCCAGTTATCTGCGCCCATCAGATCGTAATTAGGTGTTTTTCCACTCAGCTTCAAAGTAAAATCTTTTACCAAGCCATCTTTGGATTCATGTATTTTACCTTTTCTGCCATCATTTGGGTCTAAGGCTAAATCGTACAGCGCATTGTTATAGTTAAAAGTGGTACGCGCATCAATACCATAAACACCATCCGGTACAGTAACGCTATAAACTCCGCTGGCATTGGAAACCGCATCAAAGTCAACGTTAGAGCCGGTACCCAATGTAGCTCCGTAAATTCTTATTTTGGCATCGCTGATTGCGCTTCCATCTGTTTTAGTTGTTTTGCCATTTATTACACCTTTGGTTTGCTTTGCGCTTGTTGTATCGTCTTTTTTACAGGCAGTTAGCGCAGAAACGGCAATCAAAATAATCAAGGAAATCTTTCGCATTGTTAAAATATTGGTTAATTGCAAAAATAAAAACAAATGTTTAAAAC
>DAIUCM010000053.1:0-23144 GCA_036846145.1 Bacteroidota bacterium
TCACAATATATTAAAGTATTTTTGCAGTAATTAATATATAGAAAATAAAAAGTGGCTTTACAGTGTGGTATTGTTGGCTTGCCGAATGTTGGTAAATCAACGCTTTTCAACTCGCTGAGCAGCGCAAAGGCGCAGGCAGCGAACTTCCCTTTTTGTACAATTGAACCCAATGTTGGCGTAATTACAATTCCCGATCCAAGGCTGGAAGAACTAAGCAGGCTGGTAAACCCGCAAAACGTACAGCCAAACACCATAGAAATTGTGGATATTGCAGGGCTTGTAAAAGGCGCAAGTAAAGGCGAGGGATTAGGTAACCAGTTTTTGGGAAATATAAGAGATACAGATGCCATTATACATGTGGTACGCTGCTTTGAAGATGAAAATGTGGTGCACGTAGATGGATCGGTTAACCCGGTGCGTGATAAAGAAATCATTGACTACGAACTGCAGCTGAAAGACCTTGACGGTGTAGAGAAAAGATTACAAAAGATTGATAAACAGGCAAAAACCGATAAAACTTTAGCCAAAACTGCCGGTATTCTTCATAAATTGAAAGAAACGCTTGAGCAAGGTAAATCTGCTCGCGCAGCGGATCTCACACCAGAAGAACTGGAGGAAATCAGAGATCTGAATTTACTTACCATAAAGCCGGTTCTTTATCTTGCTAATGTTGAAGAAACCTCTGTAAATACAGGAAATAAGTATACAAAAGCGCTTGAAGAAGCCATTAAAGGCGAGAATGCAGAAATACTGTTTATCAGCGCAAAAATAGAATCGGAAATTGCCGAGATAACCGACTCTGCGGAGCGTGAGGAATACTTAAGCATGTATGATCTTACAGAGCCAGGTGTTAATAAACTTATACGTACAGCATATAAATTACTGAACCTTATTACATATTTTACAGCCGGTGTTAAGGAAGTTAGAGCATGGCCTATTATGCGGGGTACAAAAGCGCCACAGGCTGCAGGCGTTATCCACTCAGATTTTGAAAAAGGTTTTATCCGTGCAGAAGTAATTCATTATGAAGATTATATAAAATACGGGTCAGAAAGTGCATGCCGGGATGCTGGTAAATTAAGTATAGAAGGCAAGGAATATGTTGTGCAGGATGGCGATGTTATGCACTTCAGGTTCAACGTATAATATAGAAGATATAAAACAAAAGCGGCTGCCCTTACAATAAAGGCAGCCACTTTTGTTTTACCACTTTTGAAATCTTAGTGAATATCTATATAAACGATATTATCCACTACCCTTACATCTATAAAACTTTCGGTATTTTCCATATTAATAAAAGTGTGGTTGCGGTTGGCTGCTTCTTCTGTATCGGTTACTTTACCGGGATCCGATTTCCAGGTTTTATTAAGGCTTTTTCTAACGTTTCTTACCGCCCATTCATATTTATCAATTGCATCTTTTTTAGGCAATGGCTGTAAATTTAAATTGGCGCGCACATAAGGTTCTTTTTCAAATTCCTCACGTACAAAAGTGGCGCTGGCATCTTTAAGCTTAAAAATAGCATCGTAATAAACTACTTTTTTACCCTTACGCATATTGCCTCTTAAACGGCCGTATTTCTGGTCGCGATAAGAATATAATTTTGAAAGGCTTTGGGCAAACTCTACCAGGTATTTGTCATCTTTTTTGTCGGAAGCAATAAAATTATCGCCCTGCCAGCTACCAATCTGTTTCAGAATTCCTTCCGGCGTATATTCCGCGCCAACAAGCACACTGTCGTTAATTAAACCTTCTTTTACAGATTCGCCCTGTTTGGTAGATTTTACTTCGCCGGATTGCACGCCGTTAACAAAATTAGCTTTAAAAACAGAGCCGTCGGTCATAAATACCAATCCGGTGCCATGGTACTTGCCATTAAAAAACTGGCCGTAATAAATACCATCCTTCGATTCGAACAAACCTAAGCCGTTTTGTAAGCCATTTTTGAAATTACCTATATATAAATGCCCACCTTTATAGTAGTAAGCGCCAAATCCATTCTGGCAATTACCGTACTGGCAGAAGTCTGTTTTAGTAGTATCGATATCAATGAGGCTTCCCTGCATCATATAAGCTTCTTTCTCCTGCACGCCCTGTGCGTTGAAATAAGTACCAAAGCCGCTCATAGTGTCCGATAACCAGCTTCCTTCATAGCGCGTTTGGTCCTGCGCCCAAATGTATTTACCCATACCAATGCGCTGCATGTTAAAGAACTGCCCTTCATAAAGATCTCCGTTCTCATACTGCATGGTTCCGAAGCCATTCACGCAATCGCCTTTTAAACAATTTGCTGTACTTTTTTCCTGTTTGTACATCTTCAAAATTAAACCGTCCGCACGGTAATTCACATTCATGAACACACGCATATCCAGGTTTTTAACTTCGTACGAAAAGCCATTTTCCGCATCGCCTTCCCGCATTACCATCCAGCTTTCTTTCGGCAGGCAGGTAAGCAGTTTCTGCATCTGGTTTTCCAGCACCGCATTCCGCTGGCTGTTTGTTTTTACACTGTCGGCAAACTTTACTATCTGCTCTTCATAAATATTACTTTTGGCCGCATGATCGTAATATATCTTTGCTTTAGATGAAACAAGATACGTTTTGGCAGCGAATGCATCGGCGCCCAAAGTATTACCTTTGATATCGCCCAGTGAAGATTTATTTGCCGAATTAATAATTTTATGCAGGCTGGCGCAGAATTTATCATCATTCTTGCTTTTTTGCGCAAAAACATCGGCCGAAAAGAATATTGGTAAAAACAGCGAGCAAAGCAGCAGCTTTTTCCCGCTGTATAAAATTGTTGATTTGTAAATTTTCTCCCTCATCTCCTTATCAAAATAATTTTATTAACATTAACATTATAACTACCATTTTGCTTATAAATTCTGCTTAAATATTTATTAAAATTGAAGCTTTATCTTATAAAATAACTGTACGGCGCCGGTAGCTTTTTCTGCTCCCCAATATTCGAGCCAAACCTCGTTATTTTCGTAGAGGTTAACAACCGCGTAACCACGTGCGTTATGCGCGTAAACAGCACCAGCTCCACGTTTTACATAATAGTTTTTACTGCCCGAACCGCTGACGATATAATGATTCGCCGCATGATTGAAATACTGCAGGTTATGCTCATGCCCCGATGCGTAAATTATATTCCGGTACGGCGCAAGCGTACTTGTTATGGTTTTACAATAAGCTTTATATTTATAGTTAGGAATATCCTGCCGGTGACCGAAGTATTTCCTGTAACCAACATATATGGAACCTAATAATGGAAGTGGCACAAAAAGGTTCTTTTTAAATGAAGCCAATGGAAAGATATGATCTTTGAAGGGAAAATAACCGCCATGCGTACCATTCGAAAAAACCGGATGATGAGCTGCCAGTATCACTCTTTTATTTTTATTCTTTTCCAGAACTGCTTTTAACTGGTTTGCAAACTGTTCCTCATTTTTCGCTGAGCAATAACTTTTATCTCCATAAGGTTTATCATGCTTGTGTAGCCACCACTCAGAATCTATCAGCACCAAAACCAGGTTCTCTGCCAGGGTTAATTCCACCGGGCCGGGACAAGCGCTATCCGGAAGAAATGTAATATGATTTTGTGGAGTACCTTCCAGGTATTTTTCCTGCCTGATAATATAATCCTGCCCGCCTTTTCTGCTTCTGTTCCAGTCATGATTTCCGGGAATAAATACTACCTCACCTTTATAATCTTGTAGAATTTCTAACTGAGATGCAATTGAATTTTCTGCGGCTGCGCGTTTTTTATGGTTTTCTGGTGGCATTCCGGCAGGATAAATATTATCGCCCATAAATAATATTGCAGATTTGTTACCTGCCACATGCAACTTACTGCGCAGAAAATTTTTAACCGTATCATATTCTCCGAATTTTGGCATGCCGGCATCGCCAATTAAAAACACACTGTACACAACTTTACCACTATCGTTAACATTGGCTTTCCAGTTTTTTGCGCCGGCGTTATAATATGGCTGTGTAGATATGCAGGCTGTATGAAAAAAGCAATTTAATATTAAAATACCAAAATATATAATTGATTTTGACCATGCTGCATATATAGGAAGGCCGGAAAATGCTATACAGTTGAAAAAACAAACGAAACATGATTTTAATTTTACTACTGGCATCATTAATTTTCAGGGCAGTTTTGGTTCTACAAGCAGCGTTTTTTCCTTTTCGATGATTACCTTACCCGGACCGGCAGTTTTAGGCTTGCGTACAAACTTTTTAAGCGTGTATTGCACTGGGTATAAGTCACTCCCCTTCCCTTTTGAAAAATATGCGGCCAGCTGCGCAGCTTTCTCAAGCGTTGTTTTAGCTACATCTTTGCGTGATGGATTTTGTATGATTACGTGCGAGCCTGCAACATCTTTCGCATGCAGCCAAAGGTCATCTTTCTTTGCAATGCCAAAGGTAAGCTTATCATTATCGGCGGCGCTTTTACCTACCAGCACAATAAAGCCCTCAATCTCAAACTTTTTGTACGGAACTGCTTCCTGCTGTTTTTTTTCCGGCGACTTGTTCAGCGCCTGCGGTAAAAAATCTCTTAACATTTTTGGTTCTGTAACTTGCTGAATATTCCGCAGTTGCTCAGTTGCCTCCGAAAGCATTTTTTCGATATTGGCTATATGCGATTCGGTTTGGGCGCGTTCAATCTGCTGCTTTTTCGCTTTCTGATACAGCTTTTCTGCCCATTCCTGCGCGGTAAATTCGCGTTTCAGCTTAATTATTAGCTGGTGCGAACCATCAAAATCCATTAATGCTATTTTTTCCGCGCCTTTGGGAATCGCATACAGGTTTGCCATGATAAGATCTGCCTGGTGCTTGTAGTTTTTATCGGTTTCCAGCTGGGTAAGATGAAAATAATACGATTTCAGCTGGTTCTCAGCCTTATCTATCCTGCTCTTTAAATGGCTTATAAAATTCCTTTTCTGGGTGTTGAATTGCTGAATCCGGAAATATAAACGCGCGAACTCATTCAACGCCGCATATATATAAGTTGTAAAAAATACTTCAGCCGCTTCTTTTTTCAGCAACGACAAAAACACCTGCCTGCCTTGTTCAGCATCTTTGTTTTCGTAAATATAGAAGCCGGCATCAGCCATACTCTTCTCCCACTCCAATAATATCTTAAATTGCTCACCAGGTAATTTTACACTTAGATTATCGGCGTCAAAGCCTGCCAGCATACTTTTTGTAAACCCAGCGAAATGTGTAGCTATTGCTTTTTTTAAACCTGCTGTTTTTACACTTTCAGTAAATTCCGATTCGGTTGCAGGCAATATGTTTTTGTAGAATGAGATTGGCTTATCGGTATTTGTTTTAATTTTAGGATTATAAACAGTATCAATAGCCTTGCCCTGGTATAAAATAAGGTTTGCGTTACGTCCATAAAGTAAAATTACCAGTGTAAAATTATCGCTGAAATGCAAACGGAACGACCTGTCGTGCGGATGCGCTACTGCTTCAATGAATTTTTTATTTTCGAGCTGCTGTAAAAAAGGCTGGCTTTTCTTGGGGATGAAAAATTTGTCCGGGAAGAAAACAAATGATTCTTCTCCCAGATAAAATTTCATGGCTTTATGTACGCCTTTTTGCCGGAAAATCACCTGAACCTCGCTACGCGCAGTTTTCAGAATTTCAGCCACGTAAAAATCATTCAGCCAACTGTTTATAAAATCAGCCAGCCGAATTATTGTGAAATAATTATTTACCTGGTTTTCCATGTTTTTTTTGGAATGAGTGATTTAGTAAATGATTGATGAATAACTAACAATCTAAAATTTGAGAAAAAAAAATATCATTTACTTACCTTTATGTTGATATAAATAGCCGCATTCACTCATTTACTCATTTACTCATTTACTCATTCAGTCAACCAATCATTTACTCATTTACAAATTAATAACAAGCCCATCATATGCCAGGTAAATATTTTCAGGCAAGGTTTTCTGTACTTCTTCATGCAGGCCAATCTGGTGGCTCATGTGCACAAAATACGTCCTTCGCGCGCCAAGCTCTTCTGCCATAAGCAATGCCTGCTCCAGCGAAAAATGCGATATATGCGGTTGAACACGCAGAGCGTTGATTACCAAAACTTCAGCTCCGTAAATCTTCTCTCTTTCCGCTTCGGCAATATAATTGGCATCGGTGATGTACACAAAATCGTTAAACCTGAAACCTAAAACAGGCAGCTTGTAATGCATTACCTCAATTGGTTTTACCTTTACACCTGCCGCTGTAAAATCATTATTCTTATTAATTGTATTCAGGTAAATATCCGGAATTCCAGGGTATTTGTGTTCGGCGAAAATGTAGTCGTAACTCTGCCGCAAATGTTCCTGTACCTGACCTGTTGCGAAAACGGGAATTTTGCCTTCCTGCCAAAAGTTAAATGCTCTTACATCATCAAAACCTGCTGTATGGTCCTTATGTTCGTGGGTAAAAAGTACGGCATCAAGCCTGTTAATGCCGGCATTCAGCATCTGCGTACGGAAATCGGGCCCTGTATCAATTACAATATTTTTCCCTTCGGTTTGTATTAAAACAGAAACCCTAAGCCGTTTATCTTTTTTATTATCGGACTGGCAAACATAACATCTGCAGCCAATTACAGGCACTCCGTGCGATGTTCCTGTTCCTAAGAATGTAATTTTCAAAACCTGTATATTTTTTTGCGTGCCGGAATTTTTATAAACTTCGAATAAATGATGTAAAACAGTTTCAGCTGCATTTACATTTTAAAAGCTGTAATGTTAATTTGGTGAAGTAAAACTGCCATAACAATACGGGCTAAAATTACTGAAAAATGACCTCAACACAAGAACAAACCATAAAAATAGACCCACAATTACACCCTTCATGGAAAGAAGCTTTGCAGGATGAGTTTGGCAAACCTTATTTTAAAGAGTTAAAAAAATTTCTGCAGGAAGAAAAAGCTGCCGGGCAAACGGTTTATCCTTTGGGCGGAAATATTTTCACCGCTTTTAATCTTACGCCATTTGATGAAGTAAAAGTTGTTCTGCTTGGGCAGGATCCTTACCACGGCCCAAAACAGGCACATGGTTTATCGTTCTCGGTATTGGAAGGTGTTACACCACCGCCAAGCCTCAAAAATATTTTCAAGGAGCTGAAAGATGACCTGGGTTACGAAATTCCGGAAAGCGGAAACCTTACTAAATGGGCGAAAGAAGGTGTTTTTTTGCTGAATGCCATACTTACTGTTCGTGCGCACAAACCTGCCAGTCATCAGAAAAAAGGCTGGGAAGAATTTACAGATGCAGTTATAAGAACATTATCTGATCAGCGCGAAGGCCTGGTTTTTATTCTGTGGGGAAAATTCGCGCAAAGCAAGGAAGCTTTAATCGATACAAAAAAACATCATATATTAAAATCCGCACATCCATCGCCATTTTCAGCAGACAAAGGTTTTTTTGGTTCAAAGCCATTCAGCAAAACCAATAAATTGCTTGAAAAACTTGGTAAAGAACCAGTTGACTGGAACCTGATGAAATAAGGTGGAAATATTCTACTAAAATTTCTTTATTGCATACCATAAAAGTATTGCCCAACCAATTAGAAAGCTTAATCCGCCAATGGGTGTAATAGCGCCCATAAACTTAAATCCTGCAACAGATAAAATATATAAGCTTCCCGAAAAAATTATAATACCAACAGTAAATGCCCAGCCGGCATAATTCAGTAAACCGGCAGATTCCGCAGGCTGAATTTTCATGAGCAAAGCAACCGCGAGCAGTGCCAGCGCATGATACATTTGGTATTGGACACCGGTTTTAAAAACATCAAGATAATAAACATCCAGCCTGTTTTTTAAAGCATGTGCGCCAAAAGCACCAAGCGCAACGCCCATAAAACCAAAAAATGCAGCTAAAGAGAGAAATATTTTCATTATTCAACAGCGTTAAAAACAAATCAAGGATAAGTCAAATACGAATACCGCTTATTCAATTAAAAATTAAAAATGCCGCTATGCGAAGCAACCAAGTAATCAATTACGAATTACGCGATGCGAAACAACCTTCTAACCTTACAACCTTCCAACTTTTCAACTAAATCACATATATCACCTGGTCAAAAAATGCTTCAATAGTCAAAAAACTAAATCAACGGAATCAAATAAATCTTTGTAATCAGCGGTTAAAAACTTTGCGCCTTTGCAGGAAAAGAATACCGCGATACGAAGCAACTTTACAACCTTCCAATTTTTCAAATTTTTAATTATAAAAATGCATTTTTCACTGGATATATATATGTGAGAATTTCACATCCTCACATTCGCATATTTACACCTTTTTCAGTGATTCTCAATAACCTTAAGCGCTTCATAAACTTTGTGTATCGGCAGGCCCATTACGTTAAAGTATGAGCCTTCAATACGCTCAATGCCTATTACACCAAGCCAGTCCTGCACTCCGTAGGCACCAGCTTTATCCATTACTTCATAATTCTCAATGTAATATTCAAGCTCACGCATTTCGAATGCTTTGAACTGAACCGTTGAAGTATCATGAAAAACAAATTTATCAAAATCCGTAACAATACAAACGCCTGTAATTACTGTATGGGTTTTTCCGCTAAGCCTTTGTAATGTATTAAAAGCATCATCTTTATCGGCCGGTTTGCCAATTATATCATCACCCATAAACACCAGTGTATCAGCAGTAATAAGTATTTCATCGCCTTTTCTCCGGGTATAATGTAAAGCTTTTTGCTCAGCCAGGTAAGATGGTATTTCATCACGCTGAAAAGTGTGATTATCCGGCAGCACTTCATCGTACGAAATGTCAACAACTTCATAGATAAGGCCTGCCATTTTTAAAATATCTTTGCGCCTTGGCGATTTTGATCCTAATAATATTTTATTGGGAAGAGATAACATGATTGGATTTTACAGTTTTATATCTTCAAGCGGCATGCTTAAAATACCGGCCAGCATAATTAATTTTATATATAAGCTTAAGCGCGAAAATTGTTCTTTCCGCTGCGCTTTTTTCACCTGCCAAGCATAAAAAACAAAAGCTGTGCAAACTACAACTAACAAGTAAATGGCGAGTAAAGTATAGCCTTTTAAAAAGAAAACCACAGCGCTGAAAATGAGCAGCATAAGGCTTATGACAAGTAAAATATAAACCAGGTTTTTTACTTTTTGTAAAGATGCTTTTACAGCGAAAGTATGGCAACCGAAAGCTTTATCGCCATCTTTATCTTCAACATCTTTAATTATTTCTCTTATAAAACCTGTTAAAAATGCAAATGCTGTATAAAATAACAATAATTTATAATGGAAATAGTTACCTGCAAATTGAACAACCCAAACTGATAAGCCCATTAATGCAGCAATTGCAATGTTGCCTGCAAGCGGCTGGCACTTTAACACAACGGAATACAGCCAGAGAATTTGCGCGGCAATCAGCGTCCATATAAAATATTGGAAACCTACAAATGATGCGGTAACCAAGCCAGTAAAAGTAATTAAACCGTAAAGTATAATTGCTTTTTTGCGCGAAAGGTATCTGCCAATAATTACTTTATGCGGTTTGTTAACGGCATCTATATTTACATCCTGTATATCGTTAATAATATTGCCGGCCGAAGCTATTAAGATTGTTGAAATAAGAATATATAATAGTTTAACATCGGAAATGTAAGCACTGCAAAGGTTGTGTTGTAAAAACATGGCTGCCAGTATTTGCAGTAAAGCCAGGATAAGTAAATTCGGCCAGCGAACGAGTTTGAGAAACCACAAAATAAGTTACAGTTTTTAAGCGAAGTTCCAGTTGTTCTGCGATTTGAGTACAAGTTCTATTATTTCGCGCACACAGCCATTTCCGCCGCTGGCGTGAGTAATAAAATGCGCATGGAGCTTAATTTCCTGTACTGCATCTGCCGGGCAGGCTGCCAGCCCGGCCGCTTTTATACAATCCAGGTCCGGAATATCATCGCCCATAAAAACAGTTTCGGAAATATCCAGCTTATGTTCCAGCAAAAAACTGTTGTAAACCTCCATCTTATTTTCTGCATGTAAATTAATATATGCAATTCCCAGGGCGCTTAATCTTTCCTCAATGGCTACAGATCCGCTGCCGGAAATAACGCAAATCTTATAATTATTATTGATAGCATGTTTTATGGCGAAACCATCTTTCATATTCATTTGCCTTACCCATTCGCCGCCTTCCAGTATCAATAGCTTTCCATCCGTCATTACGCCATCAACATCAAAAATAAATGCGCGGATTTTCTGTATGCGTTCAAAAAGTTCTTCTGCCATGAATTTTAATTGTGAAATAAGCGTGACAAATTACAAATGATTTTGATTTGACAATTGAATTGATCTTGTAATTTCCTTATACAGTTTCTGAATTTGCGGGTAAGCTTCCAGCAGATTTTCATGCGCTGCAATCGTTTTCGCATCGCCACGTATAGCAGGGCCGGTTTGCGCTTTCGCAGGTGAAATATCAAATGCCTTATCTATAGTTTCATTTAAAAGCGGCTTTAAAATTTCGAAAGGCAAAGCATTTTCCTCCATCAGTATATATGCGTTCTGCAATAAATGGTTGGTGAAATTATTCACAAAAACTGCCGCAACATGCATGTTTCTGCGCTGATCAAAAGTGGTTAGTATTACTTGCGATGATAATTTACCGGCAAGCTTTTTCAGTTGTGTAAGCGTTTGGCTGTTAGATGCTTCTATACAAACAGGAATGTTTTCCCAGCTTATTTTCCGCGTTTTGGAGAATGTTTGCAATGGATAAAACGCACCGCAATTTTCAGATACAGGCTTTAAAATTTCTGTTTCGGCTGCGCCGGATGTGTGTACAACAATTTTACCAGGAAGATACAGCTGCCCGGCCAGTTCATCCAGTGAATCGTCTTTCACCGCGAAGATGTAAATATCAGCTTCTGTATTCATATCCTGCAGGTTATCACAATACTCGCAGCCTATTTCAGCGGCAAGCTCCTGCGCCTGTATAGCGTTGCGCGCGTAAATTTCAGTTATTAAAAAATCTTTCGCCTTTAAAGCCTGCGCAAAATGCGTTGCTACATTTCCTGCACCTAATATCACTACATTAATTACATCGCCCATTACAAAATTTTTAACCGGGTTAACAGCTTCCGTTTATAAAGCTATGGTTACAATTAACCCGTACATATATAATATGCATGAAAAATGCTTTTGTTCTCAGCACAGGTTTTTTAGCTGATGTACAAGTTTGGTTATTACTCTGTACGATACTCTTTCGCCCGGCGGAACAAAGCAATGCCGAAACCTGTAACCATTACTATACAGCCCAGCCACAGCACGTTGATAAACGGGAACACCATGGCTTTTAAAGTGATGAACTGTGGCGCAGGCCTGTTGCCCTTAAACACTACCAGCTCATGCTTATGGTTTGCATTTACTATTTTATAATGGAATTTTAACCCGAAAGCATGCACCTCGGCATCTTCATAGTTTACATTGGAGCCGTCGAATATTAATTTCGGCTCGGCAGTATGTTTAAAATTGCCGTCTGTAACTATAATTTCCATGCCCAAACGGTAAATGGTTTTTCCGTCAACGCTCGATGAATCTGTATAAACATCATTAACCAGAATATCAAAACTATCTAACGTTACACCAAAACCTTTTTCAACTTCGTAGGTAAGCGAGGTATCGTATTTCACCTGGTACTCAGGCAGATTTTTGTTGCTCGCCGCTGTTATATGCGTAAAAATATCTTTATGCAAATAATGCCTTGTACTTGGCGATGTGGACATGAACTGGTCTTTTTCCTTATTATAAATCACGTATGGAAAAAGATCGAATTCTTCTTTAACATCATCTTCAGATTTGCCCATCCGCTTATAATTAACCTTAAAATAAATATGTTTCGGGTCGGAAGAATCACCAAGGAAAGTTACTTTATAATCGGCCATCTGTACCGGGATATCCTTGAAAAGCACTTTGTTTTCCATTTGTTCCTTAGCGCTTGCTTCCTCAAAAGGCTTGTATTTTTCGGTATTGAGAGATATAGTTTCCTTTTTAGCATTTGATATTAAAGCGCCCACCAATAACAAACCAAAACCTACGTGCGCAACAGCAGCGCCGCTGAGGTTGAAGTTGCGTTTCCTCCAGAAAGTGAACATTACATCGGCATTGGCAACGGCAGCGAAAAAGCCCGACCACAGCAAAATTAAATAGCGTACATCGCTCAGCTGAACTGTAAAAGCCATTATCGCCGTAAGCATAATTGCCACAACTGCGCTGATTGCCACATTTCGTCCAAAAGCATTTTTCTGCGTTTTGATATATGTAAGATATTGACCGCAAGCCGATAAAATGGCTATAAGTATAGCGAAAGGAATCTGCAGCTGGTGATAAGTATCTGTTACATTTGTTGGCTGGGCCAGTTTTACCTCGCTAAAGTTTAATCCAAACAAACCAATAAAATAATTCGCCAGCTTATTGAATACCGGAATAGAAGTAATAGAAATAATATGCAGGGCAGAAAGCGATAAAACCAGCGCGCCGATAAACATCCAGAACTCGCGGCTCCAGGTGCTTTCTTCTTTTTCTGTGGTTGGAATATGTTTCCAGCGGATGATAAAAGAAACCAGCGCAATGATTATAAACGCAAACATAAACAGTAGCAACTGCCCGCTTAAGCCAAGGTCTGTAAATGAATGTACGGATGAATCGCCCAGAACACCACTTCTTGTTAAAAATGTAGCGTAAAGAATCAGCAGGAAAGTAAGCGTTACGAAAATGTACGAACTAACCAATGCTGTTTTCCTTGCGCGATAGATCATCATGGTATGTAAACCGGCAATCAAAATAATCCATGGCACAAGCGATCCATTTTCTACCGGATCCCAGGCCCAGAAACCGCCAAAGCTCAAAGCTTCGTAAGCCCAGGCACCACCCATGAGAATACCTGTTCCCAAACTCATTCCGCTGAACACCATCCATGGCATGGCAGGGCGAACCCACTCGCCATAACGCTTGTGCCACAAACCGCCCATAGCAAAAGCAAAAGGAACAATAGTACTTGCGAAGCCAATAAATAAAACCGGCGGGTGAATCACCATCCAGTAATTCTGCAACAATGCATTTAATCCACGGCCATCTTCGATAAGCGATACGTAATTTGCATGGCCGAAAACAGGCAGATCCGGGAAAGCTTTTCTTAATAAAAGAAATGGATTTGAGCCAATGCGCGGAATTTCAACTGTAGTTAGGCCGAAAATACTGATGGAATCCAGTCCTAAAAGCATGCTTGCCAAAGTAACCTGTGCCAAAGCCATTATTACCATTACCGGGCCTTCCCAGCTACGTGCTTTCCAGATGAGAATGGCGCCAAGCACAAAATGCCAGAAGGTCCATAACAAAAAGCTACCCTCCTGCCCTTCCCAAAAACATGAGATCATATAATGTGTTGGCAGATCTAAACTGCTGTGCGCCCAAACATAATTGTACTGGAACTGGTGCGCATGAATAAGATAGAACAGCGTGGTGAAAATACCAATTACACCAATACCATGCGCAAAAAACGCGGTTCGGCCAATATTCCGCCAGCTGGTTTGGGAAGTATTTTTAGAGAAGAATATATATGCAATTAGCGACAAAAGCGCTGCACCAAACGAGAGAACTACAAAAAAATAGCCCAGGTGGCCCGGGGCTAAATTTTCATTAATATATTGAATTTCCATAAAATGCTTTAACGCGAGGCCTGCGGAAGGCTCTTAACTTTAACTACTTCTTCGTTGTATTTACTTGGGCACTTCATTAATATTGATGATGCCTCGAATTTATCGCCGTCCATTTTTCCTACAACCACAACTTTCTCCGATCTTTCAAAATCCTGTGGTTTGTTATTTCTTAGAACAACTGTTTTCACTTCGCCTTTATCGTCTCGTAAGGGAAAAGCAAAATAATTCGGGTCGGTTTTAGGATCGTAATGCAGGCCTTGCTCTTTCGCCCAAACGCCAACAACGTGATATTCGTCATCTGGATTGGCTGCTGCTGTCGAGAAATTGGCATACTCGGAAGTATTTCCCATTACGGAAATGATGATGCCGATACAGCATGCAATAATTACGAGGCCAATAATATGTGTTTTACGCATAAGATGAATTATTTATCGTTAAACATCCTTTCAAGTTTGCTGATCTTGCGGCCGAGTACGATCAAATAAGCTAAAATTCCCGCGAAAATCAGCAATAAGCATACCACCACTACATAAATTTTTCCTTCAGCACGTAAGGTATCTGCCATTTCAACATCGCTGTTTTCCATAACATCCTGTGCACGAAGCGGAAGGCTCATTAGCAATGCTACAAGCCCTAACATGTATCTGTAAAAATTAATTTTCAAGGAGCGCATTTTCTATCTTTTTTATGCGAATTCTCAGTTCTGCCAGCCAAAATCCTATCAAAATCCAGCCGATTACTGCCGGGTAAAAAATCATCCGCATTTTACTGTCCAGATCGTATGCGTTGAAACCCGGATTTCCGCCATTACCGGGATGCAGCGAATCCGTCATTCTTGGGAGGATAAATAATAAGGGAATGATGCTAGCCGCAGCGAAAATATTATATACGGAAGATACTTTTGCGCGTTGCTGCGCATCGGTCATGCTTCCGCGTAAAATAATGTAAGCGAAGTAGATAAGAAGTAAAATAGCTGATGCGTTCTGCTTTGGATCGCCGCTCCACCATTTTCCCCATGTGTACTGTGCCCAAACCATTCCGGTAACCATTCCCAATATGCCGAAAAGTATGCCTGCGTTTACGTATTCTTTGGATTTAATGTCGTCGATTTCGTTATTGCTGCGCAGGAAACGGATGCTGTAAAACAGCGAAACGAAGAACATCACCATCATACCGAACCACATGGGCACGTGGAAGTATAGGTTACGGATGCTTTCGTTAAGAATTGGTTTGCGCGGTACATCAAAAAGAAATCCACCTACAATAGTGTAAATCACCAAAATAACCGCTAAAATTTTCCACCAGGAGTTCTTCAAAATCCCTATTTATTATTCGCGCCAAAGGTACGGAAAAAGCAGGTAAGAAATAATGACTACGATCAGGTTTATCGCCATCAGTGAAAACAATTCCTTATTCCCGACTGCCAAAAGTTCGAAACCCTGCGCTGCAAAACGCGATAATTTATTTAGTAATAGCAATTGTGGCAGAATTACAGGGAAACTCAATATCGTCATCAACGTTGCACTGCCTTTTGCTTTGCTGGCAATGGCGGAAATCATGGTGAACGTTGCCGCGAAACCAATGCTTCCCAATAAAACAATGAGCGCGAAAAAACCCATATTTTCGATTACATTCCCGAAAAGCAAAGCAAACCCCGCCAGAGTTATGAAACCTAACAAAATCAACAACAGGCAATTGTAAACGAATTTGGATAGCAAAATACTTTCCGGGCTGGCCAAAGTGTAATAATACAAGAGTTTGCTTTTGCCGTCCTGTATAAAACTCTTCGCGCCGGCATTTACCGATGCAAATAATATTACGATCCAGAAAAGTGTGATCCAGGCATCGGGCTGTACTTTTTTGAAGCTGATGTTGATGATGAACAGCGTTGAAAACACATACAGAATAATGCCGTTGAACGCGTATTTCTGCCGCCACTCCAGCAAAATGTCTTTGTAAATTAAATGATATATGTGCGTGGCGTTCATTTAAAGCATTTTTGGAGGCTTGCTTATATGCGGTTTTTGTGGTGCAAAGGTAGAAATCAGTTATCAGTAAACAGTTACATGTGTTTAAAATCATAGTGATTTTGAACATTATTATTCAGTGAAAACAGCCGCCCTTACCAACCGGGATTAAATTAACATTGTAAAATAACATTTTTGTAACTTTTTATAACTCTGACCATTGCTATTCAGAATGTTTTGCTATAGTTTTGTCTTTCAACCAAATAAACTAAAATACAAAATCATGAAAAAACAATTATTTCTGGCGGCCTTAGCCTGTTCTACATGGGCTTTAAAAACAAATGCACAGGTTACCATGAGCAATACCCCTCCGCCGTTCGGTACACAGTATATGCTCAGAATTTATAATGGCAGTATTACTGAAGCATCTCCTGATGCTGACCAAATGTGGGATTATAGCGGCATAAATACAACGCCTGTAATGGGTTATACTGTGGTAGAGCCTGCTAAAATAGCTTCGCCTTTAAAAGATTCTTTTCCCGATGCAGATTTTGCTTACAAAATGAACAGTGGCTCGGAACTTACCGCTGCTTATGACTTTTATAAAAATGCAACCACGCACTATATACAAATTGGCAAAAAGAGCTCGGGCAGCAATATGGATAATATGCGCCGTACCGATACCATCGTGAAATTTAACCAGGCGTATCAATCTGTTGAAATGTACAGGGGTATGAACCATTTGTACGCGGGTTACGGCACGCTGAAAGTAAGTGGAAAAACCTATGAAAATGTTGTGATGCGTAAAAGCTACGCCACTGGAAGCACAGATACAGCCATTCAGTTTTTCCAGTTTTCGCCGTTTTACCACATGATTTTTACCTACGCCAAAATGAATGGTAATATACAGAACGTGGTGTATTTCGAGCTAATCCCGGCCAACAACTCCATTAGAAAAAACAGCATGGATGTGAATTTGCAGCTTTACCCCAACCCTGCCAGTCAGTTTTTTACACTGCAGCTGCCGGCAGCCGGCCTTTATACAATTAATATTGTTGACATGAAAGGTGCAACTGTAAAAAGCATTTCCACGAGCGGCAAAAACATAAACCTTCCCGTAGATGATTTAAGCAACGGTGTGTACAGCATACAGGTAAATTCCGCCACATTTACTGCCACGCAAAAGTTGGTAATTTCCCGGTAATCAAATACTTTCAGCTACAAAAAAAGCCGTATGAATTTCTAGTTTATACGGCTTTTGTTTTTTTTATTTTAACCCAAAGCATTTTCTGCTACATCAATATATGCAAGCATCAAACCTTCTTCATCCATTTTGTGTAAAAGAACGGTTTCTATCGAATTGGATTTTGATCCATCATACAAGGCTTTCACTTTCAGGTAATTATCAGTAAAGCCAAACATAAATTCGCCATTTCGTTCATGTTCCCAAAGCACTTTTTGCGTGGTGCCTATATGGTTTTCGTAGAAAGCGCGTTTCTTTTTTTCACTTAGGATCTGGAGCATTTTGTTGCGCTCCAATCGCACACGATTCGGCACTTTGCCTTTTATACGTACAGCAGTTGTGTTCGGCCTTTCGGAATACGTGAAAACGTGTAAATAGCTCACCGGCAAGTTGCTGATGAAATTATACGTATCGAGGAAATCATCATCCGTTTCGCTCGGGAAACCGGTAATTACATCCACTCCTATACAGGCATTCGGCATCAGTTCCTTAATGTACACAACCCTTTCCGCATACAATTCTCGCTTGTAACGGCGGCGCATCAGCTCCAGCATTTTATCGCTTCCGCTTTGCAAGGGAATATGAAAATGCGGCACGAACTTTTTGCTCTGGCTTACAAATTTTATAATATCGTTGGTTAGCAGATTGGGTTCTATAGATGAAATACGGAAACGCTCAATGCCTTCTACTCCATCCAGTTCCTGCACTAAAGCATAAAAATCTTCACCATTGTCATTTTGGAAATCGCCGATATTTACGCCGGTGAGCACAATTTCTTTCACGCCCTTTTCCGCAATTTCCTGAGCCGATTTTACAACTTCTGCAATATGCGAGCTGCGGCTGAAACCACGCGCCAAAGGAATGGTACAAAACGCGCAGAAATAATTACATCCATCTTGCACTTTCAGGAAAGAACGGGTTCTGTCACCAACAGAATATGCAGCCTGGAAAGTATTTGCTTCCTTAATTGGTGTATTAAAAATGGCCGGTTCGCAACCATTCGTTAAACCATTTATATGCTCTAAAATATTGAATTTCTCTTTCGCGCCAAGCACAAGATTTACACCGGGAATATTCAGAATTTCCTGCGGCTTCAACTGCGCGTAACAACCAATAACCACCACATTCGCAAATGGATTTCTGCCCAAAGCATCCTTTACGTATTTCTTGGTTTTTTTGTCGGCATGATCGGTTACGGAACAGGTGTTGATCACATACACATCGGCAGCTTCTTCAAAATCCTTGATAGCATAATTTCCTTCCTGAAACTGCCGCGCAATGGTGCTGGTTTCCGAGAAATTGAGCTTGCAGCCCAAAGTGTAAAAAGCTACCGATCTTTTATTCTCTGCTGTTGTGATCATTTATCTAAATATGTACTGTGCTGTTGCTAATTATTACAAGAATAAGTAAAGTTATCAGTTATAGTTGATGAAATCCTTTTTACCGGTAATCCCTCAGTATTATACTCATATTTAAAAACTTCAGTATCACCTTCTTTATTTCCGGTCCAGTTATAATAACTTAATTCAACAATATTGTTTCTATTGAATGATTTATTTGTTATATAAGGTAAATATTTATTATAATTCTCGTATTTATCATATCTATATTTAATCACTCCCATAAAATTACCTTGCAAACCTGCAGGATCCTTACTTAATAATATATGTGTTTCTACAACATTTCCAGATGAGTCAGGAAAATGCCTGCAATGCTCTCTTATATAATCTGGGTGTTTTATACCTTGTGAATAATGCTTTTCTTCAACTAAAAAACCATTTTTATCAAAATAAAATTCTAAAAGTGAGTACGTTTTACCATTAATGTAAGTTTTAATACTGAGTGTTGAATCAGTATAAAAATACTCCCGGAACTTCTTTGTTAAATCGGGCTTAATATGTTCACGCTGCAACTTTCCGTTCTTATAAATAAATTGAAGGTGAGGAGTAAAAATACTGTCGTCTAAATAAAACCCGCGTTCAAGTAATGTATCGTGCGCCTGCTCAAAAACATAAGTGTTTAGTTTGGAAATAAAGCATTTCTTATTCTGCATAACAGGCAGATCATTAGAATCTGCTTCTGTAGTAATGTTACCTTTTTTACAACTAACGCTTATATATAATAAACTTAAAATTGCAAGAAGCCTGATTCCAAATATCATAGGTTATATAATTATAATATAAACTTAATAAAATTTATTCACATATAACCTCCGGGGAAATATTTTATTTAGAATTCGTAACCTTCTTCAAAGCGGCAACAACTTCATCCACAAAATCCATACGTTTATTACGCTTGAAAACGTGGAAAGCTTTTACGGCTTTCCCGAAATATTTATTCAGCTTTTCGGAAGGTATTACAGATTCGATATTCATTTTACCGTTGTTGTACCATATTCCGAGGCCAATAATTCCCGATTTTTCCACCATTAAATAACGGCCTTTTTCGTTTTGCTTCTGATGATACTTGTAATCTGGAAGATTGCGCTTCAGGGCCATTTCCAAATGTTGCAGCGCCTGTTTGTTGTTCATTGGGCGCTGTTGCTGTTGTTGTCTTTGCTGGTATCTCATATATACTTTGTGCTAAAAATGCTTTAACCCCACCTAAATCCTCCCCTAAAGGGATGACTTTGGCGCTTCGAATCTTTTTTATCCTTTGAATAAGTTGTATTTGTTTTTCAACTCAATTTTAATTGCTCAAATCAATCAATTACCGTTGCCCTAAAAGTCCTCCCCTTGGGGGTAGGATTTAGGTGGGGTTAGTTCCTCATTTTCAGTTTAATCTCAGTCAGCTTTTTCTTGGTATAATTTGTAAAATCGCCATTCATTATCCAGCCATAATATGCCGGGTCGCGCTTTAAAACATCCACTACTTTCTGCCCTTTGTATTTGCCGAAATTGATCACTTCATCACCTTTTTCATCCTTTACAATTCGCCCAACAATATCTATTATGTTTTCGTGCGGATTTCCAATCACCGCGCAAACCTGGTCAATATCATTCCCCAGCTCCTGGTATTTCTTCAGTTGTGCCACAAACACCTCGAAAGTAGCATCGGTATCGGCCATAGCACCATGAGAACCAATCAGTTCCTTTCCGCAATAAAACTGGTAAGCAGCAGCCAGATTTCTTTTTTCCATGAGGTGGAAAATACGCTGTACATCCACAATTTTACGCTTTGCCATGTCGAATTCATAGCCGGCGCGCATCAGCTCTTCCATTAATAAAGGTAAATCCAGTTTCATGGGGTTAAAACCGCCAATATCGGCACCGCCAATAAAATCCAGAACTTGTTTGGCTATGGTTTTAAAAAGTGGCTTATCTTTTACATCTTCATCGGTAATGCCAATAATTTCAATAATATTTTGTGGAATGGGCTGCTCCGGATTTAAGCGCCATTCCTTACGCTCCTGCTCGCCATTTGGTTGCAGCTTCATCAGCGCCAGTTCAACTATGCGGTCGCGGGTAAGGTTGAGGCCGGTAGCTTCCACATCTAAAAATACAATCGGCTTTTTAAGCTTTAATTCCAAGGCATTACAAATTTGCCGCAAAATTACGCAAAATTGCCGAGGCAAGGTATTTTTAACAGTTACTATATATGGGCACTTGCTTTTTTAGTAGCTTTTTTGTATTATTGCTCTGTTTTAACACACCTATAAATTATGAAAAAGCTTTTAAAAAGTATTCCCTTTCTGATCTTGTTTTTAACATCGGGGTTTGCCTTTGGCGGAAATTTCGAAATTCCGAAAAACTACAAATTCAATACGCCCGAAGATTATGCGACTTATGAACCGCAGATCCTCGAATGCATAAACTGGCTGAGCAAACTGAAGCTGGACCAATGGCAGGATAAACGCGTTGAGGCTGAAAAGTTTTTAATGGCATGGGTGGAAGGAAATCCGAAGTTTAAGGTAGAGCTGAACCCGAATATTATGACCTTTACAGAAACAAACCCAACGCTGAAAGCTATTTTTGTTGGCGGCTGGGTAAAATACGCATTGGCTAACCCATTGGACATGAGCGATTTGAAAGGCAACGTTGCAGGCCTGAAAGCAGTTTGCAAATATTACGAAACAGAAGTAAACCTCAACAGGGATAAAAATATTGAGCACCTTGCGAAGCTAAGAGATAAAGGCGAGCTCAAAAAACACGTTAAAGAGCAGCTTAAAGCATAAACAATCAGTTTACCCAAACAATAAAGTCCTACAAGTGTCTTCATTTATTTATAACTTAAAAATTTTAGAAACTATGGGTGACTATATTGATACAAATGAACTGCAGAACCGCGACCGGAATTTCGAGAATCACAATCACTCAAAAGATGATAATAAGTCGAAAGATGCGGAAGGCCGTAAAAACCCGGAAGCTTTAAATAAAACTGACCACGCGCAAAACGATATCGAAAACGATGGCGGAACTGTTGGCAGAAACAATGGCGCCGATAAAAGCGGAAGGTAATTTTTTGAGATATGATATATGGAAAGCCTGCGTTTCTTTTTGAAATGCGGGCTTTTTTATTTCCTGCAAAGGAGCAAAGTCGCAAAGCATTTTTTGAAAATTTGATATATGAAAAGCCTGTGTGAGTTAAAGGATATACGGGCTTTTTATTTTAATACACAAGCAGTTGCAGATTTAAGCCAATTGCGTAACTGCGTAAATCAACTTCTTTTAATTCACCACTCTTTTCATCTTTGTATGTTCCATTTTTAAACTTGTATTTTCTTCCGGAAATTTCACTTGTCATAATCCTTTGCGGATTGGTTAATTGCCAGTCCAGATTAATTCCGGCACGAACAGCGCACCACGAAAACTCTCTTTGTAAACCAAAATTTGACGAAACACTAAAATTCCATGGATTGAAATATTTCATTCTGTTATATACCTGATCTTCAGTAGCAGGGTTTGGTATATGTGTATTAATTAAGGGCTTAATTATATCAAACATGCTAACTAAATATTGAGGCTGTGCGTTGACATTGATAAATGGATTATAATATTTTTTAAGTTTTTTATCTGATTTGTATAAAATTCCAAGGTTTGATTCAACAAATTCTGCTCTGAGATTATAAACTTTGTTCGCATTAGTATATACACCATTATCATGCAAAAAATAAGGATATTCATCCCTTTGAATCAGGAATCTCCTATCATATTGAAAAGCAGAAGTTAAATACCAGTTTCCTGTTTTATCTAATCTCACATCTGCTGTAATTCCGGCTTTATAAAACCAGCCACCATAACTTGGTGCTTGCGGATTAAAACTTGTGAAAAATCCTCTGCCGAATTCTGTTTTTAGCCCGGGTGTAAATCTCTGTAGTTTTTTTTCCTGGCCACAAACATTAGCAACAGCAAATACCATCAACAGAAAACAGCATAAATACTTCATACATTTAACATTGCACCCGGCAAGATAAATTTTTTATGGCACTTTAAAGCATTTTACGGCAGTATATTATATGGAAGCGATCTATTAAAATATTAAATTCTCTTTCCAGAAAGCCTTTAAATAAAAAAGGCCTGTATAAAAATACAAGCCCTTCATTATTATAATAACTTTAAAATCGCAGAAAATTACTTGCTGCCTTTACTGTCAGTTCTGTTATATTCTTCGGTACACTGGCGCATTACATCCATGGTGCGGCTTTTATCTATACAGTCATACAGTTTTGCATGCTGCGGATTTTTTTCCATGAATTTTTTATACATGCTTTTCGCATCGCCTCTCGTAACCGGTAGCGGAGTCATTTCACTGTTTAAATCATTTGAAATATAAGCCATATAACCCGCAGAGTATTCGCCTTCGTTAGTGTTGTTTTCAAGCATTTGCAGGTGCGCCCAGCCATTTTCATAGTAAACAATATTACCAACTTCAATTACTCTTGTAGCAACCTGCCTGTTTTCGAAATGTTTATCTATCCTGAAAAGCTCGCCTTTGTAAAGAAAACCCCATATTTCAGAATATTTTACTTTTTCTTTCTCACCTGCTTTTTTGAATACCGCGAAATAATGCTGCCTGCCCGATATTTCATCTTTAACTACCAGGTTTTTATTAAGATAATCCTCGTAAGTACGATAATAACCGGTAAGTTTTTTTTCAGTTGGTTTCTTGGTTTTTTGCGCCTGCAACGATGCTGAGAAAAGGATGAAAAATGAGAGCAGAAGCCCCATAAATTTTAACTTCATTAATTAGATGTTTAG
>DAIUCM010000054.1:0-23137 GCA_036846145.1 Bacteroidota bacterium
AACTGGCATTTTCTCGCCGCTTTTTTAATTCTACTTAATGTTTAAACCAGTTCCATAATAAATATTGTACCCTGTATTTTATTGGCAACCGCAATTTCAGGATATTTAATATGGCTCTGTAAATAGCTTTCATATGCATCGAAACGTGGCGGAACATCATAAAACAAAGTATAATCTACTGGTTCTGGTGCCGGTATTGGTATTTTCTCTTCGAATGTAAAATCACCAACTACATGGTCTGTCCCTGTACCATTCAATGTTCCGCCCTGGCCGGTTTCTCCCTGCCCACTGCCGGATAAATCTGCATTGGGCTTAACCTGCTGTGATTCCTGTACATCGTGTTTAACAATATTGGGTGTTACTTCAGCGCTTTCCGCAGGCAAAGGAAACATACGTGGCGGATCAACCAAAATAATCGGCGGCCGCTCGAGTTCAATTTCTCCACCGCCCGGGCAGGAAATGATCTGCTGAATATCCGGAACCTGCTGCCTGCCGGGTGAAAAATACAATACGGAAAACAGAAGCATAAAAAAACTCACTGTTGCCATTGCTGACAAAGTGAGTCTTTCATCATACGTAGCGCGCAGATCATAAGCGCCATATAATTTGTTCCTGTTTTCGAATACTACTTCGTCAAAGTTGTTAAAGCGGGAAAAGAAATTAGTTTTCATATTGAAGCTATTTAAAGGTTTACAGAAATTTTTACTTCCCGCATATATATCATATACGGAAAATACCTTCCATTAAAAAAACCTTTCCTTTCGCTTCAAAAGTTAACGGCGCTCTGCAAAGCGCCGTTTTTAATTTCATTACTATCCGCCAAGTACAAACTTAACAGGTATGGTCATCCTGATGTTAACCGGGTTACCGTTCTGCTTTGCCGGTTCCCATTTTGGCATTGTGCGAATTACCCGTTCTGCTTCTTTACCGCAGCCGCCGCCAATATCTCTTACAGTTTTTACTTCACTTATACTGCCGTCCTTACCTATTAAAACGCTTACATGCACAGTTCCCTGTATGCCGTTTTCAATAGCCAGTGTAGGGTATTTAATATGTTGCTGCAGGTACGATGCGTAATCACCTTTAAAACTCGCCATTTCGTCTGCAAACTCGTAAATGGTATTATCCTCAACTTTTTTAAGAATTTCCTGCTCCTGCAACGGTGGTGAATAAGGAACATCTTTTTCACCTTCCTGGCTTTTTGCGCCTGTAGTGGTTTCAGCAATTTCCTTAGCAGTAGGAGGTGGCTCCGAATCTACTATCTCTGTTGTTACTACAGGTGGTACAAACTGTATAATTTCAACCGGCGGTGGTGGAACTTCAACTGGCGGTGGTGGTGGAACGGTTTCGTCCAGCGGCGGTGGTGCATCCAGCTCCGCAATTGATTTTGGTGGCGGTGGCGGCGCCTCTATAATTGTAGCCGGCGTTAACCTGTCTATAATAAGCGGAGAAATAAGCGCAAGTACCAGGAAAGAAACTGCTACTGCCGTGGCAATGGCAACGTTCCTGTTATAGCGCTGTCGTAAATCGTAAGCGCCGTATGCCTTATTCCTGTGCTCAAAAATTATATCTTCAATACGTGAAGATAATACTTGTTTAACTTCCATTTTGTTATGGTTTTGATTTTTTAACGCTGTACATTTTTGATGAGTTCCTTTTCACTATCCGTAACATCTACCATGGCATATCTTTCAATGGCGTTGATGTTCATTTCATCAAAAATATCAACCATGTTCTTATATTTAGCGCCATCAGCAGCTTTTATCAGCACCATGAATTTGTTTTTGCCATTACGTCTGATGTTTTTATTCTGCTCATCCACCAGTATTTTGCGGATAAAGCGCTCAGATGAAGGTGAAAAACTTGCCATTTCTACCTGTGGGTTTTCTATCCCGATATAATAATACAGCCTGTTGTTTTCACCCATAATCAGGTGCATTACATCGAACTGATTTATTTCAGGTGGAGGCACATCCTCTATTGGCTTATCGGGCATTACAATTTCCATGGTTTGCGGCTTACTGAACTGTGTGGTAAGCATAAAGAATGTGAGCAGCAGGAATGCAAGGTCAACCATTGGCGTCATATCCAGCTTGGTGGACATTTTCTTCGCCTTCGGTTTCCCGCCTTTATGTTTCCCGCCGCCCCCGCCGGTATTTACTTCTCCCATATTTTGTCCCTCCTGTATTAATGATTTGTATTATTTCCTCCGGCACCGGCAGCAGCCATTGGCGCCATTTCCATATTGGTAAGCAGGTTAAAACGGTTTACTTTTGCTTTATCCTGTACAATGCTCATTACTTTTTTCACCGCCTGGAAATCTGCATCCCTGTCGCCTTTAATTGCTACGCGAACTTTTGGGTTGGTTAATCGTGTGTTGACAACCCAGTCTTCCAGCTCATTACCGGTAGAATCTGTTGGAATACCGGTTTGCGGAAATACAGATCGCTCGCTTGGCTTGGAATTGATCCATTGCTTCAGCTGGCTTATGGGCATTCCGAAGCCGGAAAGGTTGGCGAAAGTTGCTATTTCCTGATCGGTAAAACCAATTTTATACTTAGCGTCCATTTTTTGCAACAGTTTAGACCTTGTATCGCCCACATTATCAACATCAAAGTAAACCAGGCCATCCTTAGCTACCGTAAGCTGAATGATATTGATATCCGGCACAGTAATATTTGCTGTAGATGATGGCGTATCAACTGTAACGGCTTCCTGTGGCCTGAACTGCGTTGTAAGCATGAAGAATGTTACCAAAAGGAAGGCAAGATCCACCATGGGCGTCATATCCAGGCTGGGCGTGCTTCTTTTTATTTTGTGTTTAGGCATATTTTATATTTTATGCTTGCCTGTTACCAGCGTTCTCGCTGTAGTTGGTAGCAAACGTTTGTGAAATGGTAAAGCCTGCTTCATCAATTCTGTAGGTAAGCGCATCTATTTTAGTTGAAAAATAGTTGTACATGATAATTGCGAGGGCAGAAATACCTACACCAAGTGCGGTATTGATAAGTGCCTCGGAAATACCTGTAGAAAGCGCTGTTGCATCCGGAGCACCAGCCTGCGCAAGTGCCGAGAATGCCTTGATCATACCCATTACCGTACCTAACAGACCCATAAGTGTTGCTACCGATGCAATAGTTGCAATAATTACAAGGTTTTTCTCAAGCATAGGCAACTCAAGCGTTGTAGCTTCTTCAAGCTCTTTTTGTATAGCAGCTGTTTTCTGCTCTTTGTCCATATCCTGCGCCGGTAAAACCTGCACGTATTTGGTTAAGCCCGCTTTAACAACATTACCTACCGAGCCTTTCTGTTTGTCGCACTCAGCAATAGCTGCATTTATATCGTTACCGCCAAGCAGCATTTTTATTCTTCTAAGGAAATTATCAACATTGCCATTACCTTTTGCGCGGCCAATGGTAAGCATACGCTCAATTGTAAATGTAATAAGAATTAACAATAAGGCAATATTCACAGGTACTACCACACCACCCTTATAAATTGTGCCAAGCCATTTGCCTGCACCTTCATCAATCGGGTGATTATCGGTATTGCCATCAACAAAGTTGCCTGGGTTACCAAGAATGAAGATGTAAATGAGAATTGCCACGAGCAAACATACCGGGATAGCAATTGCTGCGAATAAAGATTTTAAATCATTTCCACCTTTTGAAGGACTGTTCTTCTGCATTTTTCTAATTTTTAATGTTTAAATTTTTGTTGACCTTGTTTAAAGTAATCTGCAAATATGGTATTTTAATATGAACCTTAATTAACTTAGCTGCTTAAAAAATATTTAATATACTGCATATATTGTACCGCTTAAAAATACCCTGGCTGGCAGCTGCCTTTTTTATCGGCTTGTTTTTATTATACAAAACTATATATTTATTCCTTTTAGTTTATAAATACGCGGTTTTTTTTGGCGACAAAATAGGCCGTTTATCGGAAAAAAAATCGAAATGCTTAACTGTTGCATTTAACCCCGGATGCGGTAATTATATCTTTTTTCGCCTAAATGAAAGAAAATTGCGGAAAAGGGAATATTTTGCGCATGTTATTTATCGGATAAAAATTACTGTGCCGTTTAAGCTTGTTAACAGTTTCTTAACCTTAAATAATTTCATACCTGTAAAAAAACGCCTTTTTGGCTATGCAAATCAAATCGCTTTTCCGCAAAAAGAATATACAAACCATTTTGCTCGATGCTGAAAAAGGGTACAGCGATGGTGAAGGGCACAATAATTTAAAAAGAACGCTTACTGTTAGAGACCTTACCGCATTTGGAATAGCTGCGGTAATTGGGGCCGGCATCTTCAGCTCCATTGGCAAAGCTTGTTACGATGGCGGCCCTGCTGTAATTTTCTTATATATCTTTACTGCGGTTGCCTGTGGTTTCGCGGCATTGTGCTATGCGGAATTCGCATCTACCGTACCTGTTTCCGGCAGCGCATATACTTACTCATATGTTGCATTCGGTGAAATTATAGCCTGGATAATTGGCTGGGACCTGCTGATGGAATACGCTATCGGCAATATTGCTGTTGCAATTTCATGGAGCGATTATTTTACCGGGTTTATAAATAACCTTAGCGATAATATAAGCAGGCTTTATGGTGTAAGCTTCCGCATACCAATGTGGATGACCATGGATGCTACAACAGCATACAATGGTTTTACAGCAGGTACGAAATGGGTGCAGGATGGCAATCACCTCGAAAAGCTGGAGCCGGCAGCAAGCGAAGCTTACAACGCCTGGATGAACGCTCCGCAAGTTGGTGGTACAAGGCTTATTTTTGATTTGCCGGCTTTACTTATAGTATTGCTTATTACTTATGTTGTTTTTATAGGGATACGGGAATCGCGCCGGGCAAGCAATATTATGGTTATTATTAAACTGGCGGTTATTTTCCTGGTAATTGTGCTCGGCGCTTATTATGCCGATCCGGAAAACTGGATTCCATTTGCGCCTAATGGTTTTGGCGGCGTTATGAAAGGCGTTTCAGCAGTGTTTTTTGCTTATATTGGTTTTGATGCCATTTCTACTACTGCCGAGGAATGTAAAAATCCGCAGCGTGATCTTCCGCGCGGAATGATATATTCGTTAATAATATGCACTATTTTATATGTTGTACTGGCGCTTGTGCTTACGGGCATGGTAAATTATACTTCGCTTAATGTTGGCGATCCGCTGGCAATGATCTTCGAAGCAAGAGGCTTACACTGGATATCGGGAATTGTAGCGGTTAGCGCTTTAATCGCAACGGCAAGCGTTCTACTTGTTTTCCAGATGGGTCAGCCGCGTATTTGGATGAGCATGAGCCGCGATGGTTTGCTCCCGAAAATATTTTCCCGCATTCATCCAAGATATAAAACACCATCCTTCGCTACCATTTTAACCGGGCTTGTAGTAGGTATTCCGGCTTTGTTTCTGAACCTTGATGTTGTTTTAGCGCTAACAAGCATAGGTACTTTGTTTGCTTTTGTTTTGGTTTGCGCAGGCATACTTGTTTTACAAAGCAGACCGAACCGGCCGGAAAGCAAATTTAAAGTGCCGTATATTAATGGTAAATTTATTGTGCCGATTTTGTTTATTGCCGGTGTATTATTTATATTTTTTTATGAACCAAAGCATTTTCCGGCACTACTATATATGGAAAATTTCCCCATGGCGCTTTTCTGGATGGTAGTTGTGCTGGTTACAGTATTATCATTCCTCAAAAAATTCTCTTTAATTCCGGTTTTAGGTTTGGTAAGCTGTTTTTATTTAATGGCGCAGGAAAGTGCGAGCAACTGGATGCGATTCCTTATATGGCTGGGCATCGGCTTATTAGTTTATTTTGCATATGGCTTTTGGAACAGTAAATTGCGCCAAAATAAAGTTGTGGAAAAACTATAACGGCCTTTATGTTTTATACACCAAATGTATTTCGATTTTACAACTGATCTATGATCTTAGATATCATTCTTACCCTGTTCCTGGTTTTCCTGAACGGTTTTTTTGTTGCGGCGGAGTTCGCTATAGTTAAAGTACGGTCATCGCAAATTGAATTACGCGCCCGCGAAGGAAATAAGTTTGCCGGCGTTGCCAAAACAATTCTTAATCATTTAGATGCATATCTCTCGGCCACGCAGTTAGGCATTACGCTGGCTAGTTTGGGCCTCGGCTGGATTGGTGAAGGAGTTGTTTCCCGCATCATTATTAATATTATGGATGCGCTTAACCTTAATTTAAACCATGATGTAGCACATAATATAGCCTTGCCAATTTCATTTGCGCTGATAACCGTTCTGCATATTGTGTTTGGCGAGCTTGCGCCAAAATCGCTGGCCATTTTACGTCCGGAAAGTACAACCCTTGCCTTAGCCTTGCCGCTGAGATTGTTTTATTATCTCTTCAGGCCTTTTATATGGCTTTTAAATGGTTTCGCAAATTTTGTTCTCCGCAGTATTGGTATAGATAATGTACATGGCCACGAAGTACACAGCCCGCAGGAATTGCTATATATCCTGGAACAAAGCAAAACCAGCGGCGCTATACAAAACTCTGAGCACCAGATACTTGAAAATGTATTTGATTTTTATGACAGGCCAGCCAGGCAAATTATGGTTCCGCGCACACAGATTGCTTCGGTTGATGTAAATGAAAAAAATAATTCGGTGATCGAAAAAGTTATTGAAGAAGGTTATTCGCGCTTGCCGGTTTATAAAGATTCCATTGATAATATTATCGGAATTATACATGCCAAGGATTTGCTTAGCGCTTTGTATCACAATAAGTTAAATACTATAGAAGCGCTTATGCGGCCGGTATATTTTATTCCTGAAACCAAAAAAATTGGCGGATTATTGCGCGATTTCCAGCAACAGCATGTACAAATGGCTATTATTGTAGATGAATTTGGCGGTACAAGCGGTTTAATTACCTTAGAAGATATTATTGAGGAGCTGGTTGGCGAAATACAGGATGAATACGATAATGAAAGCCCGTGGGTAGAAAAAATAAGCCAGGATGAGTTTATCGCAAGCGCACGCGCGAATATTATTGACGCGAATGAGCAGCTGCCTGTGCCCTTGCCGGAAGGTGAGGAGTACGAAACAGTTGGCGGATACATAAACCTGCTGTTTGGCCGCATACCGGCGCTAAACGAAAAAGTAAGCACGGCCGATTACCAGTTTATAATACTCGATAAATCTGAAAAAAGCATCGAACGTGTCAAGATCATTCACCTGCAGAAAGATGCGGAATAATTTCGTTTTTTTAACGCAAAGTAAATGGCAGGTCGCTGAATATTAATCACATCAGCAGGCTTAATTTTATTATGATAAATCTCTCAAAAAAACTGGATGATAATTAGCGTGGCGTTTTATTCTGTAATTAACAATAGTTTTAATCTTACAACAATTTCCATATATATATGCTGAGAAAAATGCCTTTACACACACGTATTTTTATTGGCATGGCGATTGGTATTATTGCCGGTATCATCATTAAGCAATCTGGCTTTAGCGAACCGGACATTAAAACCATTCTGAATTTTGTGCGGCCGGTTGGCGATATTTTCCTACGGTTTATTTTTATGATGATCATTCCGCTTATCCTTACCGCCATTATCCTCGGTGTATCGGAATTAGGCAATGTAAGCAAACTGGGCAGGATAGGTTTTAAAACCTTTAAATACTCTATTGTAATGACGGCTATTTCCGTAATGCTTGGTGTAGGCCTGGTATCAATCGTAAAACCCGGCAACAGCTTAACCCCTTCGCAGCGCCAGTTTCTTATCGAAAAATACAGCGATAAGGTTAATGCCATACAGCAAAGTGCCGATAAGGCCAAAACCCGTACCGCAGGCGATATGATCACGAGCATTGTGCCTAAAAATCCGCTGGAAGATATGGTTCGGGCTTTCGACAGCAGTTATAGCGGCGGTGGTTTGCTGGCTGTTATGTTCTTCGCGCTTGTCGTCGGCATTGCCATGTCAAATTCCGATCCCGATAAAGTAGCTACTTTCAGGTCGTTTCTGGAGGGTTTGCAGGAAATTGTAATGCGCATTATTACTTTCGGGATGAAGCTTGCGCCGTTTGGCATTGCGGCCTTAATGTTTGGAATAACCATTGAGCTGGGCGTAGATATTTTAAAGGTGCTGATGCAATATGTAGCGCTGGTAATGTTTGGGCTTGCTTTTCATCTTTTTGTTTCATACTCCATTGTATTAAAGTTTTTTACAGATATGAAACCCGGCTTCTTTTTCAGTAATATAAAGGAAGTGATGGTAACGGCTTTTTCTACCAGCAGCAGCAATGCAACACTGCCCATAGCCATTAAGGCAACCGTTGAGAAACTGAAAATACCCAAAGAAATAGCGAATTTTATATTAACCATTGGCAGCACGGCGAACCAGAACGGAACAGCGCTTTACGAGGGAATTACCATACTTTTCCTCGCGCAATGCTTTAATGTAGATCTCAGCATTGGGCAGCAGTTTGTAGTGGTTGCATTAAGTGTGCTTGCCGGCATTGGTACTGCGGGCGTTCCGGGCGGCTCATTACCTGTTATAATGGTTATACTTATAGCGCTTAACATTCCCGGCGAAAGCATTGCGCTTATTTATGGTGTGGACAGGATACTTGATATGTCGCGCACTGTTTTAAATGTAACCGGAGATATTACGGCAACCGTTTATATCAACCACCAGGAAAGTAAAAATGCCGATAAAATAACCGGGCCATAGTTATTGTTTTAGCCGTACATATTTTACTGTACTTTTGATTTCCTAGATTTCCCATGAGCTCTGGAATTTATTGGTTATCAACATTATAAATTAATCTCCATATAAGCTAAAGCTAAAAAATGCTTTTAGTGCTCTTATGGGTTGAAACCCATAGCAATAGAAAGGTAACAAAAGTTGTATAACGCTGATTAAATAAGAGTGATTTACCATTTACTTTAGCCTTGGTCAGATTTGTTTCTTTTTAATTCAATCTCCGAGCCTACGTGTAGAAATGTAAATCAAAAACAACTAAAGTAAAAGCATTATTTTTTGCGTTGGATAAGTTTCATAACCAAAAAGCTGTTAATAACTTGGATTCGAGAATTAATCATCTGTATTTCTGCGTTTTAAAAGTATTCTGAATTAAGTTATATACTAAAAGAAAAGTAGGGGCACGCGTAAATATGCGCTCCAGCTGCGCGCATTATTTATATTTGATAGGAAAATTTACTGAAATGCGTTGCTGACGCGCGTATTTACGCGTGCCTTTGTCAACAAATTCCCGAGTTCACGTTAAATAACATTTTACCTGCTATATAAATTGAAGCCAGGCTTAACATCACAATTAGGATTAGTTTAAAAATTTACTTTAGGCCACCTTTAATAACCTCAATTTCTGCGTTGTGCTATCAAATTTAAAATACTCATTTACAAACTGTAATAAGGGGATTAAATTTCTGCACGCCTTGATCTTAAGGTTTTTAGAGGCACCATCTACTATAATATGGGTTTCAATTAAGGATGTTTCTATTTAAATCCCTTAAAAATTAATAATGTATAAAATTTAGCTGTAAAAATTAGCGCAACTAAAATACTGGCTACAGGTTAATAGCCTGCAAACTGGCTTTTATGGAAAGTATGCAGAGGAATATTAAAACCGGTATTATTTTAATACTGTTCGCCGGGCTGCTGTATATGTTTTACAGCATAACCCAATTTTTCTATATTCTGTTTGCGGCTGTACTTTTTGCAGTTTTTTTTACCGGTTGTGCAGAGTGGCTACAGAAAAAAACCAGGCTTAAATATACTTACGCGCTTACTGTAGTTTTAATCACCATATCTGCCATAATTATAGTTGGCGGCATTCTGCTGGCACCTTACATGCAGCAGCAGATTAAGGAAATTACAGAAACGCTGCCTAAAACAATTGCTGAGCTTAAGCAAAAGCTGATGCAGAATGAGCAAGCCCGTAACCTGATGCAAAAAATGCCGAAAGACGTGGGTGGATTGTCGCAAAAAGGTGGTTCGGTTTTTTCGAATATAGGCGGAGCATTTTCTGTAATGTTAGATTCCATTGCTTATATATTTGTGATTTTGATTACAGGCGTTTATCTGGCTTATAGCCCGGCACTTTACCGGCTTGGTTTTTTACAGCTTGTTAAAAAAGAAAATCAGGGCGATTTCTGGGAAGCTTTTAACCGTACTTATACCACGCTGAAACACTGGCTGTGGGCGAGGGGCATTACCATGCTTGTGGTTGGTATAATGTCAACAACCGGGCTTTTACTGCTGAAAATTCCACTGGCAGTACCGCTTGGCATTATTGCCGGCTTGCTTGATTTTGTACCGAATGTAGGGCCTTTGATTGCGCTGATCCCTGCTTTGCTTATTGCTTTTACCGAAGGGCCGGAAAGCGCGTTATATGTTGCCTTACTTTATTTCGCAATTCAAACATTAGAAGGCTTTGTTTTGACACCGCTTATAGAAAAGGAACAGGTTTCACTTCCGCCAGCGCTAATCCTGGTGGCGCAATTGTTCTTTGGGCTGGTTGGCGGCGTAATAGGCCTTTTTCTCGCATCGCCCATACTGGCAACAATTATTGTATTTACAAAGGTTTTTCATGTTAAGAAGATCAGAAATGATGATGAAACAGCGGAAAATACGGATAGTTAATGCTGTTCTTTTTTCTTTTTAGCTTAAAGCTCTCATATATACTTCTATGAAAAAATGCCTTGGTATCATCATTTTAATGCTCAATATATTTGTTGTATCCGCTCAGGTTTATTCCGCAACAAATCAAACGGATACGGTTATTGGCCATGCAACTACTGAGGTTATAATAATAAGTTCATTTGAACAATACAAAAAACAAGGCTCTTCTGCTATAAATATCGAATATCTTAACAGCAGCATTATGGACCGTGGAAACAGCACATCGCTGCTGCATGGTTTAAATACGGTGAGTGGCGTTAGGATGGAAGAGCGTTCGCCGGGAAGTTACAGGATAAACATACGAGGTAGCTCATTACGCGCACCATTTGGTGTGCGCAATGTTAAGGTTTACTGGAACGGAATTCCCGTTACCGATCCAGGCGGCAATACTTATTTTAACCAGTTCGCCGTAAACAATTTTTCTTCGGTAGAAATATTTAAAGGTCCGGCAGGAAGCCTTTACGGTGCAGGAACAGGCGGGCTAATTATGCTGAATACTTTCAATCCGCTATGGCAGCAATCGGTCAATGCCGAATATATTACCGGCAGCTACGGCTTACAGAGTGTTATGATATCAGCCGCATTCGGAAAAAAGGATAACCGGAATTTTATTAGTTACGCGCATAACCAAAGCCATGGTTTCCGTGAACATACCAAAATGCGGCGCGATAATTTTTCATGGGTTTCGGAACTGAGAAATACTCCGGCCCAGAAAATGGCTGCAAGTTTTTTATATACCGATATGTTTTACCAGACACCTGGCGCGCTCACTTTGCCTGAAATGAAAGCAAATCCACAATCCGCAAGGCCTGCAGCAGGAAATTTGCCTTCAGCTGTGGAAGCCAATGCATCCATTCTACAGAGAAATTTACTGGCCGGGTTAACAAACCAGCAACAGATTTCAGCAAGGCTTAAAAACACAACTGCCTTGTACGGCGCTTTTGCCATAATTGAAAACCCGGCCATTAGGAATTACGAATTGCGCCACGAGCCGCATATGGGATTCAGAACCAGCCTGCAATGGCAAGATACCATTTCGGATAACACACAATACCAGCTTGTAGCCGGCGCTGAAGCACAGCAGGGATTTTTCCGTACGCGCGTAAGCGGCAATAGTAAAGGCAACCCCGATACTTTACAAGCCGATGATGAGATCCGAAACTCAATTTATACATATTTTACCCAGGCTGATTTTACTTTATATGATCGTATATATATTACAGGCGGAATAAGTACGAATGGCGTAAAAGTGCGTTTCAGGCGGTTTAATAAGCTGCCTGTGCAGCAAATTGAAAGAACTTACCGTAACCAGCTTGCACCCATGCTATCGGTTAACGGGAAAATAACCAGGCATTTAACGCTTGGCGCAAGTATATCAAAAGGATTTTCGCCACCAACATTAGCCGAATTACTGCCCTCTACAAGTGTTATTAGTACAGATCTGGAGGCTGAAACAGGCACAAACCGCGAAATTTCCATTAAGCAGAGCCTGTTTAAAAACCGGTTGCAACTGGCGGTAAACGCATATATATACTCGCTAAAAAATGCTTTGGTGCAACGCAGAGATAATACCGGCGCCGATTATTACATTAATGCCGGCAGCACATCGCAGAATGGCCTTGAGGTAAACATAATTTACAGCAGGCAATATGCTGCGAGTAAAATGCTTAATAACATTTCCCTGCGAAATGCCTGCGCCTTCAGCAATTTTATTTACCAAAGCCTGGCGAAAGATACTGTTGATTTTTCGGGTAAGTTTATGCCCGGTGTACCGGCGCAAACTATTTCGATGATTGCCGATATTAATTTTAAGAACGGATTTTACCTGAATTTTACCGGATATTTTGCATCATCCGTTTTTTTAAATGACGCAAACACAGCAAAAGCAGAAGCATATAAACTTATCGGGATGCGGGCTGGCTGGTTTTCGGCTTCCAAAAAAATGCCTGTACATTTTTATACAGGTGTAGATAATTTATTAAATGTTAGCTACAGCCTCGGGAACGACATAAACGATCCGCGGCAAAGGTTTTATAATCCTGCTCCCGGCCGAAACTATTACATGGCTTTAGCTTATAATTTTAGTTTTCGGTAGCATTTCATCAAAAGTTTGGGATATAATTAGTTTTATGAAAGCCTTTAAATATTTTCAGCGAGAATACAAATTTGTAAGCCTTTTGGAAACCTTATAATTTAAGATCAATACTTGATTGTCATTAAACTGGTTACTAATAATTGATAATTGATAATTGATAATTGATAAGCGTTGCTGGCGCACGTATTCACGCGTGCTTTCCCTCAAAACTGTATTAAGAATGATTCTTTTTCTGGATATAAATTATACAATATCAACTATCAATTACCTGGCTAATAATTATTAATATGGAAAGATACACATTAAATTGAGAAACTATTTATTCAAATTGTGGATAACCGGCAATTGTGACCTAGGATTCAGCGGGTTTATCCACAATTCAAACAAAATTGCTTTATTTCCTATTCATAAAAGGAGAATAACCAGCCTGGTTTAAGTCATTTTTGCTTTTGCAGAGATCCTGACAGCAATGCTATCGTCAAAATTTCAAGTTTCCGTAATTAACCCAGTAATAAACCAACATTAACCAAATTAACCAAATAAAACAGAAAATTATGAAAAACAACAAACAATTTACCCTGATTAGGATAGCTTTTGTAACATCGGCCTTGTTTTTAGCAGCAGATGTTTTTGCCCAGACAGGCGGATCTAAAAACAAAACAAATACCAACACCAACGCAAACACCAATACTGGCAACAACAGCGGCGCAAAAGCCGGTCAAACGCTGGTTTGCGTGCCAATGAGCGAGTGGAACAGCATGTATGGTACCGGCACTTCGGGCGGAAGCGGTAACATGGGCGAAACAGGTGGAAATATGGGCACAAACAGCGGTAACATGGGTAATAGCGGTAATAGCGGAAATACATCCGGATCAACAAATTCGGGTACTCTAAACAGCGGCAGCAATGCTGGTACAGGAAGCGGAAGCTCAAACGCTAATACAGGCACAAACCGATCTGGCAATACATCAGGAAATTCAGGAACATCAGGAGCTGGCAACAATTCCGGAAATACATCAGGTAATACTTTGAGCGGTACTTCAGGCAATACAACTGGCGGAAATACTGCCGGAAATATGCAAAGTGGTAACACAGGCGGTACGCAAAACGCATATAACGAAAGCGATGTAATGGTTTGTGTTCCGCAAAGCGTATGGAATAATATGCAAGGCGGACAGTCGGGTGGTGGTTCTTCTGCGAATATGGGCGCGGGAAGCCGCCAGATGAGGGTTTGCGAGGATAATACCGGCAACTCTGGCAGTGGAAACAAGAAATAAAATTAAAAATCTTGTATATGCGCTTTATAATTTGCCTGTGTTTTATCTAAAAACGGCACAATCATAGCCGCGCTTTATTTTGGCGCCTCTAAAAACGGTTTTATCGGGCTTGAGACATCGAAATTAAAATACTCATTTACATTATGTAAACCGGGTTATTAGTTTATATGTATGCCTTGGTCAAAAGGATTTTTTAGAGGCGCCTATATATTTTTACGCTGAAATTGCCTTATTATAAAGCATAAATTTTTGAAATATTATGCCTGATTGCTATACGAACATTAAATATAGCGCACCATTACACATATTTATAACCGAGCTTGCGTATGATGGCTGAAATGAATACAGAAGCTAAGTAACCTGCACTTTACCCAAACCTTAATTGCCTTACCCTTACAGGATTATTTCGGATGATAAGCAAATTGTAAGCTGTATCCGTTTGAAGACGATACCGGATTAGTCTGTTTTAAAAGCATATGTGCTTCTGGCTGAATATTACTGATTCGTATTTCCACGAAATGATCGTTTAATGCTTTGGAAAAAAGCAAATCAAATATTATCCACACCTTTACATTTGTACATATTATGATTTAGTGCATGTATAACCTTTTATAAGAAGAATAAATTTTAATGTATTGTAAAAGTGAATTTTCAGGTAATTTTTTCCCGAATAACCCGATTATTAAAGTTTTTTACATGTTGAATATGTAAACTACCGAAAATTTTGCTATTCAATTTTTGTATAAGTTTTTTTGTTGCCGCTAATCGAATAATTATCGGTATCAAACTTAAACTTCTCTTCCGGGTTGCTTGCGTATTCTATGGGTATAAGCGTTTTTAATGATCTTAATTTGCAAAACCAAAGTATCCTGCAGCAAACGCCAATCGCCTTTTTCTACATTTATACCGCCTGAAAACATTTTTGTCGTACTCGTGAAAGTACCGTTTTTACTTAAATGGAGAGTGGTTTCTGAAATTGGCATGGGAGCAACTTATACGGAAATGCCAGTAGATATATTGGTAGAATTGTACCAGCCTGTACTTTTGCGGCACTTTTACTTACCTGCAATGGCTGAATCATTTTGCGAGTAAGCTATATATGGAACAGTAAGAATTAATAACAGCAAAATAAAGTGTTTCATGCATTTGTGACCGGATTCTAAATTAAGCAAGAATAAATATACGTAAAATAATCTGAATGTAAAAAAGTAGTTTAAATCTCTAACCGAAGCATTTCTCACCAAACCCACATATGTAGAAAACCAAAACCTACGGCTTCTTCATGTAACCAACCTTGCTGCCGTTACCATTATAAATATTTCCCTTATTATCCACATACAAATAGTTGAAATACGAATCGTAGATCATGTACGGATATTTTGCCTTGTTGCTTTCCGATAACTTGCCTACGATCTCTATATTTTTACCAACTTCTTTAACAAGATTATTTTTTATGGTGAGATAATAGCGCGTATTGGGATCGGCAGAGAAAAACACGTTTTGCGCGATGTACTGTTTTGCCAGCGCAGGTTCAGGCTCGCTGCGTTTGCTTGGCGTTTCCTTTTTAGGATTTTGCGGAATTTTTACTTCGGGCTTTTTCTGCGTTGAGGTTTCGGTTTTTTTGTTTCCGCCGGTGGATGCGCCCTGTTCGCCGGCCATTTGCCAGCCGACTGCAATGGCCTCGAGCCTTGCGCTGCGTGGCGGATGCGTGCTGCTTCCGCGCTTATCGGCAATCAGGTTCATGGCAGCTTGCGCTTCCTGCAAAGTGGCGCCCATTTTCCGCATCACGAAACCCGAAAACTCATCCGCTTCCAGCTCGCTTGGCGGACGGCTGCCGCCATTTTCCAGCGTGTGCCCGTTTAAATGATGCCCGATTTCGTGCGCTAAAATACTGGCAGCCGCCCATTTGGTTCCGGTGCTTTGGTTTACCTGGCTCACGAAATTCTGGCTGTACAAAATATAGCGTTTGTTGCCGTAAATTACCGCCGCCGCATTGCCCACATTGGCTGCTTTTACCTCGAATTTGGGACGAAGCCCAATGGCGCTCATAATATCGCCGATGATCTGCCGCGCTTCTCCGCTCGATGAAAATTCATAGAGTTTATCTTCCTGTACCTCGCCGAAATAGTTGCAGCTGTGCGCAATGTTTATCTCCGAACTGCCATCCTGCTGCCGGTTATTATTCTCTGGCGCACAGGCATTTATAAAAAGTAAGAAAAACAGAATTACATATATGCGCATGCCAAAAAATGCTTTGAATCTGTTAAATAAAAAGCATTTATGGATAATGTTTAATATGGGTTTTCTTTGGCAAGAAAATAATTCAACATTAATAAAGGCAGTTAAAGAGGTTTTTTTTGGTTGAGATTGTGATTTTAAAATTACTGAATAATAATTTTATGATAGCTTATACGACCTTCATTTAACAATTTTAATACATACATTCCCGATCTTACACTTTCTATATTTATCTGAGTATTATCTCCTTTATTCGAAAAAATATGCTTGCCTTGACAGTCATAAATACTAATATGAGTTTCTTCACTAATATTTTTTAAATTGAAAATACCATTAGATGGATTTGGATAAATTTTAAAATCCTCTATACCTTTAAAAGTATTTGTATTTCCTATTTTAGCAATAAAAGAATTATGCATTTTATACTCATCAAGAGGACTTAATAGAATGATATTATCGAAAGATGTTAATTCTGCTGTATGATTTCCAGCAATTAAAATATTATCAGATGCGTCAACCAATATTTTTGAAGGCATTATATTTTCTGTGCTTTTAGCAGTTTTGGCCCACTTAGCTTCACCATTAGCATTAAATTTAATAATGAATAGGTCATTTTTACCACTATCGGATGATTTTGCAATAGTTAGCGAATCTAATTTTAAAAAACTATTTTGAAACGACCCAGATAAAAATATGTTACCTTTAGAATCTAGAGACATAGAGGTTGCAGCATTGTTATAAGTTTGTCCGCCTGCGGCAAAATCACGAACCCATTTTACCTGTCCATCGGAATCGAACATAGCTATATATGCATGGCTGCTTAGCCATTGAGAGCTATATATTTTAACTGATCCTAAATCAAACTCATAGTCATCGAAATATCCTGAAATGTAAAAGTTCTCATTTAAATCTACTACAATTTCAGGAACAAAATTATCCCGTTGTCCGCCAAAGTTCTTTACCCAAAGATTATGGCCATCTCTGTTAAATTTAGCAATAATTATATCACTCCTGCCTTTATTAACTATTTGTGTGGAGCCAAATTTAGTGGCTGGACTAGCTCCGACAATATAAACATTACATTTCTTATCTACAACAATATCTCTAAATTCATCATATTCTATGCTTGAGAAACTCTTAGTCCATAAAACATTGCCGTTGCTGTTATATTTTACAATAATTGCGTCTCTTTTCCCAGTATTTTTAATTTCTCCAGCTCCTAAATCTATCGTACTACCATAAAAAGTAACCAGACTATAAATATTTCCAAATATATCAACTGTTAAAGCTAAGCCAATATCATCTTCCTCTTTATTTTTACCATCAGATTGTTTAGCCCATAGGATATTTCCATCGGGGTCAAATTTTGCCAAGAACATACACGCATGTTCAGACTTACAAGTAAGTATAGTTTTACCAAAAACTATTTTTTTACTTATAAAACTTCCTGTTAAGTAAACATTTCCTTTAGCGTCAGTTGCTACATCGTTACAATAATCACTTTCTTCTCCAATAATAGAATATGACCAAATTAGCTTTCCATCTTTGTTATATTTTAATAAAAACCCATCCCAATGCCCATATTTAATCGAATCGAATTTCAGGATATCATTCCCTAAAATAAGAATTTTACCAGATGTATGGCCGCAGACATATACATTACCCCAAGGATCAGTAGCTACAGATTCAATAACATCCTGCGAACCGCCTAAAGAGCTTTGTCCATAAATATTATTGGCCCATTGCCATGCAGGAATCTGCGCATTCAAATTAGAAAATGTAATTAATAAGCAGGCGCAAAAGAAGATTTTACAAATGATTTTCATAAGAACGCAATTACTTTTAATATAATGCTTTATTTTAAGTACCAATTTTAATAAAAAAGCAGAACTACAAACTGTAATTCTGCTTTTCCAAAAGTATTAAAAATAAATCATTTACGCCGCTTGCTTTTCTTTCTTCAAAGCATTTTCAGCGCTTAGCATATATGGCCTGTTAAACGCTTCCTGCGAAACACTAAAATGCTGCGCCAAAGTCCTGATAATTTCTTTGGATAAACCTTTTTTATAATTCAAAATATCTGAAACCAAGCCTTTGCTAACATTCAGTATTTCAGCAATATCTTTTGCTTTTAAACCATGTTCTTCCATTAAAGCACGCAGCAATTCTATAGGAGTCATTTCCGAAAAAGAATTGTGTTCCGCATCCCATTTTTCAATAAGCAGCGTGAGGAGTTCAATTTCATCTTTTGCCGCTTTGGTTTGAGCATTTTCTAAAAGTGTTTCCAGTTTTTTGCAATAGCTGTTGTACTGGCTTTTGCTTTTAATTACTTTATATTTTAAGGATTCCATTTAACTTCATCTTCTTCAAGCAATTCCAAAACTTCTTTCAGGTTTTTATAAAGTTCATCCAAAGTTTCTCCTTGCGAATGTGCGCCGGGAATGCCTGGAATATGACCTACAAGAATTCCACTTTTTTCATCCTTTGTTATGATGGCTGTTTTCAGAATGTCAAAATCACTGCTTTTCATTCTCGTAATCTTCTAAGATTTGAATTAATTTCAGCAAGATCTTTTCATCTTCAATTTTTAAGACTTGCTCAATAACTTTAAGTTTCATCTCTATTATTTCCATATATGCAATTTACTAAAAATGCTTTAGTCAATTTCAAAAACCATCCATTCTTTTGCAGGAAGATAATTAGGAAAGTTATCTAGTTTATCTGGGATTATTGCTTTTGGCTCTTCTCTAGTTAAATCCTTTAGAATAACCTCAATTGATGAAGTGCTGCCAAAAACACTTTTTTCACCAATTTCACATTTTAACCATAAATTCAGCCACTCAGTTTGAGATTTCCACTCATTGCAATCGAATGTGGCAGTAGATCCAGTTACTAATTTTGTAATATTATTTAATAGTTCTATTTTAATACATTTATAAACTTCGTCAACTACAAACACAAAACTTCTGTCATAAACTGCAGGAAATTTTTGCGCTTCGTCGATTTGCTTTTTCTCAATTATGACTTTTAACTTTTTTGATTTTTTAAATTGAAAGAAAGCAGTCTTACTAAATGATAAATTTTTACTACTTATTGTAACAGCTAAATCAGCGCCGTATTTATCGATTTGTTTTTCACCTTTACGATGTAATGTGTAAAACTTAGCTTTTGCAATATGTATTTTACTTACACCAACATTACAGCCGAATTCTGTAATACGGTACTGCCCAATTATATGGTTTAAGAGCGCAGGTTCCTCAAGGACTATTCCTAAATGCCAATTTCTTATAGCATTATTCGAAAGCCGGAAGCAAATATTTGCTAAGATATCGAAATTTATATCTTTTAAAATGCTCACAATTTACCGTTTAAAGAAAATATCAATATCACCTGTATGAGAAAAGCAGCCTCCTTTCATTCTCCAGTAGGATCGATCCTTTGAAAAGAGATAGAATTTTTCTGATCCGGTCCATTCACAATATGCGGATTCCATTTTGTTGAAATTAAACTTCTTGTCTTGCTCAAAATCTCCTGGGTTATAAACTTTTATTGTGCCATGGAAGATAAAATTGTCAATATCAATAATATCTATGTAACCATTTATTTTAAACCAACAATTAGATTCTTTATTTTCTTGGCTACCGTTCAAAATGTATTTACCATTTTCGAGTTTAATGTTTACTGAACCATAACTTTTATCACCATCCATTAAGAAATAAACTGTTAGTAAATGCTTACCTAAATATCTTTTTTGAATGGGTGTTAGCGGAGGTTTTTTGTTTTCGTTTTCAGGGTTATTATTTTTTGCTGTTTCTTTTTTTTCTATTTTCTTATTTACAAATAAAGTGCTTAGTTCTTTGTAATATTCACTTTTGAAATCAAGTAAAGTATTAACAAAGTTTGAAGGAATACAAAACCCTACGTTGCTTGCGTTATCAATTCCTGCAACAGCTACACCTACAACATTTCCTTCTTCATTTAAAATTGGACAGCCACTACTTCCTTGAGAAATTGGTGCAGTAATTTGTAATAATTTCTTATGTTCAAAATCTCTAATGCCACTTACTATTCCTTCGGAAATTGTTTTAGCCAATCCAATTGGCGAGCCAATTGCATAAACCTTTTCGCCTGGTTGAGGCATTTTTGACTCTAATTTTATAAAATTTACATTATTAAAATCAATTTGGAGCAAAACTAGATCGTTTGCTTTATCAACTGCTAAATAACCCAATACAGTATATTTTTTGTCAGAATTATTTAAAATAATATTTGCTTTGTCTATATTTTCAATTACATGGTAATTCGTTATAATTTTATTAGTATCTACAAAGAAGCCTGAACCTAAACCGCTTTCTGTCACAACTGTAACTGTGTTATTTACAGTTCTTTTGTAAATTTCCTTTGCATCAAGTTTATGACTATCAACATTATTTACAGTCGACGAAGAACAGCTATTAAATAAAATAGAAAGAAGCAGTAGAAATATTCGAAAAGATGCTTGCATTTAAATAAATTATTTACTCAAACTTAAACTAAAAAAGCAGAATTACAAATGATAATTCTGCTTTTCCAAAAGTATTAAAAATAAATCAATTACACCACCAACTTCTTAAATCTCGGCCTTTTTGGCTCATGATCTCCGAGGCGTTTTTTCTTGGCTTCTTCGTATTCGCTGTAAGTACCTTCGTACCAGTACCACTGGCTGTCGCCTTCGTACGCGAGGATGTGCGTGGCCACACGGTCAAGGAACCAGCGGTCGTGCGTGATGATCACGGCGCAGCCGGCAAAGTTATCCAGCGCTTCTTCCAGCGCACGCAGCGTGTTGATGTCGATATCATTGGTAGGCTCATCCAGCAACAGTACGTTGGCTTCCTGTTTCAGCGTCATGGCCAGGTGCAAACGGTTGCGCTCACCACCGGATAGGTAACCCACTTTTTTCTGCTGGTCCGCCCCCTGGAAGTTGAACTTGCTCACATACGCGCGGCTGTTCATGATCACTTTTCCAAGCTCTATGTTTTCGTTTCCGCCGGTAATTACTTCCCAAACACTTTTCTCCGGGTCAAGCTCGGCATGCGTCTGGTCCACGTAACTAATTTTTACCGTTTCGCCTATTTCAAACCTTCCGCTATCGGGTTGTTCCTGTCCCATTATCATCTTGAACATGGTAGATTTACCCGCGCCGTTCGGGCCAATAATTCCCACAATACCATTTGGCGGCAGGCTGAAGTTGAGGTTCTCCATCAGCAACCTGTCGCCGAAGCTTTTATTTACATCAATGGCATCAATTACTTTAGAACCCAAACGCGGACCATTCGGGATGAATAATTCCAGCTTTTCTTCTTTGGATTTTACGTCTTCATTCAATAATTTATCGTACGCAGCCAAACGCGCTTTACCTTTTGCATGCCGCGCTTTCGGAGCCATACGCGCCCATTCCAACTCTCGTGCGAGGGCTTTCTGGCGCTTACTTTCTGTTTTTTCTTCCTGCGCCAAACGCTTGCCTTTCTGCTCCAACCACGATGAGTAATTTCCCTGCCATGGAATACCTTCACCACGGTCCAGTTCAAGAATCCAGCCGGCAACATTATCAAGGAAATACCTGTCGTGCGTTACGGCAATTACGGTTCCTTTGTAGCTTTGAAGGAATTGCTCCAGCCAGTCGATACTTTCCGCATCCAGGTGGTTGGTAGGCTCATCCAATAAAAGAATATCAGGCTGTTGTAAAAGCAATCTACAAAGTGCCACACGACGGCGCTCACCACCGCTTAAATGTTTGATAGGCGTATCACCTTCCGGCGTACGGAGTGCATCCATTGCACGCTCCAGTTTTGTATCAATTTCCCAGGCATCGTTCGCTTCAATAAGGTCAATCAGTTCGCCCTGGCGGTTCATCAGCTTATCCATTTTATCAGGATCATCCAGGTATTCCGGCTCACCGAATTTGTTGTTTACATCCTCGTATTCCTTCAGGATGTCCATTATGGGCTGCACACCTTCCTGTACAATTTCTTTTACAGTCTTGTTATCATCCAGCTTCGGTTCCTGCTCTAAATAACCCACCGAATATCCCGGAGAGAAAACTACATCGCCCTGGAAGCTTTTTTCTACACCTGCAATAATTTTTAAGAGGGTAGATTTACCGCTGCCGTTCAAACCTACGATACCGATTTTAGCGCCGTAGAAAAAGCTTAAATATATATTTTTGAGTACCTGTTTTTGCGGAGGGAACGTTTTGCTCACGTTCACCATGGAGAAGATTATCTGTCTGTCGCTCATAGTTCTATATATAGAGTGTTGAAAAAATGCTTTGGTTGCGTTGCAAAGATAGCTTCAATGTGCCAATAATTCAATGTGCAAATATGCCAATTAGCCGATGGGGCAATTTTTGATCGCGGATGTAATTTAAAATTTGATTCGGAGCGCAGATGTTCCACTTTTTAAAAAAGTGGAACATCTATCCTGTGGTGCTCTTTGAATCTCAATGCCATTAATTGGCGATTGAGAAATCCTGTTTATTAACCCCACCCAAACCCTGCCCCCAAGGGGAGGGCTTTTCGTGCAACGGTTTGTGAAGTATTGCGTTTCAAAAAGTTTTATGAGTAGTGGATTTGAAATATTATTTTGGAGTTCGGATAGATTAACAATCGAAGCGTCTAAGCCCTCTCATTTGGGGGCAGGGTTTGGGTGGGGTTAAATCACCACAAAGGTTTCAGCAGGTCAACCACTTTTCTTTGTACGGGAACTTCTTTTATCAATGGCTGAACAGGTGATCTCAGGAATGTACAGCTTGAAAAATTGCCAAGGTAATGGAAAATATAGTGTTGTAC
>DAIUCM010000055.1:0-22884 GCA_036846145.1 Bacteroidota bacterium
GTTTAAACATGTATATTTGCATTGAACATTTAAAACTAAAAAGATTATGAAAAAAATTAATTTTTATTCGCTGGTTATGGCGCTTTTAGCGTTGGTAACATTTGCTTTTACAGCACCTAAAACAACTACTTACAAGGTAGATGTAAACAAAAGCACAATTGTATGGACAGGCAAGAAAATTGCCGGCGAGCATACCGGTAACATTAAAGTTAAAAACGGCCTGCTACAGCATGATGGCAAGAATATGACAGGCGGAACCTTTGATATGGATATGAACTCGATAACAAACACCGACCTTACTGACGCCGAATACAACCAGAAACTGGTTGGCCACCTGAAAAGCGATGACTTTTTTGGTGTAGATAAATACCCTGTTGCCAGCCTAAAAATTACAAAAATAACAGCTAAAGGCGGCGATAAATATGATATTGGCGGCGACCTTACTATTAAAGGCAAAACCAACTACATAACCTTCCCTGCAACAGTAACCGCAAGCGGGAATACTTTACAGGCAAAATCTAAAATTACAATTGATCGTAGCAAGTATGATGTAAAATACGCGTCAAAATCATTCTTCGAAAGCATTGGCGATAAAGCAATATATGATGATTTTGACCTTGATGTTAATTTGGTAGCTGTTAAATAAATAGCATTTTGCAGGTAGATAAGCGGTTTTGTGTTGGCGGAAGAGATGGGGATCTCTTCCGCTTTTTTTTTGCATATATACCAGGCTTGGAAAATGGTTTGAACAGCGCCTAAGCAAAATAATTTCAACTAATTGTACGCTGCTGCGTTTAAAGTGCGGGCAACAAGCCTTATCCTACTTTAATTTTTAACCAACCAAATCTAATTTTACTATGGAATCCAACACAAATTATCGCCCGGGTATGATGACCGGGATGTTCAAAGACAGGGAAAGTGCCGAGCGCGCGTATAACTCATTGCATGCACGCGGTTATTCTAAAGATGAAATCAACATCTTAATGTCTGATGATACCCGCAAAAAGCATTTTTCCGATACGCATGAGCAAACTGAGCTTGGCAACAAAGCGCTTGAAGGCGCAGGCGCAGGTTCGGCAATTGGCGGTACAGTTGGCGCAATTGTAGGCGCAATAGCAGCTATTGGCACTACTGTGGCCTTGCCAGGCCTTGGCTTACTGGTTGCGGGCCCGCTGGCAGCAGGTTTGGCTGGCGCAGGCGCAGGCGGCTTAACCGGCGGTATTGTTGGTGCGCTTGTAGGCAGCGGTATACCGGAAGAGCGCGCAAAAGTTTATGAAACCGGCGTAAAAGAAGGCGGTATAGTTATGGGTGTTACACCGCGCAGTAAAGAAGATGCCGATTACCTTGAAACGGAATGGAAAAACAGCAGGGGCGAGCATATTTACCGCTAAGTAACAAAATATAAAAATTTGAAATGGAAAATGGCCGCTGCAATTGTAGCGGCCATTTTCTTTTTTATTTTTTAGGCTTTATACTGAAATCTCTTTTCAGTGGTATATAATACCTGAACGAGCCGTAAAAGCCATTAACACCAGGTACAGTATTATCGCCAAACCTTATATTGTAGCCTAAATTCATGTGCGCGCCCAAAAGCCTGTAGCCCAGGGTTGGCCCTACTGCCATGCGCGAGCCTTCTTTAAAATCGGTATAGTATCCGCCGGAAATCCCATACGTTGGGCCAAACCTGCTTCTGCGCGTCCATACATGCGTGGTTATACCGGCAGTTCCGCGCAGGCTTGCCGTTGCCAGTACGGAAACCGCGGTGGTTGTAGGCCTTATGATCTTTACATTGGTCCAGTATTTTTCAAGGCCGGCATCAAAAGTAGTGTACCGGCCCTGGTTTATACCAAGTATTATGCCGTGGCCCTGCGTTGTTACTTTGGGCAGCTCAAACTTAAAATTATTAAACGCCTGTTGTTTCTGCCCATATATAACAAACGGTAAAAATGCTTTAAGGCTTAATAACAGCAGCAAATTTTTGATTTTATTCATGTTTTGCAATTTGAAATTTTTATTACAACTTTAAAAGCCCATTTTTAAATTATAGCAAGATATAGAATGAATTGTGCGTAAGTAATGCTGGTTTGTGTACCAGGAAACCAGTGAGTATCGATATAATGCGCCGTGTACTATGGCTCATAGGATACTTTTCAAATGTGCCCTGTTCATTATATATTTAGACTATTAAAATGGCTACTTTGCTTTTTTGTATGCTATGCTTCTCATATTTACCGGGTTGCTGTGTGTTTAAAACATTTAACATCTCCCATAAAATTCATGTAAAATTATCCAGATCAATAAATTCAAAACGCACGCCTATATAATGGCAACTGAACGCAATTTTTGTTTTTAAAAAGGCTGGCATTCCTGCTCTCCGCAAGCAAAATTTCCATTTAAGTCATATACTTTAATGCTGTAACACATTTATATTTAACAGGTTATATTTAATTATATTAACGTGAACTCGAAAATTCCAATAGAAGAATCTATGCATTAATGGTTGGGCAATAAATTAGTTTCAGTGCGCAGATGTGCCATAGTTTCAAATTATGGCGCATCTATCGCTATTCAGAGAATTAAACTTTAATCCCATTAATTTACAAATTTGGAGCCGCACAACTCTTCTATTTAGGAGAAGCACCCCGAATGTTGGAGAGGTGAATAATGTTATTATAATATTTCTTCACATGATTGATATGGCACAAAATCAATTTAATTATCTCAGTTAAAAAACAAATTCAAAACAGGTTTTAAGGCCTGAAAAAAAATTTCATAAACGCGTAATGGTTTAGGCACACATTTAGCATAATTCAACTACATTCGCTGTAATGCGTTACCATATAATCAACATGAAAAAAATACTTCCCTATAAAGGCAATATGCGTAAAAATATTATACTAAGAAATTTGGTTAGTGTACGAAAACGTGCACTTTTAACCTGGTTCTCATTCGGCGTCATTTTAATTGGTTTTTCTTCCTATCGCGAAAACGTCAAGGACCAAACCATATCAGCGGTGATGATGGCCGGCTTGCAGCAGATTCATTACCAGCCGCAAAAGATCGATGATGCTTACAGCCAGAAGGTTTTTGATCTTTTTCTTAAGCGTTTAGATGCCGGCAAGCGCTTTCTTTTGAAAGAAGATATTAATATGCTGAATACGTACCGCACTAAAATAGATGATGAAGTTGCGGTTGGCACGTTTGAGTTTTTCGATAAAGCGCTGGCCTTATTGAGCAAACGTATAGATGAATCGGAAGCTTACACCAAAGAATTACTGGATAAGCCATTTGATTTTACAAAAGATGAAGAAGTGGAGCTGGATGGCGACAAGCTACAGTACGCTGCTACCAGGGAAGATTTACGCGAGCAATGGCGTAAATACCTTAAGTACCAGGTGCTTGTGCAAATTGCCACACAAACCGAAATACAGAATAAAAATGCCGAGAACAAAACCGAGGACCTGGTAATAAAATCGTCTGCCGAGCTTGAATCCGAGGCCAGGAAAAAAGTAGCCCAAACCCAGGCCGATTATTTTAAATTCCTGAAAGGCCGTGAGCGCACAGACTGGTTAGGCTATTATTTTAATTCCATGGCGAATGTTTTCGATCCGCATACCGAGTATTTTCCACCTAAACAAAAAGAAGAATTTGATATAAGCATGACCGGCCAGCTGGAAGGCATTGGTGCGCAGCTGCAGGAGAAAGATGGTTTTATAAAAGTAGCCAGCATAGTACCAGGCAGCGCATCGGCAAAACAAGGCCAGCTGAAAGCAGGTGATATAATACTGAAAGTAGGGCAAGGGAAAGAAGAGCCTGTTGATATTATGAATATGCGGCTTGATAAGGTTGTTACCATGGTTCGTGGTAAAAAAGGTACAGAAGTAAGGCTCACCGTTAAAAAGCCCGATGGCGTAATACAGGTAATACCAATTGTACGCGATATTGTGGTTATTGAAGAAACATTCGCGCAGGGCGCCATGATAAAAGCGCCCGGTTCGGCAAAAAATGTAGGTTATATTAAGCTGCCGGGTTTTTATACTTCTATGGAAAGAGGCGGGCGTACCAGCTGGGAAGATGTACGTAACGAGGTGCTGAAGCTAAAAAAAGATGGCGCGCAGGGCATAATCCTGGATTTGCGCAGCAATGGCGGCGGCTCTTTGAGCGATGTAGTGAAAATGGCAGGCTTGTTTATAGATAAAGGCCCTATTGTACAGGTAAAATCTAAAGGAGGCGCTATAAAAGTGCTGAACGATGACGACCCGGAAGTGGTTTATGACGGGCCGCTGGTTATTATGGTTAACCCGCTAAGTGCTTCCGCTTCTGAAATTATGGCTGCAGCCATGCAGGATTACGGCCGGGCGGTAGTTTTAGGCGGTACACAAACATTTGGTAAAGGTACGGTACAGCAGTTTTTTGATCTCGACGATTACCTTGGCGCGCAGCATGCATCGCTTAAGCCAATGGGCGCGGTGAAAATGACGCTGCAAAAGTTCTACCGTATAAATGGCGAATCTACACAGTTAAAAGGCGTTGGGTCGGATGTTGTAATGCCCGATATTTATACGTATATGGATCTGAGCGAGAAATCGCAGGAATTCCCTATGCCGTGGGATAAAATTGAATCGGCGAAATATAAAAAGTGGCCGAAATCCATACCTGAAAATGTAATGAAAAACAGCCGCCAGCGCGTACAGAAAAGCAAGGATTTCAGCCTTCTGGAAGAGCAGGCGCAGGATCTGAAGCAAAACCGTAAGGATACAAGATCTACACTGCACCTTGAGAAATTTATGGCGCAGCAAAAGGCTGATAAAGAAGGCAACAAAAAATTTGAGGCCGTAGGTAAATCACTGCCTGAGTTAAACTTTAGTTTATTAACCGATAACGCCGCTAAAATAGGCGCAGATACAGTTAAGCTTGCGCGCGAAAAAGCCTGGCAGAAACCTTTGCTGCAGGATGTTTACTTACACGAAGCGGTAAACGTTATAAATGACATGAAATAACAGCTGAACTATTTTTTAGCCGCAGCATATATGTAACCGCCCGGAGTATTAACTTCCCGGGCGGTTTTGTTAAATAATTTTTGGCAGATGCGAAACAAAATATAGCTACATGTTTTTGAATTGAATTATACAGGTAAATGACGCTTCTTTCAAAAAAAATCAGGTATAAGGCAGAGCTTTTTTACGACTGGGTTTTCCCCAGGGAAATTGAAATGCCTGATTTTTTACTGCAGATACTCGATATGGTTTATGAAGGCAAAGGAATTGAATGGAAGCTGGTAAAATTCTATTACGGCCTGCCCTGGTTTATGCATTATGCCGGTAACGAAGCAAGCACGCAGCCTGGTACATACGATAACCATAGCATACATGTTTATTACCGCAAAAGCATGTGGTCGCCGTACTCTATTCGCGGCTTAAGTACCATTGTACACGAGTGTTTCCATGTAATGCAGTTCCGGCAGGTGCTTGATGGCTGGGGAATTGGATTTTTCCGCTTCTTCCTCATACTGTATTTCTCGGGTTACGCATCATTGGGGCGAAGTAAAAAACACCTTATAGAGCTGCCCGCTTTCGCTGAAGAAGATAAATTCAGGGAATGTTTTGAAAAGGCAGTAGCCGAAATTGGCATTACCGATCCGGAAGAGAGTTTCCATAACAGGCAGCAGGAAGTGCTTGCGCATTTCAAAGGCAGGTGCGCCGATATAAGCCCGCACGCGTATAAAATAAATTTCTGGCAGCTGATGTACGCTTTTACGCCCGGCGCTTACCGTATAGCGAATTTTAACCTGGGCAGAGTTATTCTTTTTCCTTGGGTAGTAATATGGAATATTATAGCCATTTGCGCAACAATACTCATCGCCATACTTAAGCCGGTTTTAGAGTCGCTGTTAATGATAGGTTATTTTATTATGCTGGCTGTTTCGGGCCTTCTCTGGTTATTCCGCTTATAATAAGCTTAAGCCATTTTATTTATACTTATACTTCTGAGAACTCCCAATTTAAGCAAGGCATTTTTTGCGGCTGCTATATATGGCTTTCAATAATTTTACCTTGATGCAGCAAAACTTTTTAGCTTAATCAGCAGCAGATGAAGTACACTTTTCAGTCAGGTGGCTTCCTGCTGTATTTGCTTTAGCGTACGTTTGGTTTTTACCGATTTATCCTTTTCAAGTATATCTTCTTCCGATGAAAAATCATCTTCTTTTTTTACGAGCAGCCAGCTGTTTTCACCGCCTTTTTTAAACCTGAAAAGTGAAAATTCGCCTCTAAGCTTTGTTCCTGATAAAACAAAATCCAGCCTTCCGTTTGCAAGCGCTTCAAGCAGTAATTTTTCCTCGGCTTTTGTGTTTTTTGCTTCTTCTAACGGATGATAAGTTCCTTCATCCCAAACCATTACTGTTCCTGCGCCATAGTTTCCATCCGGTATATTCCCCTCAAAATCTTTATATGCGTACGGATGATCTTCAACCATAACCGCCAGCCTTTTATCTTTCGGATTCATACTTGGCCCTTTGGGTACAGCCCAGCTTTTTAGTACGCCATCCATTTCCAGCCTGAAATCATAATGAAGTCTCGATGCATCATGCTTCTGTACTACGAACCTAAGCTTGCCGCGACGTGCTTTTTTTACCTTTCCTTCAGGCTCATCAGTTTCGTCGAAATCGCGTTTTTCCTTATATTTTTCCAGCGCCATGTAAACTGTTTTTTATGATGAAGTTATAACTTACGGCCCACGTAATGGTTTAGAAATTTGCCGGCAAACGGGCCGATGGTTTTAACCAGAATACAGGTTACGGGCGTAGCTTTGCGCCAAACATTATACAGTTTTACAAGTTGTAAAGGCAACAGATATTTATGCAGCAGCTACTAACTTATTTCGAAGGCATTACGTTGAAAAACGTGATCTCAGTATCGATGATATTATTTGCCGTTATTGATATTATTGGCACCATACCGGTTATTATTGTGCTGAAAAACAAGGCCGGCAGCATACATTCGGAACGCGCTACATTGGTTTCGCTCATTATTATGGTGTCATTCCTGTTTGTGGGTGAGGCATTGCTTAAGCTGCTGGGCGTGGATGTAAGCTCATTTGCCATTGCCGGCTCGCTGGTTATATTTTTTATTGCGATAGAAATGCTCCTCGGAATCAATCTTTTTCGCGATGAAATTCCACAGACTGCCAGCATTGTACCGCTTGCTTTCCCGCTAATTGCCGGTACCGGAACCATGACGACCTTATTATCTCTACAGGCCGAATATACCATTCCTACTATTATTATAGGCATTATATTAAACCTGATGCTGGTTTACGCGGTGCTTAAAAACCTTCATTTTCTCGAACGTTTTCTTGGCAAAGTAGGCATGGGTATTTTAAGGAAAGTATTTGGTATTGTGCTGCTTGCCATCGCCATTAAACTTTTCCGTACAAATGCGGGAATTTAGGGGGAAAGAAGAAGAGAGAAGAGAGAAGACAGAAGTAAGAAGTAAGAAGTGAGAAGACAGGAGATAGAATTTAGAATTATTCGTTTAAGTTTACTTGGGGCGTTGCCCCAAGCTGTGAAAGTCTCACCCTTTCAGGGTGTTGGTGCAAAGTATTTTTAGCCATGGTGAGATATGGAGTCAAACAAAATCTTTAATGAAACTATGTTAATTCTATCTCCTATCTTCTATCTCCTATCTTCTATCTCCTATCTTCTATCTTCTATCTCCTGTCTCCTCAACTACGGCACTTTAACAGCATCCAGTATCTGGCGTATAATATTTTCTGTTGTAATATTTTCTGCTTCGGCTTCATAGCTTAAGCCAATACGGTGCCTGAGCACATTTTCACAAACGCTGCGTACATCTTCCGGTATTACATAGCCACGGTGCTTAATAAATGCCGTTGCTTTGGCGGTTTGCGCAAGGCTTATACTTGCACGCGGCGAGCCGCCATAACTTATCAATGGTTTCAGCCGCGATAAATTAAACGCTTCCGGATTACGGGTTGCCGATACAATATCAACTATATATTGCTCAATTTTAGCATCCATATAAACATTGCGTACTGCCTCGCGTGCCAGTAAAATGTGCTGAGGCGTTACAATAGGATTTATGCTCTCAAAATCATGATTGACAGCTTTACGCAGAATGATCTTTTCTTCATCTTGTGTGGGGTAGCCCAAAACAACTTTCATCAGGAACCTGTCCACCTGTGCTTCCGGTAATGGATAAGTGCCTTCCTGCTCAAGCGGGTTTTGCGTGGCCAGTACCAGGAATGGCTCTTCTAACGGAAATGTTTGTTCCCCAATGGTAACCTGTCGTTCCTGCATGGCTTCCAGCAGTGCGCTTTGTACTTTGGCAGGCGCGCGGTTTATTTCATCGGCCAGGATGAGGTTTGCGAAAACAGGCCCTTTTTTTACCGCGAACTGCCCGTTTGCCATGTTATAGATCATGGTTCCCATAACATCGGCCGGCAATAGATCGGGTGTAAACTGTATGCGGCTGAATTTGGCCTGTATAGCGGCTGAAAGCGATTTTATGGCCAGTGTTTTAGCCAGTCCGGGAACACCTTCCAGTAAAATATGGCCGTTACAAAGCAAACCGATCAGCAGGCTGTTGAGCATTCCTTTCTGGCCTATAATTACTTTTTCCACTTCGGCTTTCAGCGGATCTATAAATGCGCCGGCTTCCGTTATTTTTTCATTTAGTGCCTGTATATCCATTTCTTCAATTACGAATTAATATTTATATATTACGAACGCTTTGCTGCCTGGTTTACCAGTAAAATCAGACTACATGCTGCTGGCTGATGACCAACTGTTTTTCAGGTCTTACTATTATTTATATAAGACTGGTTCATAGCAAAAGCATTTTTCAGCAATGCCTTATATGGAATCTTCGTGAAAAACTTAATTGCCAAGGCTTGCTTGTTAGCGATAACTGATTATTGCTCAGTGGCTTTGGGTTGCTTTTTGCGCGCTAAAATACTCCAGTCGGTATTTTCGCGGCGTATGGTATTGGTAAGCGATCCCAGCATGTCAATTTCGAGCGTAATTTCGTCGTTCTCCTGCAGCCATTGCGGCTGGTAATTTTTATCGTTCAGCAAACCGGTTCCGTTTAATTCAAGAAAACAGCCGGTGCCAACTGTACCTGAGCCAATCACATCGCCAGGATAAAGATCTACACCGTATGATGCGCGCTCAATTATTTCGGCAAAGGTCCAGTCCATCTGGCTGGTATTGCCATCGCTAACCTGTTTGCCGTTTACAAAAGCTTTCATGCGCAGGTTGTACTGGTTGCCAACATGGCCTTCCGGCGCAGGTATTTTATATGGCTCAAGCTCATCGGGCGTTATTAAATACGGGCCAATTACTGTTCCGAAATCCTTACCTTTTGCTGGGCCAAGGTTCAGCAGCATTTCTTCCATTTGTAAAGTACGCGCGCTGAGGTCATTCATAATCATGTATCCGGCAATATAATCGTCAGCTTCTTCTGCGCGTATGTTACGGCCTTTTTTGCCGATAACTATGGCGCACTCCAGCTCAAAATCCAGCTTCTGGAAATGATCGGGCATAAAAGTAAGTTCACCCGGCCCATCCATAGCGTTGTGGTTTGTAAAGTAGAATATCGGGTACATGTCAAATTCCGGTATCATGGGTACGCCACGGTTTCTGCGCGCTGTAGCCACATGCTGACGGAAAGCATAACCATCTCGGCAGGAAGTAGGGTAAGGTACCGGCGCAAGAATTTTCTGGCTATGCAAAGGATATGAATTAAATTTGCCCGGGTTGGCTTTTATATGTTCATCGTACGTTTTTGCAAGCTCCATAATATCATCGCCGCCTTTTAAAAAATCGGCCATGTTATCGGGTAATGATGGGTTTATCTGGAATAGGGGATAAACATTGCTATCGAAAAGTATAGCAAGCTTGTCTCTGCCTTCAACTTCTATTGATACTAATTTCATGTAATTATGAGGTATTTTTTAGGTTGTATATATATGGCGGGCCATAAAATGCTTTTGATTAACGTATATTATATCAAAGCGTTTTGGTTACGGCAAAGTTATTTAACAATCTGCTGAAAAATTACGCTCAGTACTTATTTTGATTTCATTAAACCTTACAAGATATATTTTGAAGTTGCCCTAAGCTTCATAAAAATAGTAATGTGCATCTTTTAGGCAGGAATACTTATTTTACGTTTATGCCCTTTTATGCTTAAATTGCATGGAAGCTGTTTATAGCGAACGCAGACTATTATACAGCCGTGAAATTTTATAACAGTGCCTTTTAAAGTTATAATAAACAGGTTTTTATATTTTGTGCCGGCAGCCGCGGTACTATACGCTGCATGGCTGATGTTAAAGCTAACCATACCGTATTTCAGTTTCGAGATCGATGTGGATTTCCTGCTGACAAAGCAAGCTGTAATACATATAAAAATATGGCGCTGGGCATTTTATACGCATATTTCCACTAGCCTGCTTGTACTTGTATGCGGTGTTGTGCAATTCAGCCAGGGCATTTTAAGGCGATACCCTATATGGCACAGGCAGCTTGGTAAAATGTATGTACTGCTAATTCTGTTTGCCAGCGGCCCCTCGGGGCTCATTATGGCATTTTACGCCAATGGCGGCATTTGGGCAAAAACCAGCTTTGTTGTGCTTACTTTATTATGGATGTATTTTACAGCGAAAGCATTTATGGAAATACGCCGCAAAAGGCTGAGGACGCATAAGGCTTTTATGGTAAGAAGCTATGCGCTTACTTTATCGGCTGTTACTTTGCGCTTATACAGTTTTATACTGCTGCCGCAGTTGTTCCGCTTTTATGGTAAAGATGCATACGTTTTCCTGGCGTATATTAGCTGGCTGCCCAATGCTTTAATTGCAGAGCTGGTAATTTACGCAAAGTATTATCATAATAAAACTACCAGGGCCAGATAGAGGATTCCGCAATTATTACCTGTGCATCCTGCGCCGGTTCATCATATTTTACAAACCGCCCTTCATCATTTAGCTTATAAACCATTGTGCTTTTCAGCTCGTGGCCGTTTATGCTGTTGCCGGCATAACCTTTCTCGCGCGGATCATACTTCCAGTTGCGGCGGTATTCTTTTATTTCAAGCAGGTTATCATCGGTAAAAAGGCCGGTTTTAATATTCAGCGGCGAGCAGTGGCACGAAAAAACACGCCTGTCAACAGGTTTTCCTGCCGCATCGTAAGTGGCGATGTAGGTTTGCAGCGGCGGCAGGGTATCCGCCATCAGCTCTACCGATGAATATACAATAGCTGTGTATTTTTCGGTCTGCCGTAATTTAGCCATGTAAATATACTGGTTGCTTACATCCCTGCTGAAACGGGCGTCTTCCATGCCTTCAATAAAATCGGCATACTGGTAAGATATATTATTGTCTTCGTTATACTTATCTGCCTGTTGCTCGTTAATTTCAAAAGGCAGTACTGCCTGTGGAAAAACATTGCTGAACTTATTGAAAAGCTGCGCCATACGATCGGCCTTCTCGGTAAAGTTTTCGAGTATATACATTTTATACCGTTCGGTATTCCTTATGGGTTCAAGGTACGGATCTGTGGTAAATTCCTTATGGTTGGCATAACCCAGCTCATTAAACAGGTAATCCAGGTTCTCGTAGGCGTCATCGGTTTTGCCAAGGGCAATATCTACACATGCCTGCTTAAAAACTATACGTTCCAGCAGGTCTTCGTCATCTAAACCTGCTGCAATTTTATAGGCTTTACCGGCCTCATCAAGCATTTTTGCCGATAGCAATATATTACCCAGCTCATAATAAATTTTAGCCGCCGGGTAAATGCGTACGGCCTCCCTTAGCATGTTAATACTTTTAGCGGGCTGGCCGGTTTTGCGGTGTTCTTCTATAGCTTTTATAAATAATTTATTGCTGCGCGATTTATGGCTGTTGCCCGCTTGTTTCAACGCATTATGTACGGCATCGAAATTATAGATTTGGCCTGCAGCAAGCAGGTATTCATTGCCATCAACTTCAGCGCTTTGCGTTTTTTTGCTTTTGCAGTACATAAAAAACATGCTGCTTGCAAGTACAAGCGCGGGCAGCAGTAAATAAAGTTTCCGGTTCATAAAAAGCCGCTATTATTTTTGCCCATAAAGGTAAGTATTTTTAATGGTTTACAAATCGCTGTGGTTCAGTTAAAATTTCGGCTTTTTTCTCCATATATCTTATTGCGGTAAAATGCTTTGCCGCCGGCCTGTACAGGTAAATAATACAATATTAATGCACCCGCAAACTGTTAACAGCATATATGATTATGGCGCAAAACGCCTGCCTTATAAACCATATTGCTTTGTTAAAAAGGGAACCGGTTTGCAGACCTAAGCTGTTAGGGCTTACGGTTTAATATAAAATTCCAAATGTAATATGCAGATAATGAGCGTTATGCTTTAATAATAATTTAATGTTACAACATGTTTTAAATAAGAATCTTATATAAATTTTACCATGCAATTTCAACCGACTGCAAATTGTGGCATGTGTAAGTTTGAGACATATTTTGCATAAATTTTTAAAGGTTTGTTTGTATAATTTTGAATGCATTGATCCGGTGCGGTTTAAAAAAATTAAGTCTTGTAAGTATTTAGCATCTTCAGAAAAATAAATTATAAAAGTGTATAAAAAAGTAATTGCGGCGTATAACATGGGGTTGGTTTATAATACGGCGTATTAACCTAAACAGGCAAAACAGTTTATTATGAAGGGTTTGGTGGGGAATATTTTGAACAATAGTAATACTTACTTTAAGGAATCGATTGATAATTCCATAGACGGAATTACCATTGCAACAGGCGATGGCCATATTATATATGTAAACCGGGCCATGTGCCAGCTGGTGAACCGCAGTGCGGAGGAAATTCTGCACCACGGCCGCAATATTTTGTTTAGGCCGGGCGATGAAAAACTGGCCCAAGGGCTTAAAATGCGCGATGAACATGGTGTTGCCCGCGGTGAGTTCGAGCTTGTTGACAGTGATGGCAATGTTGTTCCGGTAGATATATCTTCATCATCGTATATTGATGAAGATGGTAACCGGTATTTTACTACTATTTTCAGAGATATAAGAGAAAGAAAAGCGCTGGAAAATGAAATTTTGGAGAACAAGGAGCGGTACCAGGTGCTTTCCGATTCCGCTTTCGAAGGCATTGCCATTTCCGTTGCCGGTGTAATTGCAGAAGTAAACAAAGCGCTGGCCGATTACTTTGGTTATACGCGCGATGAAATGATTGGCATGCATGCCGAAGACCTGGTAACTGATGAGTGTAAAGCCACGGTGATAAATAATATAAAAATAAAATACTTACAGCCTTACCAGGTTAAAGCCATAAAAAAAGATGGCAGTACCTTTATACTGGAGGTATGTGGCAAAAACATATTTTATAAAGGTAAGGAAGCCAGGATCACATCATTCAGAGATATTACCGATAAAATAAACGCTGCCAGTGAAATAAAAAGCTACGAGCAGAAATTCCAGGCGCTGGTAGAGTACGGCAGCGATATGATTGGCCTTTTAAATGAAACCGGCGAATATGTATATATTTCCCCATCGGTAGAAAGGATTTTGGGCTACAGGCCGGAGCAGCTTACTGGCCGGCACCCGGCGGAGTTTATTCATCCGGAAGATAAGGATAATACGCTTGCTTACCTGGCCGATACTTTTATGCAAAAGGTTGTTACCGTGCCCGATTTCAGGTTCAAACATGCAAATGGCAGTTATGTATGGATTGAGGCCAGGCTGGATAATATGCTGGATGTAAAAGGTGTAAACGGTATTTTTGTAACTTCCAGGGATATTACACAACGTAAGCTTGCCGAGCTTGCCCTCAAACAGCGAGAGGAGCATCTGGCCATTGCGCTTGAAAACATTCAGCGGATTTTCGATTACTCAATGGATATGATTTGTACCATTGATGCCAATGGAAAATTTGTAGATGTAAGCCAATCCAGTTACAACATACTTGGTATTGCCGCAAACCATTTATGGGGCAAGGCATATATGGATTTTGTGTATGAAGAAGACAGGGAGAAAACCATCGCCATGGCAGCGCAGATTATGAGCGGCCAGCCGGTTGTAAACTTCGAAAACAGGTACGTAGATGTAAACGGCAACCTGGTAGATATTATGTGGTCGGCCAATTGGAGTAACGAAAGCCAGATAATGTTTTGTGTGGCGCGCGATATTACAGAAGTGAAACGTGCTGCCCGAAAGCTTAAAATCAGCGAACAGAAGTTCCGTTCACTTTTCGAAAACCACCCTGACAGCGTTTTTGAAATTAATATGAAAGGTGAAATTATTGCCGCCAATGATACTTTCCTGAAGAATTCGCAAATGAAAATTGAGGAAATACGCAACAAGTCAATGTTGCAGCTCTTTAATTTTGCGGTAGATGAAATTTCACAACAAAATATAGCGCAGGCATTTAATGGCCAGGCTACAACTTTCGATACCGGACTGGTTCATTATAAAGGCAGAGATATAAAATCGCGCGTAACAATTATACCGGTTATGGTTGATGAAGCTGTTACCGGCGCCTATTTAATTTCTAAGCGAATTACCGAACAATGGAGAAATGAGCAGCGGCTGCTGGCAAACAAGCAAATGCTTGAAGGCGCCGCCTATAATGCCCAGCTGCAGAATGTTGTAACAGAATACCTCAAACATATAGAAAGCATTTATCCTAATGTAATGTGCAGCATACAGTTAATTGAAAGGGGTAATTTACTTTATCATTTCGCAGCACCATCATTGCCCGATTCGTATAAGAAAATGTTCAATGGGTATAGCATAAAATCTAATGGTAATAGCGAAGGGCAGGTTAATTTTGTTGGGGCGCCATTTGTAAGTACCGATGTTAATGACGATGTTGAAGACAAGGCCTTACTTGAGATACTTTATGAAGCTGGCGTGGAAGCGTTTATCAGCTACCCGGTAATTGCTGCAAACGGAAAGCCGCTGGCTATTATAAGCTTTAATTATAAGGACAAAACTACCTTGCACGATGATGATGTGTATATACTGGGCGAAATAGTGAGGCTTATTACACTTGTATTTGATAACAGGCAATCGTTAGAAAAAATAAAGACCAAAAACCAGGAGCTGCAGAAGATCAACAGCGAGCTGGACAGGTTCTCTTACAGTACATCGCATGAGCTGCGTGCGCCACTATCAACCATACGTGGCCTGGTAAACCTGGCATCAACTTATGGCGAATGCTCGCCGGATGTGCAGAATTACCTGCGCATGATAGAAAGAAGCGCCCTGAAGCTCGAAAAATTTGTACTGGAAATAGGTGATTATTACCATAATAAAAGCGCAGTAGTTAATGTGGAGAAAGTTAACCTGCATACTTTTGTCAATGAAAGTATAAAAAACCTGCAGCAGGAGTTTGATACGGATATAACTTTTGATGTGCAGGTACAGCCCGGTTTAACCCTTTATACAGATCCGCAACGGTTAAATATACTCTTAACAAATATTCTTATAAACGCAATAAAGTACCACGATAGCCAGAAACCGGAACAATATGTCTCGGTAAAAGCAGCGCAACAGGAAGACGTGCTTGAACTACTGGTTGAAGACAATGGAACCGGAATAGCGGAACAGTGCCTGCCAAAAGTTTTCGACATGTTCTACAGGGCTACAGAAACATCTAACGGCAGCGGACTGGGCTTGTATATTGTACGTGAAATTGTTAACAGGCTTAACGGTAAACTGTATATTGATTCAGCACTTGGCTCGGGTACAACAGTTAAACTTATTATGCCCTTGCATCAGCACAATAATGCCGGTAACATACTGCAGCAAAATACTGGTGTATTAATTAATTAAATAGATTTGCGGCTTAACGCCAGAAGCATATCTTTAACAGGTTATTTTACAGGTTTCAGCTTCGGGTTACGCGCAAACTGCAGAATCACCAGGCCTGCTATAAAGAAAAGCATTAGAGGTAAAACGGAGTTTCGCATGCTGCCTGTAATATATTCGGCGAAGCCAAACATAAAAGTACCCATTACAATACTTATTTTTTCGGCTACATCATAAAAGCTAAAGTATGAAGTATGGTCCTCGGCCTCGGGTAGGAACTTGGAGTATGTTGAGCGCGAAAGGCTTTGAATGCCGCCCATAATAAGGCCCACGACAAAGGCAAGCGCGAAAAACTGGTTGGCTCCGTTTACAAAATAAGCGCCAATGCACACGCCTATCCATATAACCAGCATTACAGAAATACTTAAAATATTTCCTTTTCGTTTAGATATGGCTGCAAACAAATAAGCGCCCGCAATGGCCACAACCTGTATTAATAAAATGGCAGTTATTAAATCGCCCGATGCCAGGTGGAGCTCTTTTTCACCGAAGGTTGCGGCCAGGTACATTACGGTTTGTACGCCCATATTATAAAAAAAGAAGGATACCAGGAAGATACGCGCGCCCTGAAGCATTTTTAAGCTTTGCCATATATGGCGAAGCGTGCGGAAACCTTTCAGTAAGATGTTGTCATCCGGGCGCAGATCTGCTTTTCTGGCTCCAGCGGGCAAATAAGCAAAAGTATATTGTGAAAACCCGAACCACCAGATGCCTACTGTTAAAAATGAAATTCGCGATGCAATACCGGCGAATGAGCTTTTGGCCATATCCATAATTTCTGCCGGGCCGGTGTTTGGATGCAAAGCCGTTAGCTCCTGAAATTTGCCTTCAACATTAAAATACCATTGCGGCATTAGTACCATGGTAAGGTTAAAAACCATTAAAATAACGCTGCCAATATAGCCAAGGGCGAATCCGCGTGCGCTGAGCTTGTCGAAATTATCGGGCGTGGTAATTTCCGGCAGGTATGAGTTGTAAAATACTATGCTTCCGCCAAAGCCAATGCTGGCCAGCACAGCGCATAAAATTCCATACTCTATATTATCGCCGTTAAAAAAATACAAGCCCATACAAGCCAGGCTACCCAGGGTTACAAAAAACTTCATAAAGCTTTTTTTAGCGCCGCTGTAATCTGCAATGCCCGATAATATTGGCGACAGTATGGCAATGAGCAGGAACGAGAACGAAAGCGCGTAGGAGTAAAGCACTGTATTGACAATGTTAAAACCCAGGAAATTAACGTAATCGGCATCGACAGGATCTGGCGTGCTGGTTACACTGTTGTAATAAATGGGGAAAATGGTTGATGTAATTACCAGTGAATATACAGAGTTTGCCCAGTCGTACATGGTCCATGCACGAATAACTTTTTTATTGTTTTGCGGCTCCATAGCGGATGATTGTGCGAGCAATATTTTTGCACCAAATATATGCAAGTAAAATGATTCGGCTACAATTTATACAGCCTTTGCTATGTTTTTTTATTGTGGTAATAAGCTGTAAATCATTAAACTATTTTTTGAACACAGCATATATGGCTTGAGGGCGTATTTCTAAATACATGGCTTAAAACCAAATAATTTATTGAACATTATAGGCGGTTAAGGCATATTAATTATAAGCGTAACAGAATTGGAACGCTTCTTGTAAACCTAACATTAAACCGCCTGAATATTATGAAAAAGAATATAATTCTACTGTTTTTATCCTTTGCTTTCCCGCTGCTGGGCTTCAGCCAGAAAGAAGTACGGCAGGTGCAGAACAACACCTTTACCTATGGCGAAAAAATCACCTATAAAGTAAGGTATAATTTGTATTTTAATGTGAATGTGGGCGAAGTTGTTTTTAATATTAAGCCCGATCCGCAAACCATTGCAGGTAACCAGTGCTACCATATTGTGGCTACCGGAAGCACTTTTGGCTTTTATGATCCGTTTTACAAAGTGCGCGATAAATATGAATCTTACGTAGAAACAAACAGCCTGCTGCCGCTTGTTTTTGTGCGCGATGTTAATGAAGGCGGCTATAAATTCAATGAATATGTAATTTTTAACCAGAAGGCCAAAACCGCCAAAAGCAAAAAGCGCACGATGGAAATACCAGGCAATACGCAGGATGTTGTTTCGGCCATTTATTACGCACGCACGCTGGATTATAACAATGCCAAGGTGGGCCAGAAATTCTACATGCATGCATTTATCGATGATTCTGCCTACCATTGCGGCGTTCAGTTCATGGGCCGCGAAGTAATAAAGACCGATAAAGGCAAATTTAACTGTATTAAACTAAAGCCTATACTTGTTGCCGACCGCATTTTTAAAAGCGAAGATGAAATGACCATGTGGGTTACGGATGATGAGAACCGCATTCCTGTTCGAATAGAATCGGGTATAAGTGTTGGTAAGATACGTGCCGACCTTGATACTTACAGCGGGCTGAAAAGCAATATGCGCGCTAAAATAGGCAAGTAATATTTTCCGCCGGCTGCGGGAGATATAAATTTGAAAAATAACTTAATATTAACAAAAGCAGCTTACATGGCAGGCTATAATTAAATGTAGTTTAGTTAAGGTTTTTTTATACATAGGGCTTTCACCATGCTGACATAGTTCGCCCATGCAGGGCTTGTTGAAACGTAAATAAATAGAATTTACCATAGAATGCGGGTGGGAAATGCTTTAAACCTGTTTTTAGCTTAATAATTTACAGCCTTGATTTTTTACTCATGTATCTTTTATTTTTATGTTTTTGTATTCGTGAATGCTTCGCAGTTCCTCTTTTTTATCAAGAGAAAAGGAGAAGCCTGCCCGGCTTCAGAGGACAAAAACGAGAATTGAAACACACATATTGGATTTACCGATACGTTTGAAAAATCCTTAATTAAACGACATTGGGCTATAATTATATATTAATACTTTTATGCAGCGCCTTGTTTTCATTCGGCTTCAGGCAGGAGAACAAGGCGCCTGCACAAACGCTGCCGGCAATTGATTACATTGCGTACCAGCCCGGCGAAAAGCTCAGATACGATTTAACATACAATGGCATAAGCGCCGGCGAGGGCAATTTCGAAATAAAACCGCAGCCAAAGCTAATTGCTGGCAAACCGCATTATCATATTTCGATAGTAGGTAAATCTTACCCGGTTTTTGATCCGTTTTACAGGGTACGCGATTATTACGAAAGCTATATAGACCAGGAAACACTAATGCCAAGTGTTTTTATCCGCAATGTTTCCGAAGGAAAATTTAAGGACCAGGAATATTATATTTTCGACAGGAGTAAGAACCAGATTATCGCCAATAAGCAGGTTTATGCCGATAAAAAAGATCTCCACGATATCATTTCAGCTTTTTATTACCTGCGCTGCATAGATTTCTCGAACAAGAAAACAGGCTACACCATAAATGTAGAGAGTTTTTTCGATGAGGAAGTTTTCCCTATGGGTGTGCAGTATATGGGAAAGAAAGTGATTTCAACCACGCAGTTCGGTAAAGTCAGGTGCCATGTTTTCCGGCCGAAGCTTATTGAAGGCAGGGTTTTCCAGGATCAGCAGGATATGACTTTGTATGTTTCTGACGATAAGAACCAGATTCCCGTACGTATCGAATCTAAAATTTATATGGGCATTGTTAGGGCCGAGCTTGTAAAATATAGTGGTTTAAAGTTTCCTTTCGGCGCGCTTGCGGCCAGTGGTGAGTAATCTATAAATATTCCGGCAACTCATTTGTGCGCTTATCAGTACCTTTCATGCAATACGGCGGAAATTCATTAGCTTTGAAAGCATTTTTCGCGTACAGCATATATAGAAGATGATTCAGCACCCGTATTTTGAGGAGTTGCGGCAGAAAATTACTGCCAAAAACGATAGTATTACGCCGCAGCGCATCAAGTGGATAAAAAAAAATCCATATTACTACCGCAAGCTTTTAAGGTCGCTCAAGTTTATTATTGAGCCGGGCGCGCGCGTTTTACATATACGCAGTTCCATTGGTTTTGTGCTCGATAAATTAAATCCAGGCTATGGCGTTGGTGTTGAAGACAGTGCCTTGCAGGTACAGGAAGCGAAAAAGAATTATCCGCACCTTAACTTTATTCATCAGCACCCGGAAGCGCTTGATATACCGGAGAAGTTCGACTATATATTAATAAGCAGCATAGAAGATATTGTTGATATAAAAGCGGTATTGGATAGCGTACAAAAAAACTGCGAGCCACATACACGTATAATACTGGTTAACTACAATTACCTGTGGCATCCTTTTGTAAAACTTGCCGAAAAACTCAATTTAAAGCTTCCGCAGCGCCTGCATAACTGGATCACCGCGCCCGATATCAATAATTTCCTTACGCACAGCGCTTACGAGAAGCTGCTTACACGCAAACTGCTGCTGTTTCCGTTCAACATTCCGTTACTAAGTTATGTGCTGAATCGTTTCGTGGCGAGATTGCCGTTCTTCAGCTATTTCACCATGATTCGGTTAACTGTTGCAAGGCCGGTATTTTTCGATACGAACCAGGATTTCAGCGTAACCATAGCCATACCTTGCCGTAACGAAGCCGGAAATATTGAAGATGCCGTAAAACGAATTCCGCAACTGGGAACGCATACCGAAATTATTTTTGGTGATGATAAAAGTACAGATGGCACGCCGGATATTGTACGTGAAATGATTGCCAAATATCCTGAAAAAGACATTAAATTAGTAAACTCACCGGGTATTTCAAAATCTTACAATGTTTGGGAATGTTATGAGCATGCCAAAGGCGATATACTGATGATCCTGGATGCGGATTTAACCGTAATACCGGAAGAGCTTCCTTATTTTTATGAAGCCATTGCCAAACGCAGAGGCGAATTTATCAATGGCAGCCGGCTTGTTTACCCGATGCATAAAGATGCCATGCGCCTGTTTAATGTAATTGGTAATAAGTTTTTCAGCACGGCATTTACGTATATTTTAGATACAAGAATTAAGGATACGCTTTGCGGTACAAAAGTAATGTGGCGCAGAGATTATGAGCGCGTAAAAAAACTGCGTGGTACCTGGGGAATTGAAGACCGCTGGGGCGATTACGAGCTTATTTTCGGCGCTGCCAAACGCCATTTAAAACTTATAGATCTGCCTGTACATTATGTGGACAGAACCTACGGCGAAACAAAAATGACCGGAAGGATTAAAAATGGTTTGATAATGCTAAGAATGTGTAAAGCTGCGCTGATGAAAATTAAGTTTCATTAGGAAGAAAGAGCGTTAAAGCATTTTTCAGCACAAGCATATATACAAAGGCGCAGCTCTAATAAGTTGCGCTTTTTTACTGCCACGGTGCTCCAAGCCCTTGCTGGTGTTATCATCAGCAAGAAAATTTCCGCATTCCTCTTTTTGGTGATAACACCAAAAAGGGTCTAAATTTGTGCTGTATGCCACTGCCTTCTTCTGTAGCCGCAGCAGATGCAAACAGCAGGCTTTGTATATAGGGCGATGATGTTCTGCCGGTTACATCGTAAAAACGCCTGCCAATAGTATCTAATAAATTACTATGTATAGCGGTGGGCATTATATGGTTGTAGTTAAAAAAGAGAATAGGCAAAGGGGTTGCCGCCAGGTCTTTCTTTATCTTAAAAGTAAGGCTCTTCATACTATCGTAAGTAATCATGCTTAAATTGGGGTTTACCTTAATTCGGTACATATCCAGGTACAGCTGTTTCCAGTTGTCATAACTGTTAATGGTATCAAAAACACCATCGAAACGGTGAATATTTCCCCAGGTGGGTTCGCGCTCCAGCAAGAAGCCAGTGGGTACCTGTGTAAGATCTAAAGGTTCTGTAATGTACTGTAAATAACTGCCCTGGAAGGAATCCGGCACCTGTGCAGAAGTGAAAAAAAAGGCAAGGCATGCCCATAGCGTAAAAAGGGTTTTTCGCATAAGATAGGAATATTAGTAGGTTTGTTTTAAGCTGGAACTTATGTTTTAATATCTAAAATAATGATCTATCGTGTCAAGTGCAGGAACATAAAAATCAACCCTTTTTGAGTTTTCTACTGCATTTAATCTATTATAGCGCCAAAACTCTATTACATATGTGGGGCGGTTTCCAAGCAGTTTGCCAATAAGAATTGTATCTCTGCAGAAACCCATTACATTATTAGGTGGATTTTGAAAGTTATTATATCCAATATGTGCGATAGTATCCAATGGTGGTTCATTAATAATATGCACTCTCACCCATGCCCAGGGATCGAGCTCCGGGTTTAAATTATTTTTCCTGCCTGTTCGTATATCTGTTTTGCTTTGGCGGTTATCATACAGTTCGTGCCGTGGCAGCACATGGTAATCCCTGTCTTTATCTGCCGTAAAACTAAAGGAGTAGTTGCCGTTCTCATCTGCATACAAAGCAGTATCTGTACGGTAAACAGATATATTGGCATCTTTGGGCAGCGAGCGTAAATTCACATGCGCGTATGGTACTGCTTTGCCGCTGCCTCTTTCTGTTATTTTGCCTTGTACAGTAGTTTCACCGCCTTCGCCCATACCTAAAAAGCCGCCGCCATCCTTTTTGCAGGAAAAACAGAGATAAATTATTATTGCCGCATATAAGTACTTCATGAAAAATGCTTTAGTATTTGAAATAGTAATCAGCGGTATCATGAGCTGAAACTCTAAAGTCAATACGTTTTTTGTTTTCTACGGCATTTAATAAATTATATTTCCAAAATGCCATCAGATATCCTTGTTCATTTCCTCGAACTTGCCCAATTATTGAAGTATCTTTGTAAGTACCACTTATACCATTTGGAGGATTTTGGAAACCGTTAAAACCAATATAAGCAACCGTATCCAAAGGTGGTTCATTAATAATATGCACTCTCACCCATGCCCAGGGATCGAGCTCGGGGTTTAAATTATTTTTCCTGCCAGTTTTAATATCTGTTTTGCTTTGGCGGTTATCATACAGTTCGTGCCGTGGCAGCACATGGT
>DAIUCM010000056.1:0-22495 GCA_036846145.1 Bacteroidota bacterium
GTCTTAAATAGTAAATGTGCCGGGGAAAAATCTAATTTATGATTAGCTAATTTTTTAGCTGTAGTAGATATTTTAATTTTGAAATTTAGGATAAGCTTGGTTTTAGGGTGCGATTTTATTTAGTACATGAGGTTAACCCGGTTTTACTGCATTTTATTTGGAAATATAGTGATTTTGTACTAATTTTACGGTATCAAAGCACACATCTTAAATTTAACCTAAAATGAAAGTACTTTATACCAGGATATCAACCGTTGATCAGAAAACAGACAGACAACGCATAAATGAATCTGAATACGATCAGGTAATTGAAGACAGATGTAGCGGTAGCATAGAATTCTTTTCAAGGCCACACGCATCTCTTATTAAGAGCTTAATTGATACAGGTGAGCTTACAGAACTATATGTATGGCAGATTGACCGTCTTGGAAGGAATCTACGCGATATCATTAACACAATACATTACTTTACTCAGCATAGTATTCCGGTCCACTTCGTTTCACAAGGTTTGTCATCAATGGTTGATGGAAAAGAGAATCCTATCAGCAAGATGGTTATTTCAATTCTGGGCGTTGTCGCAGAAATGGAGTTGGTACAGATACGTGAACGCCAGATGCAAGGTATAATTGAAGCTAAGAAAATAAAAGGTAAGTACAATGGCCGTAAACCTGGCAGTAGTGAAGATATGCTGAAGTTCCTCAGTAAACCAAAGCATAAGAAGGCTCTTGAATATTTAAAGAAAGGGTATTCAGGTTATGAAGTCGCAAAGCTATCAGACCTAAACAAGAATACCGTTTATAAAATCAAACAATTGGCCAAGGTTTAATTGACCACAAACCATTTAAACGCATCTGTTAAATAAAGGTGTTCTTATTGGCATTATTTGACTTCCCGGTTATCTCTATTGTTTCTTAATTTCTATTGGATTTCGGATAAATAGAAACTGAATGGAATGATGGGTGGTCTGTAGATGATTATATACAGCTACCTAAAAATACCGGTAATACCGTCCTCGTTTCAAGGAATATCCTATCGCTCCACTCTGCTTGCACCCAATAGAATCTTAAAAAAACTTATTTAAAATAGAGTATATTAAAATACTACCTCTCACTAACATCTGAGAAGAGCAGAGTGGAACGATGGAATTCATCTGGAACCATCCTTCCACTCTGCTAACACCACTCAAATATTCCCGGAACCGCATTGATTTAAAACCATCCAGGCTAAGAAAAGCTTTTTAAACAGATGGGGAATATTTCTCTTTTAAGATTGTATCAGTTTTTAAAAGCTGATACCTACCATCATTTATTTGGAAAAATTATTGGCTGTGTAAAATTGGCTGGTTGTTTTCTATATAATGCGTTGATCCTCTCAACTCCACCGAAAAGCTCCCGTTTTTTTCTCTTAGTAAAATATATGCCGTCTTCATTTATTCTTCCATACCAATATTCAAAATCTTCTAAATCATGATTGTATTTTTCAACCCTAATACTTGTACCTTCTACATTGTAAAAGCAAATCTGTCCTTTATTATAGTCATCATCACTTGGTTTTTTCGGAAGAATTTGAGCTTTTACTAACCCATTCCCTGAAAATCTCATAAATGTATAATAAATATGTGAGTTGCTACCGTCAGTATGAACAAGTTCCATTTCGTTAATATATACTGCATTGGTATCAATTAAGTTTGAATATATAAATGGTACTCTACTTGACTTATAGGCCTCTTTTACAGGTTGCTTTTTACCTTGTTCTTTTAGTGAAGCCACCCATTTTGGGTGGCATGAAAAACATAAGATCAGCAGTATTAATATGTTAATTTTATTATAAGCCATTCGCAGTCGATTGAAACAATGGATTTTTTGTAAGATTATTGTGAATGTCATCTTGTGAATACATATGTTGTCTTCCACCTATTGGGCTATTTAATCGAGTTATACCATTATGCTGAACTCCAATAAATGTTTGGCCATTATTTAGTCGTTGATTATAAGGAGTTTGCAAATATGTTCCATATTTACCACCGCCAGGATTGCCTGGCTGTAACAGCCAATTTCCCTCAAAATCTTTTGCCTGTCGTTCGCCAGTAAACACATCAAAACCCACAGTTAATGAATTGTTATCCCCTAAGCCAAATTGTGCAGACGCTCCACCAGTTTTCCATCTGTCATCGCCGTCACCACCTAAGCCTTTAAACTTGAAGAAATCATTATAACCACCAATTTGTACAGGCCCAACTCTTCCGCCTATATATCCTACTCTTTGATTTCTTCCTTCCGAATTTAACACAAGGTTGTTAGCTATTGTAAATGAACCTTGGAATGAATTTTCAACGCCTGTTGCTGTACCACTATTAATTGTATTTAATGGTAAAGGTTGTGCATTCCCACCGCCAACGGTTAAACTCGTACTGGCAACAAAGTCAGTTCTAAAAGCTCTTATTCCGTCAGTACCACTTGTTGTTCCCAAACCAGAGTTATAAGATGTTGCACTAATATTAATAGCTCCCATAAAATTCTTTGTTTTAAAAGAAGCACCAATAGCCGCTGTTGCCCTAACTCCACTACTGGATATTGATACTCCTATGGTTGCATTTACAGACTTATCAGGATCGCCAGGAGTATCTCCATTAGGATCATTATTCCTAATAGGATTGTTCCTGTTAACCGCATACTCACTCTCTTCAGGTAATGGTTTAGGGTCTCTATTCCATCTTCTGCCAATTCGTGCATCATACTCCCAGAAAGTAGCTGTATATGTATTACCTGCTCCGTAGATTTCGTCATCTCTCTCTTGACCATTAAATCCATATCTGTATTTCTTTCCTGTTTTAACAAGAACGTTCTTACAGCTGATATTAGTATTAGAAAGTGAGCTATAGCAGGTAGAATCTCTCCAGTAAACGCTCCAGGCAATATTTCCTCCGCCGGCAGTAGTAATGGTTCCTGTTCTGTTCAGTGCAAGCTCTTTTACAGTAAAGCTTGCTCCAGTAAAGTAACCGTTCAATGGTGCATCAAGCACTCTTGCAATAAGAGAAGAATCTGTACCGCAGCCACCCGCATAGTGGTTCAGTACCTGTGCTCCTAATAAAGCAGAGGCCATTACCCTTACTTTCTTCAGCCTTCCGTTCCAGGAGTTTGGCGCGCCTGCTGCCGCTCCGCCGCCTATATACAGCTGGTCCGGGCTGCCCTGTTCTATTATTCCTGTAGGCATTATGGCAGGGTTCACCAATACAGTTGGTACAGCAACGCCGTTTACATATAAGGTCCAGCCTGCAGGGTTGTTGCCTGCCCTTACTGCTGCTACATGCGTCCAGGCATTAAAGGTTATAGCCGCTGTTGTACGTATTATTCCTTGCCTTCCCGGTGGTGTCATTGGCGCTACAGGTGCATCGCCTACTTTAAATTCCAACTGTCCCGCTGCATTGAGGTAGAGGTGGAAACCGCCTATCTCTCCGCTTGGGTTGGTATGGTACTTGGCCGCTATGGTGCGCACTGCTGCGGCGCCTGCTGCCTGCGGGTATATCCACGCTTCTACAGTAAAGCTGCCATTGCCAAAAGTATAGGAGCCTGTGTTGCCGAAGTTAATAGATGCATTCTGTACACCAGGGGTAGGGGTAACGTATGTTGCAGCGCTGTCCCACAACTTACAGGTGCTGTATATAGTATTCTTCCAGTAGCTCCAGCTCTCGCATTTATCGTACTGGCTGTTCAGGGATGTGGTTAGCGTAGTACTATCCGGACTAATGGAGTTGCTGGTACTATAGGTATAAGTATTTTTAAGATAGTTTCTCAGGTCCCTGCATGTTACACACTGGTTCTGTAGCTGCTCTGCATCTTTTGTAAGCACCCATTTCCTGCCCGTTAATATACTGCCAAAGGCATAGTAATCCTGCGCTGTTACTATATCTGCTTCGTAATACTGCACATTAGGTGTATCGCTCGGGTAAGTAAAGCGCTGCAGTCTCCTGTCTGTAATAGTTGCCAGTACGTTTCCTAAGTGGTTGGTAAGCTCGTACTCTTTCATACCTGCTACCAAAGCAATTAATCCTGTATCGGGTACTTCCGTCCAGTTCACCCCTGTAGACAGTGCTTTGTTCGGCTGCCTTTGTCCCAAACGGCTGCTGCCATAGATATGCTGGCTGGTGAGGGTAATGCTGCTGGTTACTACACTGTATATGGCCATGGTATTGCCCTGTGCATCGCGTATGTAATATTCAGAAGTATCACCATTCTTTTTACGCAGGCGGTTACCCATGGCATCATAATCAAAATACATGGTACTGCTTGTATTGGAGCAGCTGGCAGAGGTCTTTACTTTTTTGAGCTTGCCGATGTTGTTCCACGCAAAGGTTTTATCTTCGGTTACATCAGCTATTAAATTACCACGCTTATCGTAAGTGTAATTGGTAACGGCACTATGGTTATCAAAATCGTTGCTATAAGCAGATGAAGTTATAGCATCCTGCACGCGTTTCAGCCTGTTGGTTCCTGCATAATAACTATAAGTAAGGCTGTCCATAATGCTGGAAGGGGAGTTGTGCCCGTGCCGGTTCAATTTCAAGATGTTTCCATTGGCATCATAAGAGAAGTTCTCCCTGTAAACAGCTGTTTCACTAACCCCGCTCCATGTATTGGATGATGCTGTACTCATCTGGAAAGATTTTACCCTTGAGAGGCGGTTGAGCTGGTCGTAACCAAAAGCCCTGGCCTGTACACGTTGCGTAAAAGGACTAAGTGCAGTAGCCATGGTGCTGATGTTGCCATTATACAGATCCGGTGTTGCATTGCCAAAGTTAGTATTTCTATAAGCAGATTCAAAGGCCAGTGCCGAGCTTCCTGCTGCTTTATAATCCCCGGTATAATATCCCAGGGTAAAGCCAAACACATCTCTTGCTACATAGCGGTTGTTGTTGCCGGTTAGTATTTTTCCGTCCTGCCCCATATCAAAATCATTTAGTGCAGTAGTGCTGTTCACACCTTTTAGCCAGCCTTGCAAAGTGTAAGCGTAGTCCATGCCCTGTACACGCTTCTCACCAATTTCTACACGTGCCAGTGGCCCGTGCAGGTAATAGAAGTAAGCAGCATCCCTGTCCCAGATAATACCATCAGAGCTGCTGGAAGCAAGCGTTATCCTGTTATCAGCATCATAAGCATATTTATGGTGCCAGGCGTCTTCATAGCCGGGCTGGTAATCTACCTGTTTTACTACATTACTTATCAAATCATAGCTGTAGCGCATCAGCTTGTAGTTATGACCTATGGCTGCAAGGGCAGGTACATGCTGTATGAGCTCTTTTACATTACCATGTATATCATAACTGTAATGGGTAGCATGGTCAAATACGGTGCCATTCACATCCTGATAGGTGATGCTCGCTACTCTTTTCCTTAAATTACTCTGGCTGAAGCCTGCATAAGAAACTGTATAGGCCACTTTATCGTAAAAGGTCTTAGTTATCTCTGTTTTTACATTTTTGTTTAGGCCATTATAATTTATGATAAATTCAAGATCTTCATAAAGATTGATTATTAGTGATGTATCAGGTCGTAATGGAGTAATATTATTTGTAGTAACTTTACCTGCTTCCTTAGGTCTTCCCAAAGCATCGTATAGCGTATAAGAGTAGGCAAGGCTATCTCGCTGATCACCATTCTGGGACATAATTATTCTACCATTTTCATCATACCAATGCCATACAGCGTCTGCGTCGGGCGTAATTTGCTGATAAACCTGGTTAAAAGTAGTATACCTGTAAACTGTTCTTAGTGTATGCGAGGGATATACGGCTGCGCCTACGCCTTTGCGGTGGTTCCTGGCTGCTGCTACCTGTGTGCCGTTAAGCTTTATTACGCCTGCCGGTGGTACTGTCTGCACAAGGTTACCCGCCTGGTCGTAATAATACAGTGTTACATGGTGGCGCTTCATCTGGTAAGAGGCAGAGAAAGTCTCGTTCTGTTTTAAGTTATCGTAGCACTTCTGCATGTAGTGCCGCTGGCTGTAGCGGTAAACAGAGTCCTGCATCCTTTCATAGCGCCATATCGCACGTTGTTCTGCCGCCTGCTTATGGAACGTAACGCAGGCATTTGCAGTAGGATTGAACTTCTCAGTACAAATTGTAGGCCTGCACACTTCACTGTAGAGCCCTTTGTAGTTGGTTTTAAGCAATACTTCCGTTGACAATGGCGTTCCGCCCCAACCTTTGTAGTTCAGGGTGCATTTAAAGCTCACTATATCTCCTTCTATCTTATACAGCACAGGATTGGTAAAGCTTGTTAAATAGATTGTGGAAGGCCATGTGCCATTGGAAAGATTAGCACTGTAAATAAATATATCAATCAGTTTGTCATAACCTATTGTATCAACTTGGGTCGTATCGCGTATTTTCATTGCCCAATGATGCACGGTAGCTGATATCTTGTTCGGTACGCCAAAACCGCCGAAGTATTCTCTTTTCTTCCTTTTAGTATCATCGTTATCCAATGGCAGGTTCGGCATAATATTCAAAGGTCCGCTAAAATAATGCGAAGCAACATCTTTTACAAGTACATTATTAACATAGAATTTATCCGTGTTTATATAGCTGTTTAGGAGGTTTAGCACAGTATCGGCTAGTGTAGTCTTTACTTTTGTGCATATCTCACCTGGTAAACTTCTTGTCAGGAAATCACCCGGCGGTATCGGGTTACATTCACAGTCTTTAAGCATCTCGTTGAAGAACTCCAGGTCGTAGCCCGCATCAGGATCACCAAAATAAATTTTGTTAAGCCTGCGGGTGAGACTGTCGCGCATATACATATTTCTGCAAGCCGTCCTTCCGTTTATCGTCAGCACCTTCCAGCAGCTGTCATGCATCTGGTTGCGGTAATTAAGTATAATATCCTTAATAAATTCACAATGCTTTACATTAGCTGTATTATCATCATATATTCCTGTTTCGCCGGTTCCAGGGCCATCGCAAGTCATGCTGGTGGGTACCATAACCTTAAAGTTTTGTACGTTAAATTCCAGTTCTTTTTTGGCTTCACTTGACCAGCTGCCAAACGTCGTGTTACCTGCATTACTGGCATCCCTGTTAGTAGAAGCCAGGCAAAGTTCGAAAATAGCCTGTGCATGCATTAAGCCAGGAACCTGCGATTGTGCAAAATTATCAAATGTACCTGTTCCGGACGCAAGCCAGGCCTGATACATATTATCCAGTAAATTACATGCACAGGTATCAAGTAATTTGCCGTTACCACCGGCAGGTGGCGGGGTTTTCGTACTTGATAAAGAGCCTGAAGAACTGCTTGATAATATACTTGTTTCCATTAGCTCTGCTTCCATGAATCCATTTGTGCCGCCTGATGAGAACTCACTGAGGAACTGTTGCACCATACCTTTATTTGTATAGATAGTATCTTTAGTACAGCCTTCAAAGAATTTCAGGTACTGCGCCCATGTTTTACCCAGCCCGGTGCTCATATTTAAATATGAGGTGAGCATGCGTGTCAGCTGGGGGCTGTCTAATGCTGTAGGGTATGTTGTTACAAAAGCATCAACATATTCGTGTACCTCTTCACACGTATAACACTTGTCACGGCAGCCATTAGATATTCCTTTGGAGAGATCCCTGTACTTACGGTACTGCTCATGCTCGCCGGGTGTAGCGCAGCCGCAGCCGTAATCTGAAAGGTCTGTATGTATAGTAGGAATTGGAACTGTTATTCCGTTTGCGCCAAAGTGCTCTATTTTACACCCCTGCTTACAAGGACAATCATTTTCAAACGGCCATACATCCAAAGTATAACTTGAATTGGCATAGCCAGGCATATCAATAGTAAGTCCGTAGCAGTTTATATTATATGCTGCAAGCACAGAATCGAACCTGCTCAAGCCTGATGTTCCAGATGGACCATTTACACCCAGTGGATTACTTTCATTACAGCCTGATTTGCATACTGTGCCTAGTGCATCAAGTATTTGCTGCTTTAGTGTATTGTTACCGCTTAGTGACGTACATTCATCAAGCCGCATCAGCCAGTATTTTTTATAGCCTTTACAGATGCTGTCGCAATGCGCCACTACCTTATTCTGGCCCCAGTTCGCATGCTGGCTACCATTGTACGGCAGACCGATATGCTTTTCGAGAGTATCTCGTATATTTCTTGGGAACAGCTTCGTCTTGCCCGCATAGTTAATAACTTTAGCTTGGCAGGCGCTATCCATCATGCTGCGTACAATACCATCTTTTGCTGCCAGGTAAAGCGAACGGTAAACATCCCATACTATAATAGCACGGTCGTCACACATGAAATCATCATCTGATAATAATGAGTCCAGGCAGCTATCTAAAGTCTTTGTACTTGTATTGCACAATACTCCCGCTACAGCAACCTCATACATGGAGTAGCCGCCGGAAAATGAGGTCATTGTGTCTTCCATCCGCTGCCTGAACATTGTATATTGTGTAAAAAAGCTATCTGCTTCCACAAGCGGTGGGTATGAGCCTGTGCCCACTAATCTCATATAATGATGCTGTTTTACCGTTTCCAAATCTTCCAGCTCACTTAGCCATGAATCGAAACGCTTGGATGCAATCATCGTAGTACATTTTGTGTACTGGCAGTACTCAGGGTGTATCTTCACCAGGCTGTCTTCCAGGCGTGGTTCCCAGTAAATAAACAGCTCGTTGGGTGTAAGATCCGGCACAAGCTTATACTCTGTTCCCGTCCACAGCTTCACATTTTTAAGAGGCGAGTTAGCGTGTTTGTATGAGAAAGCAGAAGAGGTAGGGTTATTATTAAATACAGAATAAGGGTCAGTGGTATAATATCCCGAACCATTTGGGTTAAAGGAAACAGCTGCAAATTGCCCTCCCGGTGTAAAATCAGTACGCAGAGCGTTATATACCGCAGCGCATTCTCCTTCCTGTTCCGGTCGGCACAATCTTTTGCAATTGCCTTCCATAACTGAATATCTGTAACGCGCTTCTTTTATAAGGCTGTCTTTCTGAACCTGTGTTGTCGCTGAAGTATCGAACCCGGCAACATATTTAGTTATAAAAGTAGTAGAGTCGCCAAGTCTTGTCTTACAGCTCTGGCAATCTATAAAGCAGGCCATGGTATCTGCACTCAGCATCTCTTCTGCCACCAGTTCGTCCAATGTCGGCAGACAGGTGGAGTTATCCAAAACTCTTTGCGCAAAAGCTTTGGCAGCGCTCTCTAATGGCCTTATTTCCCTGGTAAAAGTATAGGAGCCGCGCGGCAGGTTCAGCTGTAACACGCCACCTACCCGAAGGCTGCTGCTGATATCCGTATCCGTACCGGCATTATAAGTACTCATAGTTGCGCACCAGTTACTGAAATCTCCAGCTTTGCCAAGTGTATGGCGTACAGGTGCGGGACTGCCTGAGGCATCCAGCAATTGCTCCTTGCCGCACTGGTCTTTCACGGAAAGGTACAGCTCATACACGCAATCATTGCAATGCACATTCTCCAGGCAGGAAGCTGCAACAGTATCGTGCTGGAGCTGGTAGGTAAGATTAACCACCGTATTCTGATTCGGTAAAAGAAGGCTGTGGCTGGTGCTTAAGGTATACGCATCGTCTCCTGTTGTACGTACCGATGGAGACACATCGTTGAAGTCTATGTTCATCGTCTCCGATGAAGCGCCATACCCGCTCAGCGTATCGTACCCTGTATAGACATCGCCTACCAGCGAGGTAGCAATCACCTTTCCTTTGAGGTCTGTATAAGAAATGGTAGCGCTGCCCTGCGGATCAATAACCATCTTGCTTTCATAATGCATATTGTAACCAACGGCATTGCCAAAGAGCGCATCCAGTTCAGGCTGGCTCGGTGTGCCGTAAAAGTACTTCGTTGTATGTCCTGCCGTATCAGATACCAGCGTACCCGAAGGCTGATGGTATGCCCCTAAGCCACCCTGCTCCCTGATTCTTCCTGTGGGGTCAGGCATGTACGTTGTCAAAGCATAAGGATAGCCATGGGATTGTGGTATGTAGCGGTGCCAGTATTGGCCTGGGGGCGGGCTTGTTGCATACGGATTGGAAGTGGAATAGTATTTTGTTGCACCTTTGTCCGAAGACATGGAAGTGGCTACAGGCTTGCACACAGAACCGATAGAATCAAAGTCTGCGCTTTTATATTCCACTCCTGTGGTTTTTGTGTTGAACAGCTGGTAAAAATCTATTCTTTTGTTAAAAACTGGAGTTGGCATCACACTCACAGCCTTTCTGCCGGAATAATCATATACATCTTCATTAACCACTGCCATGTTAACACTTTCTATGCGTGTAACATGCTGCCTGGAACGCAACATACCGTCGGCATAGGCAATAACTTCCTTGAACTTGGCATTCTCAGTGAATGTTTTTGTATACTGCCAGTTGAGGCTTGCCCTGTGATCTGCCGTAATCTTTATACGGGCAGACGAAGTGAAGCCGCTAACAAAGTAATTTCCGCCTGATGGAAGGATATTGTGGTTGCTCCACCTGCCCACTACACGGTGTGTAAAATCTGTGCCCGCTCTTCCCACAGCACGTACACGGAACAAGAGCCACCCTCTTTCATAGATAGGCTGGAAAGCATAACCCACGGTATCCAGTGTCACCCTGCTGCTGTTGAATCTGAAATTGTAAGCTATCTGTGTGGCGGATAAGGTGTCACCAGTTATATCGTAATTATCTACCCATGTCCATTCCAGATCATACTCTTCGGCAAGTGTATTGGAAGGCCAGCTGATCCTGAGCAGTGTATCTGCTCCCATAGTTACGGTAGGTGGGGTTGGCACTGTCAGAGGGTCGAGCCTGCCGAAACGTGTTACCTCAATAGAACTGCGCAGGGTAAGGTATTTAGCCTTCGAGGAGTTAACTATACTTATAACTGTTACACGTACATAGTTACCCCCGGTAAAAGTGTAGGCATGCCTGTCGCGGTGCTGCACCCCTCTAGCCGTATCGTATTTAACTTGTAAATCTACAGTCCTGGAACGTGAAACACAACTTGCATCCTTCCATTCCACCAGCACCTTTACTTTTACAGTGAATGTATCTGGGATGGTGCGCTGATAGCCGTCATTAACAGACAAAGTAACAATATTACGCACATCAGTGTAGTCATAATTACCTTGCCAGCCTGTAGTGCAGCTGGTCATGTTGCCGGTAAAGAACTGGTGGGAATGCCCAAGCTGTGCATTAGCAACGATGCTGGTGCCGTTTAGCTGCGCAATATTGGCAGGATAGGTCTTCGCTATCGTAGACCCGAAATTTATGAACAAGCCTAACAGGAAGAGTAAATGAAATACTATTCCCTTTCTTGCGTAACTGTGCATGGTCTTAAACTTTAATGGTTATTTAATACACGTAACTCTGAAATTTATAATCACTATAGCGTGAACGTAAATTGATTTGTGTGCTTTCTTTGAATGAAAGATATTGGTCAAGACTGAAAATCATGGAATCTACTTTTTTTCCGAATTGCTGATCTGTAAAGTCAATAACCAACTGGCTTACACCATTCTTTTTACCTTTCTCTGAGAACTTGTAGGTAATACGATTTAAGTTCTTTGTTCTGGTGTCGATAAATACTTCTATCCAGTCATAAATTAAACTATCGGAAGAAATTCTATATTTGACTTTTCCATTTCCAAGATCCGTCCTCCTGTAACCTTTTCCCTGATTAAAAAAGCTTTGCATCTTTTTTTGTACATCTTCTGATCCTGAATTTATAATCGGACGTCTGTCCAAGTAAGCGACCTTTTTGATATGGTCTATAAAAAAGACGAGGGAGTCAACTACAATTGACACAGTATTCTGATGGCTTGTAAAAGTATTATGATTGTAGCTCACAAATTTTTCTATAGAAGAGTCCAAAAGCTGTTTCTGCAAAGTATCAGCATAAGCCTTATATTTTATATTCATCTGCAAACTTGAAATTCCTCTGTAATGATCTGATATAACCATTATCTCTTTTACACCTGAAAGAGAAGTTTCCTGCGCTGAAGCAGCTATTACTATGAATAAGAAAAAAGAGAATATATAAGCTTTCATCAGTTGCCAGTTTTTTGGATTGATTTACGGCTTTCCATAATTGTCATTACTCCCCTTTCAGTTTCGCGCTTAGTATGGATAAGGTTTCCTTCTTCATCATATTCATAGAAAGTGGCGTAATTGTTTTCATCCAGTGTACTCATAAGCCTGAGCGTTACAGGGTCATACACAAATCCTTTCATTAAAGCATCCGCCGGGTGAACTCTAATGTCATCAAAATAAGTTTTAAATAAAGGATCTGCCATGAGTCTTACATAATATGGGGAAGGACAGATGTCGAATGTAACTTCACCTGATATTTGCTGCCATCCTTCAACTATTGGCCCTGAGGGATAAAGAAGTTGTGTTTGACTATTGTCGAAACTGAATACTTTAATATATGGCCTGCTAAAATTTGCAGCTTTTGCGGTTGTATCTACCTTAACCCAGGCAGAAATAAAGTATTTTCCTCTTGTTGGATAAAATGCATCATTTGCAAAAGGAGATAGATTGTCAATTGTGACATAAGAATTACTTTGGTATGTTTTTACTATGGACTGTACAGAATCAGCAGCACTCAATTCTATACTCTTTATTCCTGTATGCGATACTTTTGAATTAAATGTTGGTAACGTTTTATTTGCTTTTAAGAACTTCCAGTAGCTTATCTCAACATCAGGTAGTATATTATCATTATCCGCATCGCAGCTAAAGAAACCCTGCTGTAAATACCTGCTGTTTTGTGCTACAGCTATTGGCAAACTTTTGTTGAAGGCAAACAGTGCTGAAGAATAATTACCTATAGCATCCTTATTTTCTAGTTCTTGCCCGTTATGAGCGTAATGAGTAACTGTGTTCTTTGATCTCCACCCTGTGGTATCCAAGTTCAGCACATTATTACTGAATTTGTATAGCGGATTAAATTCAACATACGTACCATCATGTCTAGGTGATACAGGAATACTATGCGAACGCAGTAGCTGTGACTGAAATTCTTTTGACTTCCTAAAGTTGCCTCTTTTACCTAAGTAGTAGTTATTTCCTGTAGCACTATAATAAAGGTTTTGATTCTTATAACGACTTAAATTATCGCCATCTACTGTTACAGTTAGACATTTCAATTCATCACCCTTATAAGCAAATAATGATGCGTTATGAACTCCATTTACATGTCCTTTTATTCCTTCAATTCTTGTCACATCTGAACAAGTAAACGAGGAACCGAAACCTTCAATTGCTAAATTAAGTCCCGTGTTATTATAGTTCGTATAAAATTGTAAGCTGTAAGAATAAGGATTACTTTTCTTCCATATAATATAGTGGACAACGCCAGTTGTAGGACTTCCACCTTGTGTTTTTTTATATAAATTTGAATTGTAATACCAACTTGGCCCAATTGATGGATTTGATGAATTATAAATTATCATGGTTGTATTATGATCTAGACAAAGACTGTCACGTTCTAATAACCAAACAAAAAGATCCTTCAACTCCCGCGCTGTATCAGTTGGTTCATCATAAATTGAACCAACTTGCTTCATATTTAGGCCATTCCATTGATCTGAAAATAATGTACCTCCTGCATCAATTATTGGTGTGTTGACCTGAGGCCTAAGATAAACTTCGTTAGATATTGTTTGATAGGGCAATTCTTTTGCGCTGAACTGGAATATAGGTGTTGTAGCTTTGTTTCTATATCCACTACGATAAATCAATGCTTTTTTGCTTGCTAAAGATACCGTATTATTATCTTTATCTTTAAGTATTTTACTTTCATTAACCCAAACCCTCTGCGTATTAGAACCATTTAAATCGGTGAGCCAAACCTCATCTCCAGGCATAAACATAATAGTATCTGAAACTCTTGCCCCAAGGTTGTTGTACGCTTGTTTCATACCCTTGCCACTACTATACCAATGCGCAGGATATGTTATCGAATAAAGTATATCTCCAAACTCGTTGGTTGTACTGGTAATCAGTGTTTCTCCAGTTTCACTATCCCAGACTATATTATTGGTATTGATGTATGAGCCTTCTTTTATAGCAGTTGTACGTTTCAAAATTGCATTCCTGCGTAAAACCTTGACTACTACTGATGACTTGAATGAAGATATCTCATTCACTGGCATTGGCCACGCATGTGGAATAATTAAAGGAAAAGGACCAACTACAGTATTATCAAGACCGACACCTAAAGAAAAGCTATTGTTTTCAGTCACTTGTTCACGCATATCTATGGTCATATCTGCATTCACACCCATTTGCTGCCTGAACTTTTTACCTGATGGACTTATCACATCAACAACATTGGATAATTCGTCACGTTTGCCTGGCTCTGTTACATACTCATACAATACGCCTGATATTAGTTCTGCTTTATGTTCTGAATTTACCTTGAAGGCAGTTTTCGATTTCGGCTTACCATGCATATCATTGAGCTCAATGGAATAACCTTGACTAACACCAACATATTCATTTACATCAATCCCAAGAAACTCTCTAATCATATTCCCACCGGAACCGACATTATTTAACTTATCCATTTCGGTGTCATAGATTTTAGCAGGAAAGTCCTTTGCAGTATAGAACTCAAAAATATCGTACCCAGTCCCTCTTACTCCTACATTATCAGGTGCTATCTGTTTCACTTTGATATACCTGTATCCAACTACTGGAGCAGGCATTTGACTTTCACCATATGGCTTTTCCTGAAAGAACTCATTATCTACTCCCATCTTGGTTTTTAGTGTATAAAATACAGGCTCCCGGTATGGGTTTTCATCACCGCCAATTTCAGGTTCCCAGGAAGCTACACCACTGCTTATATTTGTACCATCGGGGTTTGATTCAATTTCTTCTGGCAAATTGTAATCGTATTCTAATCCTTGAGTAACCTTACTGGTTCCTGATCTCCCTGACATTTGTGACCAATTATCAAAAAATTCAAGTTTTTTTACCCTGCTGCCCCCACCAAGCTTATGGCCATACGGAGAATGCAACCTGAGGTAAGACTTATTTAAGATTACAGATTTTGCAGCACCTTTGTCTAAACAATGAGTATTAAACCCGAACATCATTATTTTAGCTTCCTCCAAAGCACCAATAGACCCTTTAATATTAGATTCTGTACCTTCACTTGGTGCAGAGCCAGGGAATACAAGATGAGGAACTTCAATTCGCATGAACTGCAATGCTACTTTAGAAATTGGATGTATTTGCCTACCAGACCCTTCTTTATCACCAATACTTACTGTATTTATTTTAATATATCCATAATTAGAATTTCCTGCAGCAATACCATAAACATTGGTGGGTTTTAAATATCCCCTAATGTAATCATACTTTCCACCCATAAGTTCAACGAAAGCATTGAAATATAGCCAGCTTAGATTTTTCATATAATGGTGAAGAGACTGCATTTCCGTTTGTAGATCTGCCGAGGGGTTTTGCAGTTTAAAGAAGATATAATTGTTAGGCTTTCCATCTGTCCCGTACAATTCCTGCGAATTTGAGAATGTAGTCGTTTGTCCGAAGCCGGCTATTTTGAACATCTGACTTGCTTTTTTATCCTGAACGAATGCATAATCATCTGCCTCATAAGTAACTTTTATAGTACCACCTGAAGGCAATTGTATCTGGTTAAGTGTCCATGCACTGGCATAATTATCTGCAATGTTCCTGCTTTGCGGAGTATACGGCGCTTCACTAGGAAAAACAGAATCTTTCGCACATCCTGAAGATAAGCCATATTTTAGATAATTTCCCCACCTGTCATAAGATTTAAGACTGTATTTATAATTGTTCTGATAAGTAAATTTGTACTTGTTACGATATCCTTTTTTAGAGGCTCCATTTAAGAAAATTATTTCCTTCAATGTCAACTTACCATTATTGCCATTTGCATTGTCAATACCTTGACACAAAGAGTAATCATAGATAAATTTTACGATCTTAATAGGAGTAGTATTGATTTTGCCATTAAATTTCGCGTAAAGAACAATACTATCTAATTTATACATCTTTGCATTTATGTCTTTCCCGCCATGTAAATTCAATGTACCTAAACCATCTTCTCTTGGAGATATTTTGAATAATGCAACATAGTTCTTCGTTTCGATGGAGTGAAGGTGCCAAATTTCTTTCTCTCCATAAACAATTGAAGCTTTGTCATCAAAAATATCCGAAAAGTACCCACTATTATATGAAGCAGAATCTTTCATAAATGGCACCCGCCATTTATAACCTGCATTCACCATTGAATAATTAAATTTAACTCCTGTTCCAAAATCATCATTTGTAATGCCATCACCTGTTACATCTACAAAATCATCAGAAAGAACACCAGTTAGCAGGTAAGAGTGAGCATATGCAGGCGTGACAGTTTCATTATATAGATTAGAAGAGCCTAATGCGAGAATATTACCATTGAATTTTGGATAGTATACGTGGCCGCTGACACAGTTTTTAGTTGCAGTATCCGCAACACCAAAAGTGATTTCTCTTTGAATATTATTATAAGCTGGAATACCATATACATATCTTCCTCCCTCAGTATTGTGTACTGTTAGCTCCGTTATATGGTGTGGTCTTCTCTTTCCACCGTTTCGATTAATCCTGTTTTGCATTGGAGCCTGTAGCTCACCATTCGCATCTGGATTCTGATTGATATTGAAATAACGTATGGCTGTATCCAGGGCAGCATATTTTTCCTTTCCTGTAATATAGGACATAGGTGAATTGCGTGGCTGGCGGATTGTATTACCATTTTGATTATTGTTGGGTGAAACTTTTATTGCGTTACCGCCTGCATCAGTTAGCGTTCCTGTTGTATACACATCACTTCCACCCGAATAAATATTTAATTTAAATGGGCTTTTAGTACTCATTTTTTCATTGAGTGCGCCTGTCGTTTTGACCATTTCTGCAGGATTCTTGAAATAGGCAACTTCATATCCTTGATTATTCATTGTTGTGGATGGAGAAGTGAAATTCACGGCTCCCAGCTCGTTCCATTTTCCACCTTTTGTATTATTATGTGTTCTCCTAAAATCCGCTCCTCCATGCAAAACATTGCCTATACCTGCCTCTAAGCTTATATTGGTATTTGTACTAAGATTTGTCATTTTATCATCGCCAATAACCCCTACATCATTCCTGAACGCACGATAAGTGCCACCTACCCCGTGGCCTGCTACATTAAACATGTCATATGTAAGTTGTGGTACAGGAAGCTGTGCCATTTCCTTATTATAGCCACCATCTTTTTCCCTGTTGAAATCTGTAAGAGAGGTATCAGATTTCGCATTTTGCAGGTTTAAATAGCCATATCCTAAACGCTTCACGGAATCTGCAGCAAGCTTCGTTTCGGTATAATATCCGGTTAAAGATACCCCAGGATGTAGCAGCCACCATTCGAACCCAAGCGATCCTGAGAGTACGACACCAGTATTTTTCATAGGCATGGATATAGAAGGTATATATGTCGGTGAACCGAATGAAAGAGAAGTTCCTCTATCATTAGAAAGCATTGTTGTTGACCAGTCAGATTCTTTTTTAAAGTTGCCAACCTGTTGTACTGCTGTGTTTGTTCCGAATGAAAGACTTTTTAAACCACCCCTAGAATTATAACTAGCAGATACAGAGGCTCCTGCTGACATCTCAGTTTTATCCTTTGAATTCTCCATACTTGTCCGTAAACCTAAAGTGGTGCTTACGTTATAACCTGCTTGACTGTTATAGCCTATATTCGCATTAAGGCTTCCTTTCGTTTTATCTCCCAGATTGAGGCTGGGCGATGCACCAAATTCATACCCAATACCCCTGTAAGAGTTATGAAACACACCGAAATTTAGTCCTAAACTAGCACCCAATAATTTATCTGCGCCAATAAGTTCGAATTTTCCACCCAATGTTGCACCAGTTGTTTTATCAGGTTTTAACCTGTAGTGCTTTTTTATTGTATCCCCATTAAAATCGTCTGGTAATCCACGCATGTTACGAGTGATAGCTCCAGGGTTAATATTCCATCCCAAACCTGTCCAGCTCGCTTCCTGATCCGCAGTAATCCCGCTGTGATAGGAAATATTTATTGGATAACCCTCAACATCCATTAGCGGAATGTTATAATTAAAATCTCCTGAAAACGGGTCTACCATATCGGTTGTGCCGATTGGTTCGAAGCTTTGTACTTCAGGCTGACTAGGTCCACCTGTTAGCGCATAAATGCTTACTGGTGAAATGATTTCCCATAGCATTACACAACATAATGTAATTGCTGTTTTCTTAAAGGCTGGTCTGCTGGTTCGGAATATCATGTATTTTTCTTTTTATTCTGATTGTTGGGAGTTTTTTCAAATCTTCTGAGTTGATAAGAAAGCGCATGGGTTTACCTTTATCTTGTCTATCTCTTATTAGAAAATTCTTTTCAATAAAATCATTTTCTGGTACCCTTTTGAATGTAAGTAATACTTTATTGTAATTTACGATGCCATAGAGTCGTTCAAGGTGTATATCCAATACTGTTAAAGTGTCGTTTCCTTCGATAATAATTATATCATTCTGTAATCCATGCAGTAGATAATTAAGCCTTTCCTGATAATGCAAAGGATTATTGTCCGCTTTTAAGAATTCTTTCGTACCGCTGCTGTCACTGAGGCGAAGCTCCCAAAATTGGAACTCTTTCATTTCTTTTAATATATCTTTATATGATTCCCCTTTAAGCTTTGATTCCTGCCATGCAGCATATTGAACTGGAATGTAAGTACAGCTAACTTTTAAGTTGCCGAAGGTGTCTTCAACCGTCAAGCCATGTATCGTATTATATATGTAATTGCCTAGCCCGTCACCATGGAGCTTTTCACTGCAGGAAAAGCAGGATAATAACATTCCACAAATCGTTATAGTGGGAAATATATTTCCGATAAAATATGAAAAAATTCTATACATCAATTTTGGAAATATTGGAATGAAATATTGTAAACTGTTTGATCAGCGCTGATCTTCATATGGTAGAACCTTCCATTTTCAAGCAATGCGATTTTGCTCAAGTCAATCGTATGGAAATTATCTCCAGCTTTGAGTTTTAGCTTAGCCTCACTTTTTTTAAATAACTTAATAGGCGTTCCATCTGTCTCCGATATTTTAAAGCTTGTTTGCTGTTCTGATTTTACGTCTGGAACCATTAACTCTAATATAGGTTTCGCTACACAGTAGCTGCCATCCTGCACTTTTTTTGCACGGTAATATGAGGTGGCAATGATATTTTTTTCAGCCTTTAACTTTTTAAAGCTGAATTCCCATACTTCTGTAATCCCTAGTGAGATGCCATCTTTAAATGCTTCTACTTGCCATGCGTATTTTTTACTTGTATCTAGTGGTGGTGCAGTTGCCGGATAAACGTGTATATTCTGTAGCAGGTTATCTGCTGAATATATAATTTGGTTCCTGTTTAAGGCATCGATTGCGGATTGTTTAGCATCCATTGATGTGAGTCGCAATGAGTATTTAATACCAGGCACTGTAGGTGTTGGCGGAAGCCAGGTTAATAAAGGAAACGTGGTTAGTATTTCTGATTGATCGGATGGTTGTATGAGTATTGGCGGAGTAAGCGCCATCACTTGAAAAAGCATGCAATCTTCCAAGACACCTGCTTCTTCATCCCGGATAATAACGCATAAAGAATAATTGCCATAATCCAACCGGCCGGTAGTTCTTAAAGCTTGTGCTATATTAGAGCCACCAAAGCTTTTAGTCGTCGGTTCTATCTGCCCGAGGTGTAGAAACTGGGCACCCGATTGAACTCTTATTGCAAGGTATTCAGCTGTATAAATTGATTCGCTACGGCCACTCCATTCCTGGCTCAGTGTCATCTTTATCACTAGCTGCCTTGAACCACCTCCATTGGTGAGTTGGAGCTGTATAAGCTGCCTGAGATATACCATTGATGTAGGCAAATTTTTAACAATAGACATATTTAGCTGCGCCTTTACTTGGGGCAGATAAAAAACTGAAAGCAGGAGGCATATGAAGGAAGATTTCAGGAACGTTCTCATGTTTTTTTATTTTAAAAGGAATAGGATATGACGGCTGAAGCACCCGTTTCTAATGTTCTTTTTAAGGGTTGATTATTAATAGTCTCGTTATTTTTTTCCATTCGCGTTACATCCAATAACTCAAAACGAATAGATGCAGTGAAGTGCTTGAGGATTGTAGGTGCAGAAAATGCTGTAAATAAGCTAGATACCTTTAACTGCTCGGATTCTCTGTATTGAGCACCTGTCGTAAGAGATCCTTTCTTAAAATTACGAGTAAAATCCACTGTGAAATTTTTAAATTTAACAGGTTTATCAACCATTGTAATAGTAGAGTGCATAAAATCTGAATGAAAGGAAAATCTTCTGGAAAATGGTATTGTTATAGCACACATGATGTTCCGATTAAGGAAGTCATAGTTGACAGTGCTGGCCTTAGAATCAGAATAATAGCCTGTCAAACTCACAGGTATATCCTTAATATGGAAAATATGTGAAGCCTGAATAAACTTCATATCCATAGCGCTAAATATACTACTATCGCTTTCAATATATTCGTAGTATTGCCTTGTTGGAACATAGCCTGCAACAATGACGGGATAACCAGGAATTGAAATACCTCCTTGGAACATGAATGTGTTCCAGCCATTTTTTGTATCCGAATATCGAGAAACCTGCATAATCTCTTTTCCCAAGTCAGCTTGAACAAATAATTTCTTTCTCCAAAAAAATTGCTTGAAATTTGCATTCATACCCACTATATTCGAGCGCAAATAAGGAGTACCCCTGCTTCTGAAGTTTTCTCCAACGTATTTACTCTGCACCTCAAATATGGAGCTTGTAGCTTTAACATTATAATTACCTTTGATCCTGAAAGCGTGATTCCTTATATTGCTATTGCTGTAAATCAAGTTATATAAATATGCACTGCTCTTATACTCTACAAAATTTGCAGAGGCAGAGCGTGCAGCTTCTATCTCAATGCTACCTGATTTAGTCTCTTGTTTTCCTTCGAGAGAAACAACCATATTACGATTATTCACTTTTTCAAAAGACTTGTAATTATATTGTCCCTCTTGGCTTTTAAGAACATGAAGAAGAAGCTTCAAACCGGTTTTCTTCTGAAAACCGATGGTACTAATCAGCAAGTTGTTCCGGCCAGTATCAGGCCTTGAGAAAAAATTGGAAGAATACCTAGATGGAAGGGTGGTGCCATAACCTATTGCTGTAATTAAATTACCTGTTTTGATCTTAGTATATACACCATTTAATGCAGTGCCCATAATAGTATACGGGCTAATTACAGGGTAGCTTACACCAAGTTCCACAGCCTGAACCATTGACATGAATTTGTAAATGTCAGACAGCGAATTTCTTGCTTCCTGCATCAAAGAATCTTGGTCCATTAATTGAGGCGGCTGAATGCTAGTATCTATATCAGTTAGTTCTTGCTTCCAACTCGTTAGTTTTTCGGCATACTTTAGCTTTTCAATATGTTTATCTAGTAATGATTTTGCTTCAAGTATCTGATATTTGTTCTGTACCCTAGAGAAACTATCCATATTTAGAGTGTCTAATAGAAGTTGTTCCTGCTGCTTAATTCTTTTCTGGTATTTAGCATCTGTTAACTCTCGAGAAAGGTTAGAATACTTGTTGACACTGTCTTTTGCTTTTTTGATATTTGGATTTGTATATAACTCTGATGAAATCTTTTCCTTGACTTTTTTTCTTATTTCTTCTTCTATCAATTTATTGAACTGCCTAGTGTCAAAATGTAGTGAAAACCGGTTATACGATGGCAAAAAGGAAGTATAAGGCTCTGTACTCAAGTTAAACCTACCTGTGAAAGGTAATCCGGCGATAGTCAGCTCAGGGTAAATGAATAATCTGGAATATAATTTCGGATTCATTTGACCTTCCCAGCTAAATGAATTCCATTGAGATTCATTGATTATTTTACAATGTAGATTAACATATTGAGATATACGATTAGAGCTTATATTTCCTTTTTGATTATTAAATAAAGTATCTAATGTATTTGATTGAGCATATACTTTATTAATAAGAACAATCAAAGCTATTGCGAACACCAGAAATTTTCCAAGTATTACCTTAAGCAAAGTCAATATAGCTACTAGATTGGCGAACATTTACAATAGATTTATTAATACATGATTATTCGCTATATATTTTAGAACTCTGGAAGGCATTATTTAAAAATTTAGCTTAATAGTATTTTGCAAAAACACTGTTATTCCTTGAAATAATGAAAACAGCTATTCTATCTATTACTTAATATCATAGATAAGTATATCGTGAATTCTTAGCCCACATTATTTGATACAATGAACATTGATTTAACAAACATATTGCTTTTATGGTACTTAATGTATAGGAAAAATCCTATATTGTACTTAGGATTTATCCTATACATTAT
>DAIUCM010000057.1:0-22300 GCA_036846145.1 Bacteroidota bacterium
ATCACATACAATACGCAATTTATTTTTATTTACTGTTGAAATAGATACGAATCCCTTAATTATTAGATTTGATGAAAATAAACTAATTGATGACAATGAACAAGTGAAATATGTGAATTTATCTAAATCAGAAAAAAGTAGTACCGATGTTAGTTCTATAAGATATGACTATGTAAAAATTGTAAGGGCGCAACTTTCATCAGATTTATTATATGTACTAAGTTTGAATTGTTTCACGCCGCAAGGAAAAGAGTTTGAATTTTATTTACGTAAATATCGTATGCTCAAAAATATGAATTTTGAGCCTCTGCCAGAGGCTGTGAAAGAATTTTTATTAAGTGAGTTTCCTCATGTCAAGAAAGAATATGATCGCATAACAAATATTAACTAAGATGGATTATACTAGAATTTTAAATGTTGCTAAAGAGTATGTTGAAAAGCATGACTTAAGAAATGCCAGATTTATTGAATGGAATACAATTAAGGCTGACTACACAAAAAAAATATTAGTTGAAATATCAAATGAGATTGTTGAGAACAACGAGTGGTTTAAAAGCAACCTTTATGTAGATGAAGTCAAAGCAAATATGAAAAGTGATAGTGGTAAATTGATGTCCTCAAATCCAATGAGAACTGTCATTTTAAGATCTGGTGCGATACCAGTATTATCATATACTAGCGAAGATAGTAATTCTAAAAGATCAATAGTCGAATCCGGGTTTCAATTACATTTTGGACCAACAATTAATGGGAAAATCAATGTATTAGCTTTTGGTCATTCTATAGAAAATGAAAGTGAAGTTAAAAAATCTATTAAAATAATTGATCATCCCAAAGATATAGATGATGAAATTATTATTAAATGCATAATAGAGGCTTTTGAGTTTTTTAAAACAACTAGTTATTTGTTTAAATAGTGAGTACAATTGAGACCTTTTTAATATGGGATCCAGCTCGAAGAAATGCGGATATTCGGTGGGGGCATAATCAAATCCACCATCTATATAGGTTGTCTATACAGTTTCAAGATATTTCATCTCTGTTGTACTGTTGTTTTGAAGCCAGAACCTTCTTAGAGAATGTTGAATTTGGGATTAGTTCTATTTCTATACCCACAAAGTTTCAAGACGATCTGTTGCTATTAGTTAATAGTAGATACGGTGTAAAAGGTGTAGTTGATAAGTATAATTCTTTTGTAGATAGTTTTATTAACCTCGTTAAAAATATTCAAACTAGCCAGCAATATCAACTTCCAAAAGAAACATTTTCAGCGCAGCATTCAGTTAGTTTGCGTGAAAAGTTAAATAGGTTTTTGCATCTTTATACTTGCATTCAAGATGACTTCGATATTAATAGTCAGTTTGCAAATGATGCCCGCTCTATTATTATTGAAGTGTTAGCTTACATTGAAGATACAATGATGGTTCATGGAGATGGATTTTATTCGATCGGTAGTCAACTAATTAACGACGAAAGGATAAGCGAAAAATTCGAGCAATACAAGGATGGTAAATTTAGTGAAGAAGATTTAATAAATTTATTTAAAACACTTAACTAAAATTGCAAAAATATTATCCGACTCAACGAAATATCAATATAACTTGGCTCATAAGTCATACTAAATTTCTTATGCATTTGGGTAAAGAATATTCAGATTCTTCGATGCTCTTTTATGCATGTTATGAATTGAGAAATTTGCTTGAAAAATTAGAATATGACTTTATACTGGCATCTATTAAAGATGCAGATAGACCTAAAGCAGTAGCAATAGCAAATTCACGTGACGGATTAAAAAATCTTGGTAGAATGTATCACAAATCATTTTATCATTATCTAAATTTTTTGAAAATATTATTGGAAATTAATTTTATTAAACCTCCACAAATTGCAGATATTAATTTAAAGACTATCCATAATTATATTGAAAAACTCAATCCGTATGTGCACTTATTCCAAAAGAACCACTCAGATTTAATGTATGGAAGTAATTTCACTGTAGGAGCATCAAATTTGATTAATGAAATTCTAATTTATCTCAAAGATTCCCAAATTCTAACTGAAGGTGGAATTTCAATTGCTGGAGTAACAGTAAATGATTTTAAAGGTTCTACTTTGGATATTTATGAGCGTTTTCAGAAGAAAAAAATTCTTGCAAAGGATTTAAAAGCAGAATTAATTCATGCCTACAAAGATGAACACGGTTCTGAACCAATACCTTTTGATAAAGACAAGATGAGTTAATAATTTATGAAAAATTCAACCAACTCCATATCTCCAGTTCCCAAAAAATGCTTCAAACGAAATGAATATCCAACTGCGCCCCACGGTAGAAAGTGATTTAGAAATTTTCTTCAACAACCAGCTTGACGAAGAAGCGAATTATATGGCGGCTTTTACACCCAAAGATCCAACAGATAAAGAAGCGTACCTGGGCAAATTCAAAAGGCTTTTACAAGACCCGTCCATCAACATGAAAACCATTTTAAACGATGGCGAAATTGTGGGAACCGTAGCAAAGTTTGAAATGGAAGGTGAAGCGAATGTTACTTACTGGATAGATAAAAAACACTGGGGCAAAGGCATTGTTACCAAAGCATTACAACAATTCCTGTCCCTAGAACCCCAAAGGCCCATCTTCGGCAGAACAGCCTTCGATAATTTCGGCTCCATCCGCGTACTGGAAAAAAACAACTTCCAGAAAATCGCCACCGACAAAGGTTTCGCCAACGCCCGCGGGAAGGAAATAGAAGAATTCATTTTTAGGTTGTTGTAGTTGGTGAACCGAAGCATTTTTGGGCTAACGTATATATGGAAGTTAGTTTGTTTGGCTTTTAGTTGAATGATTTCCTGTCTGTAAATTGCATTTTACGCATTGAAGTTCGGGATTCCGGCTCAGGGCCGGAATGACGGTTAAGGACGAGGCGCTGTTAAGTTCATTCGGAGCTCATCGGACAACTTACGTCATTCCGGCCTTGAGCCGGAATCCCGATCATTCGAAGCTAGAACCTTTCTCTATTCGCCTTTATAAACCCTGAACAAACAAAACTCCAAATCGTATAAAGGATATGGAACGAGGTGGCTGTACATATATTCTTACAAATGAACGACATACTGTTTTATATACCGGTGTAACATCCGATTTACAGGCAAGAATTCAAGAGCATAAGTCCAAATTTTATCCGAATTCTTTCACTGCAAAGTACAATTGCACCAAGCTTGTATATTTCGAGTGTTTCCAATCTATTGAAGAAGCAATTGCCAGGGAAAAGAACCTGAAGAATTGGAAAAAAGACTGGAAAGTAGAATTGATCAGCCAAAACAATCCAAATTGGAATGATTTAAGCGAGGAAATTTTGAAATGGTAAGTTAAACGTTTAAAAATTTCGGATTATTCTTGCAGCAACTTCGAAGCAATTTCCGGTGAAATAACAGCCATTTCGGAGTTCTTAAAATCTTTTGAATTTCGGGTTATTATGGCTTCAATATTGGGTAAAAGCATCGCGCTATGATACTGAATAGCATCCTCAAAATCCTTGAACGAGCTTTTTAACGCAGTGCGAATAATAGAATCATCCAAAGGAATAATATTGACCATTTCACTAAGGCTGCCAAGCAATTTTAAAGCTTTTTTGTGGCCGGATAATTTATTGATGATATAATACAGGTTGTTGAATGAAATGGCAGATACGTAAAGTTCGACTTTTTGCTGCCTGGCATTTTCAAATAATATTTCAGCATCATCCGAAAAAGGTTTTCTGTCAGCCAGGAAATCAAGTAAAATATTTGTGTCCAGGAAGAAAGCCCTCATTTCAAATATTTATCAGAGATAGCTTTGCTCAAAAGGTCTCCATATTCTGCATTTTTGGGCAATGAAATACTTCCTTTCAGGCTTGAAACTTTGGTAGAAATCTTAGATTTAGTGGTTTTTCGGGAAATTAAATTCAGATAATTCTCAATAATTTCAGATAAACTCTGCCCCTTGGCTTTCGCATATTGTTTCGCCATATCAATGGTTGAGCCATCTACCGATATTGTTAATTTCCTGTTCATACGTACAAAAATAACTTTTTTTGTACGTAAAAGGTTTTATTGGTTGCGTTTTTCTTATGAATGCGCTTTTTGTGTATTTGTTAACGCATATCCTAAGTAACTACCCAAAAATTTAGCCGCATTGGCAAGCAAAAAAATCAAAATAAAATCTGACCAGTTTACGCCAGCAGCAAATAAGATCGCCACATCTATCAACACATAAATCAGCGGAAAGAGCATTGCTAATTTAAAAGCATTTTCATAACCTTTTTTCTTCCAGTATCTCGCCACCAGGAAGAAAACAATAAAGCCAAAAATACCTGAAATATACGGTGCTGAAGTTTGTGCATGCGCTTCATAAAATGCATCATCCTGGCCGGGATTGACGAGGTATGAATAGATGGCGACTTCAATTATTGAAATAATCACCAAAGTTGCCATAGCCAGTATTGCCAGGCCAATCAGTTTGGGAATGGTGTATTTCTTCATGATGTGATTATTTATTTCATGTAATTTATACCATTAATAATTATTGTTCACTGCTAATTTATTGTAATTAAGTCACATAACATATCAATTTAAAGCATTTTCCGGTAAAAGTATATATGTAAATGAAAACACCAAACAATTAAAGCTGAAGCAAAAAAATTATTTATTTCTCTTCTTTTTCCTTTGCGCAAAAAGCCATGGTAAAAGTTCCGGTTCCGCGTAAGCTTTATCCCAGCATTTGTGCCCTACACCTTTGTATTCAGTATATTTTGGTTTACTCCCGGCTTTCACTAAGCTTTTAACCATCATCTGGGAATATTCTACAGGATTCACTTTGTCATCGCTGCCATGGAAAACCCAAATGGGAATATGTTTTACTGAACTGGCTTTGCTCGTATCAGCTACCGGGCAAATCGGAACAGCAGCAGCAAATAAATTGGGTTCGCGTGAAATAAGATCAAATGTTCCTTCGCCTCCCAAAGAATAACCGGTAATGTAAATACGATCCGGATTTATTTTTTCCGTTTCGATCAAAGACTTTACCAATTCCAGCGTTAATCTGGCTGCAGTGGTAGGCGTATCTGTTGCTTCCAGGCTTTGTGGAAATGAAGGAAAATTTACCCATGCATCTCTTGCCGAGCATTGCGGCGCTAAGATATAGCAAGGATATTTGAGCCTGATGAGTGAATCTGTAAATGATTTTGGAATAGCTGTCAAATGTTTCTCATTGTCTTTTCCTCTTGCGCCCGAGCCGTGTAGGAAGTGGATCAAGGGGTATTTCTTTTTTTCTTTAATATTCTGCGGAGCGAGCAAGCGGTAAGGCAAAGAATCTTTCGTTTTCGAAATAAAAATGCTTTTGCTGAATTCAGCTTTCTGGGAATATGCTTCTACACATGAAAACCAAATAGAAAGCAGGCAAAAAACCATTTTACCAAAACCAATAACTTTTTCTTCGCCGGAAACCAATCTTTCTTATTTTAAAACAAATATAATTTTTTTAATCATTCCGGGAATAAGTTATTATTCAACATTTTGATCGCAATAAAAAAGCAACACAAAGCATTTTTCCATAATTGCATATATGGAGATTTAAAAATTCAGTCTTCCTTGGCAGAAAAATTGTAAGCTGGTTTTCTTCAAATCAGCTATTATGAAAGCCGCTTATATTATCATCTGTTTCTTCCTTGCAATGCCGTTTAATATTTTCGCGCAGCAGGATACCATCAGGGAAAATCATCTGGAACTTTTTGAATATTTAGGCACTGCAACTTTTCTTGTAAAAAGAGATATGCCCGCTAATCCCAAAGGCTCTTTTTTCATCAAGAAAATATGGTACAGGGGCGGCATAGAAGGCAAGCCGGAAGGTGAAAAAGTTGTAGAATATATTCCGCTGAGCCCGGTATTGTATGGACCGGAAACAAGTTTCGGGCCCGGTGCTTATCCGGAAGAAATACATATCCAGTTCGCCAGTGAAAATGTTGGGTTCCTCTATGGCTATGGCGTTATTTATTCGTATTATCCTTTCCTGTACAGAACTGATGATGGAGGCAGAACCTGGAAGCTGATTAAACTGGAAACACGACAGCTTTTCAAAAACAGCTTATTTATGTTCGATGCAAATCGTGGAATTCTTTTGAGCTATAATGGATTAGGTACACATTACGATTATTATGTTACTACAGATGCCGGAATTACCTGGGAGAAAAAAACCATCCGTACGCCGAAGATAGAGAATAAAAACCCTATGTCGCTATTTATGCCGCACCCGGTTTATAATCATAATGGCATTGTAACGCTTGTTTACGATGGGAAACATGTTTTCCAGTCAACAGATCATGCGCAGAGTTTTAAACATTTGAAGTAACCGGCTTTTCCTCTTTCCCAAGCTTTTTGATTTTCGCTCTGTGCTCAACGCCCCAGCTGCCCAGCGCTTCCAGAACTTTTCTCAGCGATTTACCGTGCTCCGTAATGGAATATTCCACTGTTGGCGGAAAAGTATCGTGAACGGTGCGTTTAATCAGCTGGTTTGCTTCCAGGTCTTTCAGTTCTTTGCTAAGCATTTTATCGGTAATTCCGGTAAGTTCATTGGCAATCTGCTTGAAGCGTTTCGTGCCGAAAGTTAGCGAAACGATAATAGGCAGTTTCCAGCGGCCATTCAGTACTTCCAGCGCATCGCGAACAGGCAGTAACATTCCAGCGCAGGCTTTCGCGTTTATTTCGTGAGGTTGATGACAGTTTTCCATCTTGTTTTTAATGTTACTATCTTTAAGGATAGCGCTATACAAAAGTATAGTACTATAAAATAGATAGCAAATGTACCGAAGTTTGCATCGAAATACAAAAAAAGTATTCATATGCAAATCAAAAGAAAATTACAAAACGTACACACACCGCCTACAGAACCTGGATTTTTAGGCCCGGATCATTCGGCACGCGCTGTTATACAAGATGGTTTTGCCCAAAGCGATCCGTTTATTATTCTCATGGATGATGTATTGGATAAGAAAGATAAAACACCGGTTGGAGGCCCGCATCCGCATGCAGGATTTGAAACAGTTTCACTGCTATTGGAAGGAGAAATTGGCGATGAGGAACATACCATGCATGCCGGCGATCTGCAGATAATGACAGCCGGAAGCGGCATTGTACATACCGAAACCATTGATAAGGAAGCACGAATGCGCCTGTTGCAGATGTGGATCACATTACCAAAAGCGCAGCGCTGGATTACGCCACGCGTACAGAATCTTCCATTTGCCAGTGTGCCAAAGTTAACTGAGAATGGAGCAGAAATACGCGTTTACAGCGGAAGTTTTGCAGGCTTGACTTCACCCATACAAAATTATGTTCCGCTTATAATTGCCGATATTCATTTAGATAGCAACTCAAGTACTTTACAACAGCTTGCTGCCAATTACAATGCATTCCTTTACGTGATTGAAGGATCAATTCTGGTAGGCGAGGAGCAGAAACCTTTGCAGCAAAACCAGGTTGGCTGGCTGGATAAATTTAATGATAAAACTACAAGTGAACTGCTTTTAAGAGCGGGTGAAAATGGTGCGCGTGTTATACTTTATGCAGGCGAGCCTCAACACGATGAGATCATTTCATACGGCCCGTTTATCGGCGATTCAAAACAGGATATTCAAAGGCTTTATTACGAATACAACAGAGGCCAGATGCGCCATGTAAATACTTTACCGATGGAGCAGACTATCAACTATTGATCTATTCATCACTGCGGTGGTAAGGTTGCCAGTAAGCAATTAGTTTCCTGAATAAGCAGATAGAATCACACTAACATAAAAAAGAAAATTTCCTGAAAAGGCTCATAAATAAATATGAGTTTATACAAATATTGTTCAAACACTAAATTAAATAAATAAAATCATGCATTACACAAAAACAAACAAAACATTAAACATTGTACTCTGGATCGCGCAGGTTGGTTTAGCTGGCATATTCATTATGGCCGGATTTATGAAAACCTTTACGCCGATAAATGAACTTGCAGGAAGCATTAATTGGGCCAGCGATTTACCTGCTTTAATCCGTTTTGTAGGAATTAGTGAATTACTTGGAGGCATTGGTCTAATATTTCCAGCACTTCTTAAAATAAAACCTGTACTTACACCCATTGCAGCAGGTGCTTTGGCGCTGGTCATGCTGTTCGCCATTGTTTTTCATTTGGTCAGAGCTGAGTTTCCTGCCATACTGTTTAATATAGTTCTTGGCGCTGTTGCCCTGTTTATTGCCTGGGGAAGAAGCAGGAAAGCGCCTGTTTTGGCAAGAGCTTAAAGCATTTTTAACGATATACATATTTGGAAACAGCCCTTTCAATTTACTGAAAGGGCTGTGACGGTTCGAAAGTATTTAAAAATCAATTCACCACAGCTATCACCATTCCGTCATGTTCTTTTACGCCAACGGTTTGTAAAATAGTGGCTGTTACTTCCTTACTATTGCTTAAATAATTATTCAGCCGCTGCACGCCAATAACTTTTTCATCTGTAGTGGCATCATCCAGTATCTTCCCTTCCCTTATTACATTGTCGCAAATAATTATGCTGCCCTGCCGCGATAATTCCAAAGCCAGTTTAAAATATTCCAGGTAAGGCGGTTTATCGGCATCAATAAAAACCAGGTCAAAAGGCTGTTCACCGGCATTTTTCATTCCGGTAAGTACTTCCAGCGCTTTTCCTATGCGCAAATCTATTTTGTCAGACAGCCCTGCATTTGCTATGTTTTTGGCAGCCACTTTTGCGCAATTTTCATCATACTCAATGGTAATGAGTTTTCCATCATCAGGTAAAGTCCTTGCCAGCCAAATAGTACTATAAGCGCCCAATGTACCAATTTCAAGTATTCTTCTGGCATTGCATGCTTTGGCAAAAACCTGGAGTAATTTGCCTTGTGTGGGCGAAATGCTGATGTTGGGAATGTTCTCTCTTTCAAGCAACTTTAGCGCAGCAGATAAAATCTTGTCTTCCGGCGCTAACAGGTCAGAAATATAATTGTCAACCTGTTCGAAAAGTGTATTATCCATATTTCAGATTTAAATTGATTTTTTTTTATTGAGAAGGTTCTCCCATTCCTGTTTTGAAATTCTGAGCCAATCGCAGTTAATATCTTCGTGCATGAATTTCTCCACGAACTGCAAACCACACTTCTCCAACGCTCTTCTTGAAGCTTTATTTTCTTCGTGACAGGTGCCGATTATTTCTTCCAGCTTTAATGTATTAAAGCCATATTGCAGTGCCGCCTTTGCAGATTCTGTGGCATAGCCTTTACCCCAGTATTTCGGGATGAAACGGTAACCCACATCATGAAAATGGGTCCTGTTATTTTCAATTGTGGTAATGAATTTCAGGCCGCTCCAGCCAATAAAATTACCTGAAGATTTTTCTATTGCTGCCCAGCGACCTATTCCATTGTCAGCATATTGGTTGCGTATGCCGGCAATAACATTGCGTGCCTGTTCAATGCTTGTTATTGGCTTGTTTCCAAGATAACGATGAACCACAGGATTTGAATCAAGTTCAAACATGCCTTTATCATCCGTTTCCTGTAAATCCCGGAGAATTAATCTTTCTGTTTCTATTAGAAATTTCATTTTCTCAGTAAAATTTGAAAGGCTTCGGCGCTATTGCCATTCATGGTTTTAACCTCAATTATTTGGGTCTGTACAACCTCGAAACCTTCAAGTAAAGTATTTATATATTCTTGTTTATGATGACGAAAAATAACGCCTTCCGGTAAGCTGAAAACGCCATAATTATTTTTGTCATTGTTAAGATATTGATATTTTTTTACTTCCACAGAATTTTCCTGCAGGTAATAATCGCTTATGTAAAGAAATCCACCGTTTTTAAGTTTATCACGCAGCATTTTAACCAGTTGCGTCTGCCCGGAATTAGATGGAATGCAGGTTAAAACTGCAAATAAAATAATACAATCTGTAGAATTATCTTCAACGGGTAAAAGTATTGCATCATCTATATGGAAAATTGAGGAAACATGCTTTTTGCCGCGTTCAATCAGCTTCGCCGAAGTGTCAAAACCAATGGTATTTTTAAATCCGGCATCTTGTAACTGTTTCACCACTCTGCCATAACCGCAGCCATAATCCAGAATATTACTTTTTTTATCCAGGTAATTTTCCAACAATGAAATATCAAGCGGATGCGTAAATGTTTTTGTTTCAGCTACTTTATCCCAATATGTGCTTTGGTTATCGAGGCTCATCTTCTCTTGTTATTATTCCTGTTTTGCTTAAATAGCCATTCCAGCAGTTCCGGTTCCGCATATGCTTTGTCCCAGCATTTATGCCCTACGCCGCTGTATTCGGTATATTTTGGCGTGCCGCCAGCATTTACTATACTTTTTACCATAATTCGAGAATATTCTGCAGGATTTACTTTGTCATCGCTGCCATGAAATACCCAGATTGGAATATCCTTAATTAGTCTTGCTTTGCTTGTATCTGAAACACCGCAAATTGGAACTGCTGCAGCAAATAAATTAGGTTCCCGCGAAATAAAATCGAACGTTCCTTCGCCACCCAGCGAATAACCGGTTATATAAATTCGGTTAGCGTCTATTGATTCTGATTTCATTAACGATTGTAGCAGTTCAAAAGTAAGCTTTGCCGCATTTGTTGGCGAATCGGTAGCTTTCAGGCTTTCAGGAAAATAAGGGAAATATACCCAGGCATCATTTGCCGGGCATTGCGGCGCTAAAATATAACAAGAGTATTTTAGCCTGTTGATAGAATCTGTAAAAGATCTTGGAATGGCTGCCAAATGCTTTTCATTATCTTTACCTCTGGCACCGGAACCGTGCAAAAAAAGTATTAAAGGATATTTATTGTTTTTTTTCTGCTTAGCCGGGCCTAGTAAACGATAAGGTAAAGAATCATTTGAAACGGAAATAAAAACGCTCTTTTTGACCTCCGGCAACTGCGCATACGAGGAGTAAGATAAAAGCAAAAAATTAATTAGGATTGAAGAAATTTGCCAGGTGCCTTTTATATTAATCCGCATATGGAATTCCATTTTCATTCCTTGGAAAAGCAAATATAATTTTTTTAATCAATATACTGCTAAAATGTTGTGGTTGTTGCTATTTGGTATAAAATTTTCAGTTTGAAGATTTGATGTGGTAATTTTCAATTCAGTTATAATAACATGCGATTTTCCGATGTTTCCATATCTCTATTTCCCAAAAAATGCTTCAAAACGAAATAAATATTCAATTACTCGATTTATTAGAGAGTAATATCGAAATTATTTTCAACAATATTATTTTCAAACGCTAAATCTTTCTGTTGAAAATGTGTTAAAAAATGCCGGTTTGTTAAAACAAATATGGTTTAATATAAACAATGCCATATTTTTCCTGTTGGCAAATAGAAATTCATTCTTTTCAACAGATAATTCTGTCTAAAACCAAAATATTTTTATATGTCCGAAAACAGAAAAACCGAGCAGCTCGAAGAGCAGAAAAGCGAGCTGGGCGAGAAGCTCACCACCAACCAGGGCGTTCCTGTAAGCGATAACCAGAACTCCCTCAAAGCCGACAGCCGCGGGCCAACTTTAATGGAAGATTTTATTTTCCGCGAAAAGATGATGCATTTCGATCATGAACGGATACCGGAAAGGATTGTACATGCAAGAGGATCTGCCGCGCATGGTATTTTTGAATGCTACGAAAGCCTGGAAGATATTACCATGGCTAAGTTTCTGAGCGAAAAAGGTAAAAAAACACCGGTTTTTGTGCGCTTTTCTACAGTTGCCGGTTTTCGTGGTTCGGCAGATACGGTTCGCGATGCGAGAGGCTTTGCCACAAAGTTTTATACTGAAGAAGGAAATTACGACCTGGTAGGAAACAACATCCCGGTTTTCTTCATACAGGATGCCATCAAGTTTCCCGATCTTGTACATGCTGTAAAACCCGAGCCGCATAACGAAATGCCCCAGGCCAGCGCAGCGCACGATAATTTCTGGGATTTTATTTCGCTGATGCCGGAAAGTATGCACATGGTAATGTGGGTGCTCAGCGACCGCGCTTTGCCGCGTTCGTATGCTAATATGGAAGGTTTCGGTGTGCATACATTCCGTTTTGTAAATAAAGAAGGCAAATCGAAATTCGTAAAACTGCACTGGAAACCGGTGGAAGGCGTAGCATCGCTGGTATTTGATGAAGTGCAGAAATTAGCAGGTAAAGATCCTGATTTTAATCGCCGTCAGCTCTGGGAAATGATTGAGGAAGGAAATTATCCTGAGTACGAACTTGGCATACAGATGATAGATGAAGAAGATGAGTTTAAGTTCGATTTCGATATACTGGACGCTACTAAAATATGGCCGGAAGAAGACATTCCTGTGCGTAAAATTGGCAAAATGACCTTGAACCGCAACCCGGATAATTTCTTTGCTGAAACCGAGCAGGCCGCGTTTCACCCGGGCCACGTTGTTCCGGGTATAGATTTCACTAACGATCCGCTTTTACAAGGCCGTTTATTTTCTTATCTCGATACGCAGCTTATTCGTCTTGGCGGACCAAATTTCTCTGAAATACCCATAAACCGGCCGGTTTGCCCTGTGCACAACAACCAGCGCGATGGATTTATGCGCCAGACCATAAACAAAGGCAGAATTAATTACGAGCCGAACAGTTTAGGCGGCGGCTGCCCGATGCAAAGTGGCAATATTGACGGCGCTTTCAGGAGCTTTGCTGAGAAAATGGAATGCGTAAAAGTGCGCGAAAGAAGCGAGAGTTTTAAAGATCATTATACACAAGCCGCGCTTTTCTTTAACAGCATGAGCGAAATTGAGAAACAGCATATAATCGAAGGTTTCCATTTCGAGCTGGGAAAAGTGGAGCATATGCACATCCGCGAAAAAATGGTTGAGCATCTCAATAAAATCAATCATACTTTGGCTGTAAAAGTGGCTGAAGGTATAGCTGTTGATCCGCCGCAAACAGATGAAAGTGTGCAGCTAAGCAAAACATCGCCACTGCTTAGCCAGGAAAACCTGAAAGGCAAGGGCATTAAAACACGCAAAGTAGCCATTTTAGCTGCGGATGGCGTTAATGCTGACGATATTAAATCACTTAAAAAAGCGTTGATGAAAGAAGGCGCCAAAGCTGAGGTAATATCAAAAATGCTGGGTACTTTAAAAGATGAAAACGGAAGCAAGAACGATGACCTGAAAGTGGATAAAACATTCCTGACGGCCGGCTCTGTGCTGTACGATGCAGTTTATGTTCCCGGCGGTGAAAAAAGCGTACAGGCTTTTCTTACAAACGGAGATGCCATCCACTTTATAAACGAAGCATTTAAGCATTGCAAACCCATTGCAGCGGCTGTACATGGTGTAGATCTGCTTTTGGCTACCGATATTAAAGGTTTGAATCTCGCACAAGCAGGCGAAGCTGTAAAGGAAGATAAAGGTGTTGTAACATCTCGAAGTAAAGATGCCGATGAACTTAACAACGCATTTATAAAAGCCATTGAAGCGCACCGCCACTGGAGCCGCAAAATGAAAGATTCGGTTCCTGCCTAAAGCATTTTTTTAGCAGTACATATATGCAAAAGCGACTGCAGAATTTAATTTTGCAGGCGCTTTTCATTTCATGAAATTCAGATTCGTATTTTCTTAAATTATACCAATATAGAATGATATATGCGTAAATAAGGCTGGTTTGTGTGCCACGAAACCAGGGAGTATCTCCTCGAAGCTCCGTGTCCTCTGGCTCAAAGGACACTTTTTAAATTCGCACAATTCATTCTATATTGTTATTATATGTGATTTTGGCATATATTAAAAGCGTCCGAGACGCGGAACTCATCCGCACGCGTTGGGAAACGCGTGCCAGCTGCCTCCATATGGTTTTTAAATTGATTAAGATAAAGTGAGTGTTTTTTTATTGCCTGTTACAAAAGCAAAACAAACATTGCCAAGCAAGATTTTCAGTCGTAGCGGCTCTAGCGGTTTGCATGGCACGCGCGCGTTTCCTAACGCGTGCGGACGAGCATAGCGTTTCCTAACGCCAGCCATTTCTCAAAAAATTATTTCCATTTAAGCATTTTTGGAAAGTATATTATATGGATTATTAGCAACGAATTGATTTATACATCCTTAAATTCCCGAGTTCACGTTAATTAAGAACATATAAGTTAATGCTGAAAAATTCTTTAGCGTATAATATATCTAATCATCTATTACACTTCCACCAGTTTCCATTTTCCACGCTTGAAATAGAACCAGCCAATAAGTGCGATCAAGGTTTCTGCAACAGGTATGGCGATAAATGCGCCTAACTCTTTCATATCGAGAATTACAGCGAGATAATATGCGAACGGAACCTGGAAAAGCCAGAAACCAATAAAGTAAATTATTGTAGGAGTTCTAGTATCGCCCGCGCCATTTAAAGCTTGCGTCATCACCATACCGATGCCGTAAAAAATAAAACCTATTCCCATGATCTGCAAGGCTTGCGCACCATATGCTACAACGCCTTCAACATCTGAGAAAATACGGATTATCGGCTCAGAGAAAAACACGAAAAGCAGCATAACGAAAGCCATAAAAACAGCATTGTATTTGGCTGTGAGCATTACACTTTTTTCAGCGCGATCAACCTGTTTTGCGCCAAGATTCTGGCCCACTAATGTAGCTGCGGCATTGCTCAATCCCCAGGCCGGTAAAATAAAAAACACTAAATTCCTGATAGCTATCTGGTAACCTGCAGAAGCTGTTGTTCCGCCCGTTTCAGCAACAATTTTTGTAAGAATAATCCAGCTTCCGCTGGCTATGAGAAACTGGAATGTTGCCGGAGAAGCAAGTTTTATGATAGAACCTATCAGCGGACCATCAATGGCAAAATGATGTTTGAAAAACTTGATTATTCCGCTGCCTTTAAATAAGTGGTAGCATTGGTACAAAACGCCCGCACTTCGTCCAATTACTGTTGCAATGGCTGCGCCTTTCAGTCCCCAGAAATGTATAAATATCGGGTCAAGAATAATGTTAAGAATACTTGCTATCCACAGACTTTTCATGGCCATGGCAGCATTTCCCGCACCACGAAAAATACCGTTAATGAGGAACAGGAAAATGATAGCCATGCTTCCGCCAAGCATAATGCGTGTAAAGGTTGCTCCATCGCGCACAACTTCGGGTGTTGCGCCCATTAAAGTAAGAATTTCTTCGGCAAAAATTACGCCTGCAATGCTTAAGATCAATGAAATAAAGAATGCTATAATAAGCGATTGTGCGCCGGCATGTGCGGCAGATTCCGGATCTTTCTCACCGATTCTTCGAGCTACAACAGCTGTTGCGGCGGTACTTAAACCAATGCCAACAGAATATAAAATGGTTACGGCAGCTTCTGTTAGGCCAACTGTTTGAATGGCATTTTCACCAAGTTTGCCTACGAAATACATATCCACCACAGCGAACACACTTTCCATGCTCAGCTCCAGAATCATGGGAATAGCCAGCAGGAAAACCGCTTTGGAAATACTTCCCTTCGTATAATCTATTTCCTCGCCATTTAAAGATTGTTTTATTGTTGCGATGATCCTGGAAAAAGTCAGCGGTTTTGTGGTCGGGTCAATTTTTTCTTCCTGTGTCACGGTTGTATTTGGTCTGGATTTTTTAGCAAATAGATTTTTACTTTAAAACATTTTTACGGATTTCCATATAAAGATCAGCGAAATAATGCTTCAGCGTAAATGAGCGCGCAAAATTATAGCAAAATGCACTTAAATAACTGATGCGCTTAGATTTAAATTTTCAGTTTGTTTCTGTTTCTGCAATCTGAGATGGAAATAGTATGAAGCCGCAATTAGCAAAACGAATACGAACATAGGCGCCCAGTCAGTAAAGGGTAAACCAATAGCCATAAAGCAATACATGGCTCCAATAACATCGAAAGTTAATCCGGCATAAGCCCACTCTTTTATGCGCCAGTTGCCGGGAATTAAAACCACCAGTACGCCAATTATTTTCGCCCATCCAATAAACGGTATCATGTATTCGGGGAAGCGAATTTGATTAAATAGATTCACAGAATCCGGGTTTGGTGATACCATTCCAACCGAAGAAAATATCATGGCTGCGGCCATTAATACTGTAAATACCCAGTAAGCAATTTTAGTTTTTTTCATGATGTATAGATTTTAATTGACTGTGTTTCAAATGTACATGCAAATCTATACGTAAACTTGGAAATGTTTCAGGTACTTTTACGGCGAATTAAGGGGTTGTTTGCGGCAATTGGACAGAAGCATTTTTGGGGAGTGGAGGATATGGAGGAAATTGGTTTCGGAGCGCAGATGTTCCACTTTTTCAAAAAGTGGAACATCAGTTATATGTAAAACTTTGAATTAAAATCCAGTTGATTAATTTTTTAATAAATCATAATAATCATACAAATCATAGTTCAAGACAAAAGTATTGTTTGTGAAACCCGGAAATGAAGTTGCTTAAAAATCTTCATCATTTTGCGCTTGTGCTTCCTTATCAAGCTCTATAATCATGCTTTCGAAATTTTGATATTTAGGTTCAAATTCATCAGAAATTTCATGATCCCAAAGAAATATCGGATAATCATGATTTTCACATTCAGCAGTTGTATCGAAGCAAAGCATTCCCCAATCGCTCCAATCAGCAAATGGAATTCTTCCTTTATCAATTAAAAATTCTTTTGGAAAGCCTTTGAAAATCATTTTGTATAATTCTGATTTCCAAGAATGTATAGGATGACTGAAAAAAGAACATTCCGCGATCCACAGCTCATAAAAATGATTATGTTTCAGAAATCTTTTATACGAATCAGGTAGTTTATAACCAATTTTATTTTCATATTCTACCAAGTCTGTTTCTGTAACTGTACTAGGAATCGGAAGCCATTTTTTCCATTCTTTATTATTATCCTGATTTGGATCAACCATTTCCTTTTCAATTTTTCCAGGAAGTTTATTTAAGTCTTTAGAAATGATTTCCTCAAGATATTTATCTATTATTTTCTCCATATCCCAAACCCACAAAAAATGCTTCAAATTATTCACTCAAAGCTTTTTTAACGTAAACCATATATGGAAATTTTAACAACCATAACTGATATAAACGATAACATACTTGGTTTCAATTAATTTCCGGCCAATATATCTTTCAATCTTAAATACATGAGCGCCATAACTATATCCGAACAGCTTGCCATCTTTTGTTAATGTTGCAACGGTATCATATTCACCCGGAATAACTACTAAAGTATCTCGTAAATTGTATTTTTTCTTGATTCTTTGCAGATCTTTATCAAATTGCGCATTTTCCCAGTCAATCTGTTCTTTGGTGTTAGATTCAACTTCAATTTTTCCTCCTTCGGTAACATTTACGGCAACCATATCTGGCATGTGTGGAAATGCCCTGAAAAAGAATTTCGCAGAATCCTTAACCGGAGAATATGCAGTAATTTCATTGATTTGTACAGCCTCAGTAATTCTCTTGTCCCGTTCCTCAGGAGTTAAATTACGATCATCAATTATTTCATTTATATTGCTGAGATAACAATGATATATTTTAAACTTTTCGCCTTTGTTGTTGGGAATAATTTCGATCAATGTATTATTTATGCGCTCATCTAAATCTTCGCCCAAATGCAAAGTATCGGTTTTAGCTATTAAGGTTTCTTTGTAACCGCCGCTATCAGGATAATCTATAATTAAAGCTGCCTGCCTTTTATATTCCGCGTAATGTTCAAAGTTTTTTTCATCTTCAGGATCTGCAATATACTGATCCTTCACATAACCTTTAAAATGATGAAATATTACACCGAAGGTTTTGAATTGGATTCTGGTGTCTTTTATAATATCCTCTGTAGTTTCCGTTTCGGGATAATAATAAACTTCATTTTCAATATTTGCTGTATCCGCAGTCATTTGTGGAACATCATCTATCGCCTGAACATTCTGTTTACGATTACCGTAAAAACTACAGCTGCTCAGTAACAATACTGGCAGGAATAGTAAAATGAACACGTGCAGCTGTATTAACTTTTGCATATCTCAAACCTACAAAAAATGCTTCAAATTATTCACTTAAAGCATTTTTCTTTAATATCATATATGGAAGTCTCAATTGAATAATTATTCTTAAGAAAAATTTGCGTAACCAAATTGTTACAAATATATTTGTAACCGAATTGTTACGTAAATAATAGAATATTGAGAAGAGACGTTTTCCAGGCCATTGCCGATCCTACGCGCAGAGATATTATCCGTTTACTTGCTTATAAATCACTGAATTTGAATGCGGTTGCGGAGAAATTTGACATCAGCCGGCCTGCCATTTCAAAACACATAAAAATACTTACCGAGTGCGGACTTGTGCGCATAAAGCAGCAGGGCAGGGAGCGCTATTGCGAAGCCAGCCTGGAAGGTTTGAAACAGGTTTCAGATTGGGTGGAAGCGTACCAGAGTTTCTGGATGAACAAGCTGGATGCGCTTGATAATTTCCTCGGGCTGGAAACAGAAGTCATTAAAATGAAATCAACAAAAAAATCAAATAAATGAATAACGAACCATTTGTAATAGAGCAAAAATATGATGCGCCTGTAGAGCGCGTCTGGCAGGCAATTACCGATAAGGACAAGATGAAACAATGGTATTTCGATATCAAGAATTTCAGGCTGGAAGAAGGATTTGAATTCGAATTTATTGGCGAAGATCAGGATTGTAAAGAGTTTTTACATAAGTGTAAAATCCTGGAAGTTGTACCAAACCAAAAATTCAGGCACAGCTGGCGGTACGAAGGTTATGCTGGCGAAAGTTTCGTTACATGGGAATTATTCCCGGATGGAAACGGCACAAAAGTGAAGCTTACGCATGAAGGATTGGAAACTTTCCCGGCAGAAGTAAAAGCATTCGCGAAACAGAACTTTGTTGCTGGCTGGACGGAAATTACAGGAAAATTACTGAAACAATTTGTAGAGAAAAACTGACGAAAAAAAAACAATTTAAATATCAGAATAAATTATGCAAAAAGCATCCACATTTCTTATGTTTTCAGGGGAAAATTTTGGCAAGGCAGAAGAAGCTTTGAAACTATACACTTCACTTTTCGCCGATTCTGAAATCCAGGAAATTCAATACTTCAAAGAAGGCGAGCAAGGTGGTAAAGAAGGTACTGTAAAAACTGCATTTTTCACCCTTTGCAATCAGAATTTTATGGCGCTTGATAGTTTAATGGATCACAAGTTTAATTTTACACCGTCTATATCTGTTTTTGTAGATTTCGATGAAGAAGCAGAACTCAATAAAATATATGAAAAATTAAGCGAAGGCGGCTCCGTGCTTATGCCATTGGACGATTATGGTTTTAGCAAAAAATTCGGCTGGCTGCAGGATAAATATGGCATTACCTGGCAGCTAAATCTGAAGTAGAGTTCATATCTGCATCATGCAAAAAATGCTTCAGCTTTTTAAAACTGAAGCATTTTTTGTGATTTTGGTATATGGAAATTAGTACTGGATGGAATTAATTTCATCCCTACAAAATGCATCGTCCTTACAGGACTTGTTACGCAGCGTAAACGAAGTCTGGTAGGGACGAACAATTTTGTAACAAAGGATTTCAATCCGTTGATTAATTGGATTCTGCACCCTGATGAACATCTGCCGGAAGCAGGCTCATATCCATAAATGCAACTTCCCACTGGTGGCCATCTAAATCCGCGAAGGCATGCTGATACATCCAGCCATGATCCTGCGGCTCTCGGTAAGTGGTTCCGCCGGCAGCAATTGCTTTGTTAATAGTTTCTTCCACTTCAGCTTTGCTGTCGCGCGATATGCAAATTAAAACTTCGGTGGTTTTGGTAGCATCTGCAATTTCTTTCCTGGTGAATGTTTTGAAGAATTCTTCACGCAGCAACATCGCATAACTTGCGCCCTCATTAATGATCATGCAAGCGCCATCTTCATTGGTGAATTGCGGGTTAAATTCAAAGCCAAGGCTCGTGAAAAAATCCTTTGATTTATTGAGATCTTTTACCGGTAAATTGATGAAAACCTGAGTAGCCATAGTAATTTGATTTTTAAATTTTTAATTTGATTTAATTGTATTTGATATTCATGAATTCCACCAGCTCGCTGATGATTTTTTCCAGCTCGGTTCGCTTCATTTTCACATCTTCCAAATCTGTAAAATACATCATTCGTCGATCCTTAAAATCACCTTCCAGCAGCGCAGAATTTATGTGCGTAATGGCGATATTATGAAACACCAGGTGAACATGCTTTGGTGAGCGAACGTGAAAAGTAACCAAATCTTCCTTGTAAAAAAAGCTCGGCGCATTCCATTTTACACGCTCAGAAATATGTGGATTCGACTTAATAATGTCTCGCACAGATTCTATTTCCGATTTTAGCGGATGATCCAGCTTTTGCATGTAATCGTTCACCGCTTCGGTCTGGTTTTCGTCTTTTTTCGATTTTGTTTTGGTCGCCATATCTACTTTTGCTCTAAAATGCTTTTGAGGTTTCCTAAACTGGCTTCGAGATCTTTACCCAAAACACCGCCTAAAAACAAAATCATCAGGTTCATCGGGTAAGCGTTTCTGCCAATCATTCCCCATTTTACTTTTGTCTGGTTTTCAGATACAGATTCTACAGTAAATGGCGTTCGGGCAACATTTTTAAATGGTCTTTCGAAACGAACTTCAACATCTATTTTTTCGCCTTCAATAATGTTTTTAATTTCCTGTTCGCCTTTGCCAGCGCTTTTATCCTTACTTTCCCAGGCGTAAACAAATCCAACTTGTCCATCAATGCCACGTTCTTCAGTTTTCTTTGCCGGATCAAGCATTACCCATTTGCTGAATTTTTCCTGGTTCTTTAAATGTTTAACGTAATTGAAAACTTCAGCTTTGGGTTTGTTGATAATAATTTCGCGCTCTATAACATATTCATTTTTAACGAATAAAGCAGCGGTTAAAGGCAAAGCAACAATGGCAGCAACGCCAGCTAAAATTCCTATAATCATCTTTCGTTTCATTTTTAAATGGAATTATGAAGACTAATTGTTCTCTGCCAGCTGTTTCAATTTCACTGCCGCTCTGTCCCAGGCTTCGTTCATCATTTCATAATAATTATCGTCCATTTCAGCGCGGGCGTCAAGGATTGTTTTACCATTTTCAGATCGCAACCTGTAAATTTCCTGTGTACCTTTCATGGCTTTAGCAGCTTCACTTTCAAGGTCGTCCTGGCCGTTCCTAACTTCGCCATCATACTCAATTACAATGCTTTCGTAAGGTTTATTTTCTATAATGCGGCCTACTATCCCGTTGTTATCATTATCCAAAAAACGTACTTCGCTGCCTTGTTTCCAGTCGGTACGGGCGTGCGAACCTTCCATAAATTCCGCGTACCACTGGCGGTTAAGTTCATCTTTTACAAGTACATCCCAAACACGTTCTTTCGGTGCGTTGATCTCGATTGATTTTTCAATTGGTTTCATAGTTTTGGTTTTTTAATTTTTATTAGAATTTTGTTGATTATATAATTATTCTCTATTTTATTTTTTCCGAAGTGCTCTATTTAGATTTTTCTAAAATATCTTCTGCTGTTTTATTTCCTAGTTGCTCAGCTAATCCAATAAGAAGCCCTTCTGTTCCTCGAATGTAGCAAAGCTTATATATATTTTCATAGTTAACTACTTCTCCCACAAGTTCAGCACCGTGCTTAAGAAGCCTCGATAATAACTCATCAATATTGTCAACCCTAAAAATGATGCGTAGATAACCAAGTGAATTTACAGGAGCTGTTCTATGATCTGAAATAGTTTTGGGGGTGAAAAATTGAGAAATTTCAAGTCGGCTGTGTCCATCTGGAGTAGCCATCATTGCAACTTCAACTGACTGATTTTTAAGCCCTGTTACTCGTCCTGCCCATTCACCTTCTATCATTGACCGTCCTTCGAGCTGTAAGCCTATTTCCTTGAAAAATGCTATAGCCTTGTCCAGAGATTCTACAACAATGCCAACATTATTCATTTCTATTAAATTACTTTTAGCCATTGGCTTCAACTTTAGAAATTTTGTTGATTTTTATCGTAATTGAACATCCAGCTCTTGCCATATTTATCTTTCACCGAGCCAAATAAATCTCCCCAGAACTGCAAAGCGAGCTCATCCAGTATTTCTCCGCCTTCCGATAATTTATTATAAAGCTCATTTATTTCTTCTTCGCTCTCGCAATTCAGCATTATATAAACAG